>NZ_AZRH01000008.1:0-197450 GCF_000512315.2 Morganella sp. EGD-HP17
CTGGTGGTTATTCTGCTGGTCACCTGGTTTCTCGGGCGGCTTATATTTCTGCGCGTGGCAAAACGTTTGTTGTCGTTATTTACTAACCTGACTGACGACAGCATGATCCACAGTATTGCCAAGAAAAGTGCCTCTGTCGTGGCTGTCACGCTGGTGCTGTATATTAATAAGATGCTGCCGACCTTTTCGGCAGAAATGAATATTCTGTTTAATACTGTATGCAGCGCATTCCTGATTATTAATCTGGCTTCACTGGTTAATGACGGGCTGGATATATTTATCCTGCGCCATACCGGGCGTTCATCGTACCGTAACAGCTCGATAAAGGGGTATATTGAAATTGCCAAAATCGGGGTGTGGATTGTTTCCTTTATCCTGATTATTGCGTTAATGACCTCGCAGTCGCCGCTGATTATTATTTCCGGTTTCGGTGCCGTTGCAGCTGTTCTGATGTTTGTCTTTCAGCACACCTTATTATCCTTTGTGGCCAATATTCTGGTTTCCAACGGTAAGGTGCTGAAACTGTATGACTGGATAGAATTGCCCGGCAGTAATATCAGCGGTGAAGTGATTGATATTGCGCTGCATACCATTACTGTCCGCAACTGGGATAATACGATCTCAAGGATCCCGACAAAAGATTTCCTGACCGAAAAATACACTAACTGGCAGCCGATGTTCTCCTCCGGCGGCCGCCGTATTAAACGCAGTTTTTATATTGATCAGTCCTCAGTATCGTTTGCTGATGAAACGTTATTAATGGAGCTGCGGAATCAGGAGTCATTTCGTCAGTCTCTGGATGAAATACTGGCGGAAAATACCGGTTATGATGACGTAAAAGAGTGGATGGCGGCAAAAGGGGTCACTAATTTACAGCTGTTCCGCAAATATCTTCTTAACTGGATCAAAATGCGCGGTGATGTGCGGGCGGATATGTATCTGGTGATCAGAACCATGTCGCCGACACCGGAGGGATTGCCGGTTGAAATATACTGTTTTACCCGCTCCACCACCTGGGTTGATTATGAGGAAACTCAGTCGCAGATATTTGAATATGTGAATGCGTCGGCAAAATATTTCCGGCTGGATATTTACCAGCAACCGTCCGGTCATGATCTGGCGAATTTGCGTTACCGGGCCGGACGATAATGGTTTTCGTTTTTTTCGTTATCAGCAACTCCCCGGTGCTGATGTAAGCTGCACCTCAAACCCCCGAATCAGACTCTCCGGGCTGTGCAGAAAGGCCTGTTCACCATCATCACTGTCCATAATCTGCAGCGCTTCCCGCAATAACGGCGGCAGGTTTTCGTCCGGTGCCACCGGCGCGGTCGCGGCTTCCGTGGTGGCGGCCACCTGCTGACCGGCGCTATACAGGCAGCGCTGTTGTGCGGTATGGTGGACGGCATTCGTGCTTATCGCCTGCCATGATAAGCCTCAGACACAGAGGAACCGTTATGAAATCACGCGCAGCAGTCGCCTTCGGGCCGGGTTTACCCCTTGAAATTGTTGAAATTGATGTGGCACCGCCGAAGAAAGGTGAAGTGCTGGTGAAAATCAGTCACACCGGGGTATGCCATACCGATGCCTACACGCTTTCCGGTGATGATCCGGAAGGTCTGTTCCCGGTGGTGCTCGGCCATGAAGGTGCCGGGGTGGTGGTTGAGGTCGGTGAGGGCGTGACCAGTGTGAAACCGGGCGACCATGTGATCCCGCTGTACACCGCCGAGTGCGGTGAGTGTGATTTCTGTACCTCCGGTAAAACCAACCTCTGTGTTGCCGTCCGCGAAACCCAGGGCAAAGGCGTGATGCCGGACGGCACCAGCCGTTTCTCGTATAACGGTCAGCCGCTCTATCACTATATGGGCTGCTCAACATTCAGCGAATATACCGTTGTGGCGGAAGTATCACTGGCGAAAATCAATCCGCAGGCCAATGCGGAGCAGGTTTGTCTGCTCGGCTGCGGCGTGACCACCGGGATCGGCGCGGTACACAATACCGCGAAGGTACAGGAAGGGGATTCTGTGGCGGTATTCGGCCTCGGCGGTATCGGGCTGGCTGTGGTGCAGGGCGCACGTCAGGCAAAAGCGGGCCGCATCTTTGCTATCGATACCAATCCGTCCAAGTTTGAGCTGGCAAAACAGTTCGGCGCCACAGACTGCATTAATCCCAATGATTATGACAAACCTATTCAGCAGGTGCTGGTCGAAATGACCAAATGGGGTGTGGATCATACCTTTGAATGTATCGGCAATGTCAATGTGATGCGGTCGGCGCTGGAAAGTGCGCACCGTGGCTGGGGACAGTCAGTGATTATCGGGGTGGCGGGTGCCGGAAAAGAGATTTCAACCCGTCCGTTCCAGCTGGTGACCGGCCGGGTCTGGAAAGGTACGGCGTTCGGCGGCGTGAAAGGGCGTACTCAGTTGCCGGGAATGGTGGAAGATGCCATGAGCGGCAAAATCGAGCTGGCACCGTTTGTCACGCACACCATGGAACTGGATAAAATCAATGAAGCTTTTGATCTGATGCACGACGGTAAATCCATCCGCACCGTCATTCATTACTGATAACGTATTCAGGGAGATAATATGGAACGGATTGAACATCACGCCTGTTTCGGCGGCAGCCAGGAAGTCTGGCGTCACCATTCTGCGGTGACCGGTACGCCGATGACCTTTTCCGTGTTTCTGCCGCCGCAGGCAAAAACAGAGAAATGTCCGGTGTTGTACTGGCTTTCCGGGCTGACCTGCAACGAGCAGAATTTTATCACCAAAGCCGGGGCGCAGCGTTATGCAGCGGAGCTCGGTCTGGTGATTGTCGCGCCGGATACCAGTCCGCGCGGCAGTCAGGTGGCGGATGATAAAGAGTACGATCTTGGCCAGGGCGCCGGGTTTTATGTCAATGCCACACAGGAGCCGTGGAAAGCGCATTATCAGATGTATGATTATATTCTGAATGAGCTGCACACCCTGGTAAGCGGACATTTCGGCACATCGGAAAAACGCGGTATCTGCGGGCACTCGATGGGCGGGCACGGCGCACTGGTGCTGGCGCTGCGTAATCCGGATGCATTTCTCAGCGTGTCGGCATTTGCGCCGATTGTGTCACCGTCACAGGTGCCGTGGGGCGAAAAAGCGTTTTCTGCCTATCTGGGAGAGGATAAAGCGGCGTGGGAACAGTATGATGCGGTGAAACTGATTGAATCCGGCCACCGGGTGACGGATATGCTGGTTGATCAGGGGCTTGCCGATACCTTCTTCAGTAAGCAGCTGAAAACCGGGTTACTGAAATCCGCCTGCGAAACACACAATATCCCGCACACCATCCGTGTGCATGCCGGTTATGATCACAGCTATTACTTCATTGCGAGTTTTATCGCGGATCATATCGCGTGGCATGCAGCACGTCTTAACGCATAAACCCGGTCAGCCGGGTTTTTTCTGCGACAGGTATTTGATCGGTACATGCGGCGTCAGCCAGACGCCGTTATCCGCCAGATAGAACGGATAACCGGTTTTATGCATCTCCCCGGCGGCAATGGTGAGTACCACCGGTTTGCCGTGACGGGCACCGACAGTCAGTGCGGTATCTTCATCCGCGCTGAGGTGCACATAGTGCCGTGATCCGGCAATTAATCCCAGTTCACAGATATCACTGATAAACCGGATAGCGGTACCGTGATACAGAATATCCGGCGGTGTCTGCGGCGGGTAATCGATCGCCACCTGTCCGGCAGAATGCCCCTGTGCCGCACGGATATACATGCCGTCGGATGAGATCGTAAACCGCTTTTTGTCATTGGTTTCCACCACCTTTTCCAGCGTTTCACGGTCAAACGGTGTGCCGTGAGCAGCGGCCTGACGCAGGAGCACGGTGATATCTGTCCAGCCTTCATTGTCGAGGCGGATCCCGATGGAGTCCGGCTGGTGCCGCAGGACATAACTCAGAAATTTACTGATTTTATCGTATTGATTCATTTTCTTTTTACGGTTTTCGCCGGCGATCCGGCAGTGACATAATGGCTGAATTATACGCGCCTGTTGCGGTAAAGGGGAGGAATGACAGCGATAACTATGCGCTGTATCAGGCTCTGACGGCGGAATAACCGCCGTCAGAACAGATGTTAAATGGTACTGAGCTCGCGGTTACGGGTTTCCGCGCCGAGGAAAATGACCGCAAGAATGGCGATAACCACCGCTGCACTGAAGATCAGGAAAATGGTGCTGACAGCAAACTGATACTGAATCAGGTAACCGGCCAGCAGAGGGCCGAGGATCCCGCCTATCCGTCCGATTGCAGTGGCGGTACCGGCACCGGTGGCGCGGACACTGTCCGGATATTGCTCCGGCGTGTAGGCGTAGAGCGCGCCCCAGGCACCGAGGTTAAAGAATGAGAGCAGCATGCCCGAAATAACCAGTGCCGTGGCAGTTTCCGCGCAACTGAATCCATAAGCACTGATTGCTGTTCCGGCGAGATAGGTGACCAGCACGAATTTGCGGCCGTAACGCTCGATAAGCCAGGCGGCACTGAAATAGCCGGGCAACTGGGCGAGTGTCATGATCAGCACATACTGGAAGCTTTTTATCAGGCTGAATCCCTTGAGGATCGCCACGCCCGGCAGCCAGAGAAAAATACCGTAATAGGAAAACACCACACAGAACCACAGGATCCACAGCATCAGGGTGGCACGGCGGTACTGCGGCGACCAGATCAGTGCCATCGATTGTGCAATGGTGAGTTTCGGGCGCTCCTGTGCGGTATAGCGGGATACCGGCTCCGGCAGCTTTGCCCGCAGCCAGAGGGCATACAGCGCAGGCAGGGCACTGAGCAGCATCGCCGTACGCCAGCCGTAATCAGGGATAATATAATAGGCAATCAGTGCCGCAATCAGCCAGCCCACGGCCCAGAAGCTCTCCAGCAGCACGACCACACGGCCGCGCTCGTGAGGGGCTACGCTCTCACTGACCAGCGTAGAGGCTACCGGCAGCTCCCCGCCCAGTCCCATCCCGATGAAAAAGCGCAGCACCAGCACCACGGCCAGCGAACCGGCGACAGCAGTCAGCCCGGATCCCAGACTGAACAGCAGCAGAGTGATAATAAACACCGGTTTGCGCCCTTTCCGGTCTGCCATCAGACCGAAAACAAAGGCACCGACTGCCATTCCGGCGGCATTAAGACTGCCGATCCAGCCGAGCTGTGCGGCACTCAGCCCCCAGTCGGCCTGTAAGGCAGCCAGCAGAAACGCCAGCAGCCCGACATCCATGGCGTCAAATGTCCAGCCCATCCCGGCTATCCATAACAGCTTGTTGCGTGAAGTGGCAGGCGCTGCCGTGTGTGTCCGGAGTGTCGTCATGGTTGCGACCTTTTTTATCCGTCAGAAGAAAATGTGTTTAGTATACTAAACAATAAGCGTGCAAATGTTAATCATAAAATACCGTTTTAAAGAGACGGTAACATATAAAAAGCCCGGCAAACGGCGGACAGCCGCGCTTTTCAGGTTATTCCGTTATCTTCGTTACCGCAGCTGTTCTACTATGGTGAGTTATGGTGTACACAGCGGCCTGCCGGTATACGGTGCCGGAATCGTGATGATAATAATCAGGGAGTTAAGTAATGACATTAACCTTTGGCGTTAAAAGTACCCTGCTGATCGCCGGTATGGCGGTAACAGCCGCGGCGGCGGGCAAACCGAATGTAATTGTTCAGGATGTAAAACTTAACAAAGCCACGATTTTCCTGCGCGGGGCAGAGCTGAGTAACAGCGCAACACTGAATCTGCCTGCCGGTGACAGTGATGTGATCCTGACTAATGTGGCCGGAAATATTAATCCCGGCAGCTTATCCGTTATGCTGAATAATGATGATGTCATCATTCAGTCCGTCAATCTGCGCAGCGAAATTGAAAAGCCGGTGTATTCAGACGAAATCAATGCTATGAAGGCGCAGATTGAGGAGCAGGATCTGGCGATTCAGCAACTGAATATGCAGACGGAAGTGAATAACGAGCAGCTGGGTCTGCTGCGTGATCAGGATTTCTTCGGCACCGGCGGTGCGCCGCTGACACAGGAGCAATCCGTGCAGAAGCTGGATTTTATCCGCACTCAGATGGCAAAAATCTATGCGGAGCAGCTGGAATATTCCCGGCAAATCAAAGAAAAAACCGAAGCACTGGCACTGCTGAAAGCGCAGTATGAAGAGAAAGTCACACAGTTTAAGGAGCGCCGCACGCAGCTGGTGCTGAATGTGTCCGCGAAAAAAGCGGTGGCAGCGGAACTGGATATCGACTATATCACGCCGGATGCGGCTTGGGCGCCGTCCTATGATATCCGCAGCGCCGGTATGGATAAGCCGGTGACGCTGACCTACAAAGCGGATGTGATCCAGAACACCGGTATCGACTGGGATCAGGTGGAACTGGTGCTGTCATCCGCCGATCCGGTACAGAGTATTGCCCCGCCGCAGCTCTATCCGCAGTATCTGTCACTGTTCAATGAGTATGCCGTGATGGGTGAGCTGGCACCGGCTCCGGTGGCCATGATGGCGGAGGACAAGAAGGAGTACAGCCGCAATCGCTCAGCGAAAAAAGCCCCTGCCGGCGGGATCTCGTCGTTTGTTACCGCAGAGAGTAACGGTATCAGCCTGACGTACAGTATTGATAAACCGTATTCCCTGCCGTCAGTTCCTGAATCCCGTTCCCTGACCATCAAACAGACGGCGCTGGACGGAAAATACCGTTATATCACACGGCCTAAGATGGACGAACATGTGTATTTACAGGCGGTTGTGGAAAACGCACCGGCGCTGAATCTGCTCAGCGGTAAGGCGAATATCTATTTTGATAACCGTTATATCGGGCAGACTTATATCGATTCCGGCCTGATCACCAATGAGCTGGAACTGCCGTTCGGCATGAATAAAGATATTCAGGTCAGCCGTAAGGTGGACAGTAAACTGACAAAACAGCCGGGTATTCTGGGCTCTGCGGTTGAACAGAGCGAAGGTTATATGATTACCCTGTCATCTTTCGCCAAAGCGCCGCTGGTGGTAACGGTGTTTGATCAGATCCCGGTCAGTCAGGATACCAATATCCTGGTGAAAGATGTTAAAACCGGAGAAGGGACCGTTAATAAACAGACCGGTGAAGTGGAATGGAAAGTGGAGCTGAAGCCGCAGCAGGTAATGGAACTGCCGCTGAGTTACACACTGAAATATCCGAAAGAAAAACCAATCAGTGGTTTATAATTATTGCAGCAGAAAAACGGCCGGGAAACCCGGCCGTTATATTAACAAAAGGAAGATTAATCGCCGATAATAGTACCGGTTTTACCCTCAATACCGTCTTTGGCTTTATTCAGCAGAGTAATCAGTGCCTTGCGGCCTTTTTTACTGCGGCTGAAGGAGAGCGCGGCTTCCACTTTCGGTAACATAGATCCCGGTGCAAAATGTTTCTCATCGATATAACGCTGTGCATCCGCAGATGTCAGTTTATCCAGCCACTGCTCGTTTGGTTTGCCGAAGTTGATGGCAATTTTTTCCACGGCAGTCAGGATAATCAGCATATCCGCATCGATCATCTCTGCCAGTTTGGCGCTCGCCCAGTCTTTGTCGATAACCGCATTGGCCCCGCGCAGGGTGTTGCCGTCGCGGATCACCGGAATACCGCCGCCGCCGACAGTGATCACCAGCTGATCAGCATCCAGCATGGCTTTGACGGTTTCTTTTTCAATAATATCAACCGGTTTCGGTGATGAGACCACGCGGCGGTAACCACGGCCCGCATCTTCGCGCATCTCAAACCCTTTCCTGCTCAGGGCTTCCGCTTCTTCTTTGCTGTAGAACGCGCCGATAGGTTTGGCCGGGTTTTTAAATGACGGATCCGCCGCATCCACTTCCACCTGTGTCACGATAGTGGCAACCGGCTTATTGATACCCCGGTTCAGCAGCTCTTCACGCAGTGCGTTCTGCAAATCGTAACCGATATATCCCTGGCTCAGTGCCACACAGACTGACATCGGCAGAACCGGTGATTTGGCTTCGGTTTTGCTGGCAGCCTCAAATGCGCCGGTTATCATCCCCACCTGCGGGCCGTTACCGTGTGTGACCACAACGCGGTATCCCTGAGCAATCAGGTCGGCAATCACGACAGAGGTGGTTTTGACGGCAGCCATCTGTCCCGGAAGATCATTTCCCAGTGCGTTGCCGCCCAGTGCTAATACGATTGTTTTTTTCATCCTTTTTTACCCGTAATGAATTAGTTGAAACGATAATCGGAAAAAATTAATAACACCGGTGCGGAGCCTTAAACGGACGGCGTTTCAGGAAACGGCCGCGGCCGGGTTCAGCAGTAAATTCGCCGTCACGGTAAACAATATCACCGCGCGACAGTGTGCAGCAGACTGCGCCCTGTACCGTCATGCCTTCGTACGGGCTGTAGTCCGCGTTATCATGCAGATCCGCATGGCGGATAGTGGTTTCCTGCGCCGGGTCGATAATGGTGATATCACCGTCTGCGCCCGGGCGGATCACGCCTTTCTCCGGCCAGATACCAAACAGTTTTGCCGGCATTGCACTGGTCAGGGAAACAAAGTGTTCCGGTGAAATCCGTCCCTGCATCACGCCTGCAGAAAACAGCAGTAACATACGGTTCTCAACACCCGGCAGGCCGTTCGGACAGCGGGTGAAATTCCCGCCGGACAGCGCCAGACGCTGCTGATACGGGAAGGTGCAGTGATCGGTGGCGACCACATCAATCGCGCCGTCATCAATACCCAGCCACAGGGCATCGGCTTCCCGGCGGTTACGCAGCGGCGGGCTGAGAATAAATTTCAGGCCGTCATCGCGCTCATAACAGCGTTCATCAAGGAACAGATACTGCGGACAGGTTTCTATCCAGACCGGCTGGTGGCGGGCTTTCGCCATCTTCAGGTAATCGAGACCCAATCCGTTGGAAAGGTGGACGATATAGAGCGGCGCATTGCCGCAGATATGCGCCAGATTAATCATCCTGCCGATTGCTTCCGCCTCACATTCTGCCGGACGGCTCAGGGCATGGAAAATCGGTGAGGTTTGTCCTTTCTTCACAAACTCCGCTTTGCGCTGTGCTATCACCGCATCATTTTCCGGATGCACGGTGGTCAGCGCCCCGGCGTGGTTAAGCTGTTGCAGGGCACGTAAAATATCCGGATCATCGAGCTTGTACTGATAAGTCAGATAGAGTTTGAAGCTGCTGATCCCGTCCGCCACCATCAGCGGAATTTCATTTAAAATATCGTCGTTGATATGCTGGATCACGCCGTGAAAACTGTAATCGATAACGGCGCGTCCTTTGGCGTAGCGGTGATAATTCTCAAGCTGGTGGTGCAGTGAACAACCCGCCGGACCAAATCCCATATGATCGATAATGGTGGTGGTACCGCCGCAGGCTGCCGCACGCGTGCCGGTGTAAAAATCATCACAGCTGCGGGCAAGGCCGACATCAATATTAAAATGGGTATGAACATCAATACCGCCCGGAAAAACATAACATCCCTGTGCATCAATAACGCGGTCATCTGTCTCCGGTGCAATATCCGGTGCAACCTGTGAGATCAGGCCGTTTTCAATCAGAACATCCTGCCGGTATTGTCCGTCCGCATTGACAACGGTGCCGTTGATAATCAGTGTGCGCATAGGGGGTACTCCTGAAAAAGCCCCGCACATCAGTACGGGGCCGGTAAGACAAGATTATTTTTTCATTTCAGCCATGTAGCTTAACGGAATGGCCGCGTACATCGCCGCACAGGTCACCAGGTGATCTTTCCAGGTTTTTTCGTTTGGTGCGTGAGCTTCAGGCTCTTTGCCCGGACCAAAACCGATAACCGGAATGCCGTGACGACCCATGATAGAAACACCGTTGGTGGAGAAAGTCCACTTATCAACAACCGGCTCTTTGTTGAACAGGCCGCGGTAAGCGCGATCCAGTGTCTTCACGGTGAAGTGATCTTCTTCCACTTTCCAGGTCGGGAAGTAGCACTCTGTCGGATAGACCAGACCGGTCCAGGAGGCACGCTCATAGGTGTACATAGAGACCACGCCTTTCGCTGCTTTGACAGCCGGTAATGCGCGGATTTCTTCCAGTGCGCCTTCCCAGGTTTCGCCCCAGGTCAGGCGGCGGTCGATAGAGACTGCGCAGCTGTCAGCAACAGCACAGCGGCTTGGTGAGGTGTAGAAAATTTCAGAAACAGTCAGTGTGCCCTGGCCGAGGAAATCGTCAGTGGCCAGACGTTTTGACAGCTCCTGCAGTTCACCCAGAATCGGACCCATTTTGAAGATTGCGTTGTCACCGCGCTCCGGTGCGGAGCCGTGGCAGCTGATCCCCGGAACATCAATGCGGATTTCCATACGGCCGCGCTGGCCGCGGTAAATCTGGCAGTCAGTCGGTTCGGTACTGACCACGAATTCCGGTCTGATTTTGTCCTGCTCGATGATGTACTGCCAGCACAGACCATCACAGTCTTCTTCCTGAACAGTCCCGGTCACCAGCAGGGTGTACTGGTCTTCCAGACCTAAATCTTTGATGATTTTACCGGCATAGACCATAGAGGCCATGCCGCCTTCCTGGTCAGAGGTACCGCGTCCGCCGATGATTTCGTCGTTTTCCATACCTTCGTACGGGTCGAATTCCCAGTTTTTGATGTTACCGATACCCACGGTATCGATGTGCGCATCCATGGCAATCAGGTGCGGACCGTGACCGATATAACCCAGAATGTTACCCATCGGGTCGATATCCACTTTATCAAAGCCGACTTTTTCCATCTCTTCTTTGATACGGTGAATCACGCGTTTTTCGTCGCAGCTTTCGCTGGGAATTGCCACCATGTCGCGCAGAAAACGGGTCATATCTTTTTTATAGTGTTCAGCTTTTTTGACAATTTCATCAAACGGGATTTGCTTAGCCATATTTCAATACTCCAATTAGTTAATATTTCTGCGCCGGGTTTTTACCTTCCCAGACAACTTCACGGTAATGTTTGGTATCTGTGTCACCTTCGGTGTTGATCACGAGGATGACGGAATCACTGTTCAGGCCGAGTCTTGCCATCAGTTCCGCACGTTCCGGATGATAGTTAACCGCAGCCAGCACACCGAGACCGACCGCGCCGGATTCACCGGAAATCACGCGGCTGTCTTTGCCGTACGGGTTACCGAGGACACGCATGCCGAGGGCAGCCACCGCATCTTCACAGGAGATAAACTGTGTCGCGCAGTTACGCATCAGATCCCAGCCGATAGGGTTCGGCTCGCCGCAGGCCAGACCCGCCATGATGGTGGCCATATCGCCGCCGACATTGACGATTTCGCCTTTCAGGCTGGAACGGTAGAGACAGTCAGCCAGATCCGGCTCGACAATAATGGAATGCAGATTTTTTGCCCCGAACTCATCGACCAGATAGCCCAGCACACCGCCGGCCATCGCACCCACACCGGCCTGTAACAGCACGTGGGTCGGACGCTGAATCTTCATCTCTTTCATCTGGGCAACCGCTTCGGCAGCCAGTGTGGTGTAGCCCTGCATAATCCAGGTCGGGATCTTGGTGTATCCTTCGCAGGCGGTATCCTGAACCACGATCCAGCCGTGTTTTTTGGCATTTTCCATGGTGAGACGGACGGTATCGTCGTAGTTCATATCTGTGACGATACACTCCGCCCCGAGGCCGGTAATGTGATTCACACGTTCCTGTGCGGAGCCTTTCGGCATGTACACCACCGCTTTCTGACCGAGTGCGCGTGCCGCCCAGGCCACACCGCGGCCGTGGTTACCGTCAGTGGTGGTGGCGAACGTCATTTTTTCAGTCAGAGTGCTTTTGAGTTTCTCGAAAGAGAAATCGTTAATATCCATGTTGTACTTTTCGCACAACAGGTGGGCGATAGCATAAGAGCCGCCCAGAATTTTGAATGCATTCAGATCAAAACGCTGTGACTCATCTTTCACCAGGATATTACGCACGCCGAACAGCGCGGCGAGATCTTTCATGTCATACAGTGGTGTCGGATGGTAACCCGTAATTTTCTCATGAAACTTCAGCGCCTTATGTGCTTCTTCACGGGAAAAAAGCGGGGAGTGTTTACCGTTGAAATAACGGTTATCTGAAATATCTAACTTCAGTGAGAAGACAGACATAGAGCCTCACCTCATATCATCGGGAAAAGAACCCGGCCGGTGACGGCCGGGATCCGGATTTATAAAATACGTTTACGTGCGTTTTTCAGCAGTTGCTCAAGAACCAGGGCAGGCTGCGGGAATTTGCGGGCCAGAATCATGGCGGAGATGATATACGGCTTCCAGCTGGCTTCTTTGTAAGTGGCGATACGGTATTTCTCGAATACAGCTTCTTCCACTTCCCCTTCCTTACAGGAAACACCGGTGATATCCGCAGGCAGACAGTGCATGTACAGCGCTTCGCCGTCTTTGGTCAGCTTCATCATCTCTTCAGTACAATGCCAGTCTTTATGGTTGGCGTTCTGTGCCAGGCAGCGCTGCTCAAGGGCTTTCAGGCCGTCATGGTCATTGGCACGCAGCAGTTCGGTACGCTGTTCCATGACTTTGTAAGGTGCCCAGGATTTCGGATACACGATATCCGCATCTTTGAACGCTTCTTCCATCGATGTAACCTGCTTAAAGCTGCCGCCGGATTGTTTGGCGTTGTTTTTCGCCACATCAATAACGTCAGGGATCAGGTCATAACCTTCCGGATGCGCCAGCGTCACATCCATACCGTAGCGGGTCATCAGACCGATGATGCCCTGCGGTACAGAGAGTGGTTTACCGTAGCTTGGTGAATACGCCCAGGTCATGGCGATTTTCTTGCCTTTCAGGTTTTCCAGTGAACCGAAGTGCTCACGTAACCAGGCCAGGTCAGCCATAGACTGTGTCGGGTGGTCGATATCACACTGCAGGTTAACCAGCGCAGGACGCTGCGGCAGAACGCCTTCCTCAAAACCTTCATCCAGAGCCGCACCCACTTCACGCATATAGGCGTTACCGGCACCGAGGTACATATCGTCACGGATACCGATGGCATCCGCACAGAATGAAATCATGTTGGCCGTTTCACGTACGGTTTCGCCGTGAGCAATCTGAGATTTACCTTCGTCGAGGTCCTGCTGGGCCAGGCCGAGCATATTCAGTGCAGAAGCATAAGAGAAACGGGTACGGGTGGAGTTGTCACGGAAAACAGAGATGCCAAGGCCATTTGTGAATACGTTGGTTGCGATGTTATCGGCACGCAGCCCTTTCAGTGCAGCTGCAATATCAAGCACCATCGTCAGTTCATCCTGACTCTGTTCCCAGGTAAGCAAAAAATCCTTTTGATGAAGATTAGATTTCAGTCTGGCGATATCTTTCAATAATTCATTAACGTTTTTCATCTTTAAATCCTATGTGAAATGGCCGGTGACAATTGAATATGCAGTGAGAAGAAGGCATTTCTGCATGTGTACTGTGACTATTAACAATAAGCATGCCAAATCAGCCGGAATGATCTTCCGGGGGTGAAATGCAGGGCGGATTCGGGAGGGTGATCACAATTATCAGGGGCTGATGGCCGGGTTATGTGTGACAAATGCGAATAAAAGTTATTTTCAGCAAGGGTGAAAAGTCGCCGGTATCAGACCGGTGAGAGGGCGGAACCGCCGGAAGCGGGGCCAGAATGATAAACACCCCGGCGGATTTATCATATTGATAAAATAGAGTGACGGAGATTCCAGTTTCATTATCAAATCTGAAGAAAAGTGTGATTTTTGTACATACGTTAGAGTTTCGGTGATAAAGATCTGGCAATCTTGTGCTATCAGTGGGTGATAATTCAGCCCGTTGATAAATAACTATAATAAAATCATTAATTTGTCGCGTTATGAACTTTCTTTTCGATATGTCGTTTTAAGAGCATAGGAAGTCGTAAGCATGATCACTGAAAAATCACCATCTGTGCTGATGCAGATACAGCCGACGATTGTTCACTTCAGCAAAATGCTCGCCAGTGTGTTACAGCTTGATGTTGAAATCGTTGATGACAAACTGACAAGGATTGCCGGAACAGGGCTGTTTAACCAGCACCTCGGACATCGTCTGACCAATAATTCCCAGCTGCTCCGCTATGTGCTGGATACCAAAAAAGAAAAGATAGTCACGCACTCCTGTTTTGATCCGCTCTGCCTCAATTGCGCGGATAAAGATAACTGTAAGGAGAAAGCGTTTATCGGTACACCGATCATCTTCCAGGATCGCTGTATCGGGGTTATCAGCCTGGTGGCCGTCACCTCTGAACAGCAGGAGCGGATCCGGGATAACATCCATGACTTCTCGGATTATGTGCAGCATATTTCCAATATTTTTGTGGCTAAGCTGCTGGATGAACAGGAAGGCCGTAATGCCGCGCAGAAGGTATTACTGAGCCTGATAGAGTTTATGGATCAGGGCGTTCTGATCCTGGATGAGGCAAATCATCTGAAATTTGCCAATCCGCATGCTCTGAAGATCCTCAATGTCCCGCATGAAAAGATTTCCGGCAAAACCATTGCCATCCGTCCGCTGACCTATTTCAAGAGTCTGAACCGCGGGCATTTACAGCATATTGTCTCCTGGGAAGGGGAGAGCAATATTATTATCGGGCAGCTTCATGTGGTTAACGGCTGTCAGATGTTCCTGATGGCGTTCCATCAGTCTCACGCGGCGATTGATATGAATGAAGTGCGCCGTGATGAAAACGGATTGCTGATTGAACACCTGGTCGGGGAATCCGAACCTATCCGTCAGCTGAAACACCTGATTTCCCGTGTGGCACCGAGCCCGTCGAGTATTCTTGTCACCGGCGAGAGCGGCACCGGTAAAGAAGTGGTGGCGCGGGCTATTCACAAGCTGAGTAACCGCAGTGAAAAACCGTTTATCGCTATCAACTGTGCGGCGATACCGGAGCAGTTACTGGAAAGTGAATTATTCGGTTATGTGAAAGGCGCGTTTACCGGCGCGTCCGCCAACGGAAAACAGGGTCTGATTCAGGCGGCAGATAAAGGCACGCTGTTCCTGGATGAAATCGGCGATATGCCGCTGATTGTTCAGGCGAAATTATTACGTGCGATAGAATCACGCGAAGTGCAGCCGATTGGCTCAAGCCGGACCATCCCGGTCGATATCCGGATTGTGTCCGCGACCAACCAGAATCTGGAACAGTTTGTCAGTGAAGGTAAATTCCGCGAGGATCTCTATTACCGCCTCAATGTTATCCCGATTGCCCTGCCGCCGTTGCGTGAGCGTCACGGCGATGTGGAGCTGCTGGTGCACCATTTCCTCAATGTGCATACCAGGCGCCTCGGTCTGGTGTATCCGGGCATTTCGGATGAGGTGATGGCGGTCATTAATGCATGGCCGTGGCCGGGTAACCTGCGTGAGCTGAGTAACCTGGTGGAATATCTGGTGAACGTGGTGCCGCCGGGTGAGGTGATTGATATCTCACTGCTGCCGCCGAACTTTGCCAGACATGCGGCGCAGATGATAAGCGGCACTGCCGCACCGGTTCAGAATACCGGGGATATTCACCGCAGCGAAATTACCATTCCGGTCAGAAGCGTACCTGCGGCAGCAGCGGATGAGGATCCGGCACTGCACGGGGAAACCATGCTGGAAGAGATGGAAAAACAGATGATCCGCGAAGCACTGCAGCGCTATGACAACAAACGTCAGGCAGCAGAGGAGCTGGGGATCGGTATTGCCACTCTGTACCGGAAGATTAAGAAGTACGAGTTATCCGCCGGGTAGCAGAAAGCGGAAGAAAATGTGTGTGCCGAAGCCGCACGGATGTTACCGGTCCGCGCGGCTTTTTCGTATCAGATAACGGTCATGATCTGCTCTTCCGGCAGGCGGGATTTCGGCAGCGCGGCGTTAAAGTCATCCTCTTTGCGGTAACCGAGCGACACAACGGCTACCGGTGCCAGCCCTTTGGCGGATAAACCAAATTCGGTATCCAGGGTATTAAAATCCATTCCTTCCATCGGAACAGCATCCACACCCAGCGCGGAAGCACCCAGCAGCAATGTCCCCATGTTCAGGAAAACCTGTTTTGCCGCCCAGTGCGGCAGATCACCGAGTGTTTCTTTATGGAGATTAACAAAGAAAGTCCGGCCGCCGTTATTCATCGCTTTGTGTTCCGGCGTGGTGTAACGGCCGTCTTTGTCTTCCTGTTCCAGAACGCTGTTCATGTAGGCTTCATCCACATCTGTTTTTGCGCACAGCAGCACAACATGAGAGGCGTCGGTAATTTTGGCGGTATTAAATTCAAAGCCCGGGCGGGTGGATGCCGCGATCCGGTTTTTCCCTTCCTCACTGGCCGCAATAATAAAATGCCACGGCTGGATATTGACGCTGGACGGGCTGTAGCGCAGCAATGTTTTGATACTGTTCATCACCTCATCACTGATTTTTTTCGCCGGATCAAAGGATTTGGTTGAATAACGCTGCATTACAGCCTGAGTGATGGTCATGATGGCATCCTTATAAGGTAATTTACATTAACCGGCGCAATGATAAACTATGATATGTTTTTAACAAGTACGTACATTTTTGGTATATAGGTACAAAATGGATACTGTCAGAAAGACGCGTTACGAGTCGTATGCTTATGAGGCCTGTCCGGTTGAGGCAACACTGGAAATGATGGGCGGGAAGGGCAAGGGAATGATCCTTTACCATCTGATAAGCGGCATCAAACGCTTTAACGAGCTGAAACGGCTGCTGATATTTATTACCCCGCGTATGCTGACAAAACAGTTACGGGAGCTTGAGATAGCGGGGCTTGTCCACCGCAAGGTCTATGCGGAGGTGCCGCCGAAAGTGGAATACAGCCTGACGGACGCCGGGCAGTCGCTGGTACCGATCTTACTGATGCTGAAAAGCTGGGGGGAAGAACACGCCCTGCCGGTACTTTTGCAGCAACAGACACCGCCGTCCTGAAGACGGACGGTGTCTATTTTCTGCGGTTTACTGATTACGCTGGAGTTTATCCGCGGCATTGGCAACCATCTGATAACCGGTGCAGCGGCACAGGTTACCGGCCAGGCCGTGGCGGATCTGACGGATGGTAAGGGTCTGCCCTTTGTGTTTTTCCAGCAGGGCGGTGGTCATCATAATCAGGCCCGGGGTGCAGAACCCGCACTGTACCGCGCCGCTGTCCGCATAAGCCTGCTGTACCGCAGACGGTTTACCGTGCTTCATCTCACCTTCGGCGGTTCGGATCTGCTTACCGTCCGCCCAGACCGCCAGATAGAGACAGGTATCCACCGCGATACCGTCGATAAGTACCGTGCAGGCACCGCACTCACCGACAGAGCAGCCATGTTTGACACTGATAAGCCCCTGCTCACGCAGGACATCGGACAGCCGTGCCGCCGGTGACACCGTCAGTTCCCGTACCTGTCCGTTGAGTGTGCAGCTGATGGTTTTCCATTCTTTGATATTCATGCGATTTTTTCTCCCAGACGTTCAGCCGCCGTGCGGATCACCCGCTCGCTCAGGACGCGGATCAGGTGTAAACGGAACTCTTTCTCTGCCCGCCATGACGTGCGCGGTGCCACATCCTGTTCAATCGCCTGACTGACAGCTTTCAGAGTGTCTGCGGTGACCGGTTTTCCGATCGCAGCCGCTTCCGCGTGTTCACAGCGGACCGGTGTCGGTGCGGCAACCCCGAAGGCGAGGCGCAGTTCCTCAAAACGTCCTTCTCTGATATCACACAGAGCCGCGCAGTTAATGGTGGCGATATCCATCGCGCCGCGCATGGCGTATTTATAAGCGGCGGAGCCTTTACCACGGTAATTCTCTGGTGAGAAATGGAACGCGATCAGCAGTTCACCCGGTTCAAAGGCCACTTTACCCGGACCGGTATGGAAGCCGCGCAGTGGTCTGCGGCGGATGCCGTCCGGGGTGGCTATCTCCAGCTCTGCCTGATAAACCAGGGACGGACAGGCAGAGTCGCCGCTGGTGGCGCCGTTACAGATATTGCCGCCGTAAGTGGCAACGTTGCGGATCTGCGGTCCGGCAATGGTGGCAGCCGCTTCGCTCAGCGCGGGCAGACACTTGTTGATCACCGGGCTGTCAATCAGTTCGGAGAAGGTGGTTGCGGAGCCGATACGGATATGTCCCGCATCATCACAGCTGATCCCGCGCAGTTCCGGCAAATCATGGATATCCACAATACGGCGGAAGCGTTCATTGAGGTGATGAAGCTGGATCAGCACATCCGTTCCGCCCGCCAGCAATCTGGCCTGCGGATCCGTCGTCAGCAGTGAGACGGCATGTGCGACACTCTCTGCACGGTGATAAGTTTCAAAATCATACATGGCAGTTACCCCCTGATAAGCCCGGCATTAACAAATTCCCGGTACAGCCGTTTTGGTGTCAGCGGGATAGTATTGACAGAAATACCCGTCGCCATACGCACGGCGTTACGGATAGCGGCAGCCGGCGCAATAATCGGCGGCTCACCCAGGGACTTATGGCCGTATGCGGACTGCGGCTCGTAGGTTTCGACAAACCCGCACTCCAGATCCGGCAGGTCAACCATGGTCGGCATTTTGTAGTCGAGCAGGTTCGGGTTATGAACAACCCCGGATTTCTCGTTGATCAGCATCTCTTCAAACAGCGCCCAGCCGATCCCCATTCCCATTCCGCCGTGGACCTGGCCTTCCGCCAGCTGCGGGTTCAGGATCCGGCCGGAATCGTGCATATTGATGATCCGGTTAATGGTCACCTGACACATCGGAATATCCACGGTGACATCGACAAAAGTACAGCCGAAGGCCGGCGGGTTGGTCTGTGTTTTATGAGAGGATTCAGCAGAAAGCTGACCACCGATCTCCTGATGATAAAAACTGTGCATTGCCACTTCCGCGACGGTGGTGACAACCACGTCCGGCTGCGCCTCAAGCACCACATTGCCGTCGAGAATGGTCATATTAAACGCGGCCTGGTGTGTCATCAGCGAGGCATGATCGAGGATTTTCTGCCGCAGTGACAATGCCGCTTCTTTCAGCGCCGGTGCGGTGACATAACTCTGCCGTGACGCGAACGCGCCCGGGTCAAACGGGGTGATATCCGTATCCTGGGTGGAGATCATCTGAATGGTACTGACCGGCACGCCGAGGGTTTCCGCCACCATCTGCGAGAACACGGTATCCGAGCCCTGGCCGATTTCTGTCGCGCCGACCTGCACATTGATATTACCGTCCTGGTTCATCAGCAGACGGGCACTGGCGATTTCCACGCCGACCGGATAGGTATTGGATGAATAACTGAAACAGGCTACACCGACGCCCCGGCGGATGTCTCCGCGTGTTGCCAGCGCCTCTGCTTTGCGTTCATCCCAGCCGAACAGCTCTTTACCGCGTTTCAGGCACTCAATCAGCCCCGCACTGTAAATCGTTTTCTTATTGACCGGGTTACAGTCACCGGACCGCGCCGCATTACGCAGACGGATATCCACCGGGTCGATATTCAGCTGTGCGGCGGCATCATCCATCAGGCATTCGAGGGCGAACGTGACCTGTGGTGCTCCGTAGCCGCGCATTGCGCCCGCTGACGGGTAGTTGGTATAGACGGTGGCGGCGGAATAGCCGTAATCGCAGCGCGGATACAGGTACGGGATTTTGTTCCCGCCCGCAGCCGCAATGGAGTGTCCGTGAGAGGCATAGCCGCCGGTATTGGACAGAACATCAAGATGATAACCGTTCAGTGTGCCGTCGGCGGTCAGTCCCATCTCCGCATCAATATGGAAGGCGTGACGGGTGCGCGAGGCAAAGAAACACTCTTCGCGGCTCAGCTCCACTTTCACCGGAATACCGCCGAGTTTCAGGGTCAGCCAGGCGGCCATCGGCTCTTCCAGCACGTCCTGTTTATTACCGAAACCGCCGCCGATATACGGCTTAATCACCCGGATATGCGACCACGGCATATCCAGCGCCTGGCCTATCACACGGCGCACAATGTGCGGGATCTGGGTACTCGATACCACGGAAATCTTATTATCCGCCTCCTGCCAGGCGTAGCAGGTGACGCCTTCCATATGGCAATGCTGAACCACCGGGGTATCAAAATGGCCGCGGAACCGGAACGGCGACTGACTGACTGTCGCTCTGGCGCTTTCCGCATTGATAGCGGTACGTTTCAGCAGGTTACCGCAGCTGTGGATTTGCGGGGCATCTGCGGCCAGTGCCGCCTCCGGTGAGGTGATAACCGGCAGCTCGTCATAAGTGACGCTGACGAGTGCCGCCGCTTTTTCGGCAGTCAGTTCGTCACGGGCAACCACAATCGCCACACCGTCGCCGTGGTGGCGCACATGGCGGTTCAGCAGCAGGCGGTCTGCCACATCACGTTTGGCCGGTTCCAGAGACCAGGCGTGACCGGCGGTGGCGAACGGGATCTGCGGCACATCGTTACAGGTGAATACCGCGACCACACCCGGCATGGCGAGCGCCTGTGACGCATCAACGGATGTTACCATCCCGTGGGCAATGGTACTGCGGACATATTTGGCGTAGTGCATACCCGGCATCGGCAGATCATCCGTGTAGCGCGCCCGCCCTGATGTTTTGCTCAGGGCATCAACGCGCAGGTAAGGCGTACCCAGCGCGCGTTTTCCGACTGCTTCAGACATTATTATTTCTCCGGCTTCAGGAAAAAGTAAGCATGCATAAAAACAAGCAATAAATACGCCAGCAGGGAGAAAAACAGCAATTTATCGGGGGATTTGTGACTGAGGTAAAAAAAATAAGGGTGTCCGGCAGGAAACGGCGGATTTTCCTGTCCCGCTTTCTCTCATATTGAGAGAAAAATGTGTCTGTATTGATAATCCCGGAGTACCGCAGAAGCAGAATGATAATTTATAGTTTGATAGTGTTACTAATCATATAATGCGTAATAAGCCTGATAAATTCTGTCGCTTTTAAATTATAAGAAGATAATAGATTACTAAGAAAATAATGATAATAATCAACCCGGAAAAAGGAACGGAATCCCGGTCGCATAATTGAAAAAAAGAGAATCCATAACGGAATTATTCATTTATACTGCCGTGAATCATCCGGGATAACAGCGGGTTATGTATTTGTTCTGTGTCTGTCGTTTTATTTTCATATTTACAGAATGGTTGTCTGCGGCGGTTAATCGATTTTATTCGTGAATAAGATATAATGCCGCCTCAGGTACAACTGTGCTTATATTCTTTTTATGATGGACAGATACCGGGTGATACTTATTTTTAAGACTTGTTACAAACTGTCCGGCAAATATTCCGGTACCGTTTTGTAAGGTAAACTGACTAATTTATGTTCTCGGCCTGTAAGAAACAGACCGGCAGAGCAGAATAATAACGAAGCCAAATCGTTGACGATGACAAGCGTGAGAATTCAGATTGTGCGGCTGCAGTAAGGTGTTCGGATAACAAAAAACGAATAGTTCAGACTCGCCCGCGACGTAGTGTATGTTACATAAGCCTGAGTTGTGACACGTCAGAGTTTATTTTCCACGGCTCTGGCTATACAATTGGTGCCTATTTTTGCACAACGCAGCAGTGGCCAAATTATTTCTCTAAGGTGAAACTATGTTATCCAAGACAGCACTGAACAAAATGGCGGGGATACTCCTGTTGGGAGGCGTTGTAACCCTGTCCGGCTGTTCATTAACGACACCCTCTGCGCCGAAGCCTGCGGCACAACCGGTTCAGCCGGCGGAGCAGGAGCCGGTGAGAACGACTGCACCTTTGCCAAGACCTGAATTACAGCAACCCTCCGGACAGATTTCGCCTGAGCTGAGTATGTGTGTTAAAGAACTCGACTCGCTCAAAACTATTTCTCCGAAAGATTACAGTCAGATGGTCGCCGGTTTCAGCGAAATCAGCCAGATCAACAGACTGTATCGTCAGCTCGAAAGAACCGCCAGCCCGGATACGCTTAAATTACTGAAGATGTCGATTGAAGCGAAAACCAAAGTGATGTGTGCCCAGGTTCGTTATTATTCTGTTCTGTCTATTGAGAATACCCTGGAGAAGGTTAACGGGTTATGAGACTGAACATCAGGTTGTGTATTACTGTCGCATTGTTTGCGGCAGTGCAACCGGCAACTGCATCTGAATTTAATCAGGTTATTGAAGATTTTGACCGTTATATTCAGACTGAAAAAGCATCAGGCAATTTTCCGGTATCAGTGCAGCAACCTGGCAGGTCTCCCGAAACCCGGGTTACACCGCCGGTAAATACGGCGGGTAAGGCCACTCAGTCACAGCGTCAGGGCACACGTAAAGCTGCCCGCACAGGAAAACGCACTGTTTCGTCCGCGCAGGAAAGCCGGACACAAACAGCTGCCGCACAGAAAACTGACACAACAACCCCGGGGATCTCCGTATCGGCACAATGCGAAAATATTGTGGTCAGGGAACCGGTTGTTGTGACCAATCCTGTTCCGATCGGATACCCGCAGTGGTCTCCGGCTTATCTGGTCCGTGACAGCCAGAAATGGGGCGGAAATCACCGGGGATTTGTGTTCTCACCTGTTCCTTCCCGTATGACCTCCTCACTGACTCTCACACCGGAAGCCTTGTTTGCCATCCCGGGTGAACCTTTCCGTTCAATGACGTATTTCTCTGATCTGCCGCTGACGGTTGCCCGTGTGCTGAAACCGGAAACCTGGTTTACGCCGTCGGATCCGCAGAAACAACTGCGCCTCACCCGCCTGAAATTACAGGACGTGAAGCGTGAACTCGCGTCACTGAACGAAAAGTACCGGAATGTTCAGCATAATTATGAACAGGCGCTCGCGGATATTGCGAAAAAAGAGACAGAGCTCAGCAATCTGACTCTGGCAAATAATGAGTTACAGACTGCGGCAAAAAGCGACAGCGCCAAACTGACCGCTGAGCTGGAACAGAACCGCAAAACGATTGATTCACTCAATCAGCAGATAAGCGAAAACCTGGCCCGTTTTGGTCAGGCGGAAGGTCAGGTCACGGCTCTGACAGCCGAAAAAGCCGATCTTGAAAAACAGATTGCGGCGCTGAATAAAGAAAAAGCGCTGGCAGATAAAAATCTCGCGCTGCTGGAAAGCAAAAATGCCGATATGGCAAAAATCACGCAGAAGCTGACGGAACTGGAAAAACAGCTGGCTCAGCGGGATGCGGAAAAACAGCAGCTGAATGACAAAATCCTCGCGCTGACCGGTGAAAACAGCAAACAGAGCGACGCGCTGAAAAAAGACCTGGCAGCACTGGCGGCAGAAAAAGCGGCACTGGAAAAGCAGATTACCGGGCTGAAATCCGATAATGCTCAGGCAGAGAAAAATCTCGCGCTGTTGCAGGATAAAAATGCTGGTATGGAAAAAATCACGCAGAAGCTGACGGAGCTGGAAAAACAGCTGGCTCAGCGGGATGCGGAAAAACAGCGCCTGACAGCAAAACTGCAATCTCAGGAAACCGAAAACGGCAAACAATCAGCCGATCTGGAAAAAAGGATCACCGCGCTGACAGCGGATAAATCGGCGCTTGAAAAACAGGTTGCGCAGCTGAATTCAGAGAAGAGCCGGGCTGACGAGAACCTCGCTCTGCTCGGCAGTAAAAATGCCGACCTCGCAAAACTTACGCAACAGCTGACGGCAACAGAAAGTAAGCTGAAACAAAGTGATACCGAAAAACTGGCACTGACCGCACAACTGGCGGAACAGGGCAGTAAAAGTGCGAAACAGAGCGCGGAGCTGAAAAAATCTCTCGACGGACTGACGGCAGAAAAAGCAGCACTGGAAAAACAGATCTCTGCACTGACCGCAGATAAAAACAGCGCCTCAGCCAAAAATACCGAACTGCTGAATGCGAAAACAGCGGAAATGCAGAAAACCACCGCGCAGGTTTCAGAGCTGGAAAAACAGCTGAAAGCAAGCACAGCGGAAAAACAGCGTATCGCGCTTGAATTACTGCAGAAAACCACCGATAACCAGCAGCAGAATGCGCAGCTGCAAAAAGATCTGACCGCACTGACCGCTGATAAAACGGCGCTGACCGGGCAAATCACCCGGCTGACCGAAGAGCAGGCACAGGCTGAAAAAAGTATCGCACAGCTGAGCAGTAAAAATGCCGATATGGAAAAAATGGTTCAGCAACTGAGTACGCTGGAGCAGCAACTGAAACAGCGTGATACCGAAAAACAGGCGCTGGCGGCACAGATTGCGGCCGGTAATGCTGACAGTGACAAACAGAGCGCACAGCTGAAAAAAGAATTCGCTGCCCTGGCTGCGGATAAAACTGCGCTGGAAAAACAGATTGCACAGCTGACGGCAGAGAAAGCACAGTCAGAGAAAAATGCGGCACTGCTGAATGATAAAAATGCCGATCTGGCGAAAGTCACCCGCAGCCTGACCGATACTGAGCAGAAGCTGAAAAATACCGAAACAGAAAAGCAGAAACTTGCAGATCAACTGGCTGTTCAGAATAAAGATGCGGCAGCACAGAGTGACAAGCTGAAAAAAGACCTCAGCACTCTGGCCGCCGATAAAACCGCGCTGGAAAAACAGATTACACAACTGAACGCCAAAAATACCGATAACGCAAAAATGGCAGCTCAGTTGCAGACACTGGAAAAAGAATTACAGCTGCGTGAGGCCGATAAACTTAAGCTGACAGCTCAGTTACAGAGCCGTGAGGCGGATAATGCCCGTCAGAGCGATAATCTGAAAAAAGAGGTGGCTGCGCTGATCGTGGATAAAGCCACACTGGAACAAAAAATTGCGCAGCTGACGGCGGATAAGCAACTGCTGTCGGCAAAAATATCTGGTGCAGATAAAGAGAGCAGTACTGTTCAGGCGGATAATGCCGGACTGAATAAAAAATTAGCGGCAGAACAGCAGCGGGCTGCTCAGCTGGATAAAGCCTTAAAAGAAAAAACACAGCAGATTGAAGCACTGGCGAAATCTGATGCGGAATTAATTAAGCTGAATACTCAGCTTGATAACCAGAAAAAGCAGCTGGCAGATAAAGATGCAGAACTCGCCAAAGCGGCGGCTAAGCTGAAAGAAAATGCCGATCTCTCGGCAAAATACACCGCATTGCAGAAAGAAATGGATAAGCAAAAGGCGGTTGTCAGTGCACAGCGGACAGAAAATACCACGCTGAATACACAAATTGCGAAAGCAGAAGAAAAAAATAAAGCCGTGACGGCTTATACTTTCCAGCAGGTTGGTGAGCTGAATAAACGGAAAAACCAGGAGCTGATCGCCCGCCTGGAGCGCCAGAATTATTCCAAAATGACGCCGGACGTTTATTACCGTATCACCAAACAGGGACAGAAATATAAAGCGCTGAAAGGAAAAACAGTCACATTTGCGATGCATGAGGAACTAACTGACGGTAAAGTAACCGTGTCATATCCGGTAAATGCACCGGCGGTTATTCCGTTCAATGAATTACCGGGTGACCTGGCTAAATTCGTTTCACTTGCCGGCGCAGGCGGTGCGGTTGATGTGTATATAAAACCGGAAGGCGGTTATGGTGTCGCCGGTATTGAAGGGCAGATACCACCGAACTCAATGTCTATGATCAAACTGAACGTGCTGAAAATAGAATAATCCGGCGATTATGTGAATACTGAAAGCATCCTGTAACGGATGCTTTTTTTATGGCGTATTATTACAGGAAGACAGCGAATTTCAGGGAATAACAGCGGGGCATGTCATTATTGCTGATTGGCAGTATCAGCATGAAAACACGCAGGGGAAGAGTGGTATAAAGAGAAGGGAGTTTTCAGGCAGCACACAACTCCGGTTTACCCATAAGGTGGGTAAAGTGCATTTTGTTTCATTTGTAACAAAATATTAAAATGAGTAATCAGGTATTAAATACTATTAATGAAGTTTTATATCTGTATTACAGGATGTCAGATCTCATTATGTCAGGTTTTCCGGAATATATGACTGCCGGTATGTGTCGTTAATATCAGAGTGATACCCTGGTGTATTATCATTACATTACAATTTGTCACCAGTGGTAACACTGGCGCAATCCGGAATATGATAGAAATGACAATCTGTATTAACAGTGAAACATCAGAAGCAGTTAAATAAGCAAGCAGAAGCAGGTAAAATCATCGGTATATTTATTAACTACAAAAGCGGAATATAAAGTTTATTATAAAAACGGAAATGCTCAGATTGAATCTGAATAGTTTTTATAGAAATCATATTCCTGCACCAGTTGTAGTAATGATTTAATACGCAGCTTGGTATACATATTAGAACGGTGTACTTCAACAGTACGCGGCGATAATGATAATTTTTGTGCAGCTTCTTTACTGGTATTTCCTTCCAGAATCATATCCATGACCTCTTTCTCACGGGCAGATAACTTGCTGAATTTATCTTTAAAGCGTTGATATCTATGGTACTTAGTGAGGCTATTTTCATATTGATTAAATGCGTCATGAATCGCATTAACTAACAGCTCTGAATTAATCGGTTTCTTGAAGAATTCCAGAATACCCGCTTTAAATGCACGACGGCAGGTCTCAAAAGACGGATAAGCGGTGATAACAATCACAGGAATAATGCTTTTCAGGCGTTTGAGTTCATCGATAAGATAGAATGCCTCAGCAGATGATTCTCCCACTTCCAGAATAATACATTCACGGGCATGCTCTTTTGGCGTATTAACATAATATTTCAGAAAAGCCTGCTCAGATGAATAAGATTTTACTTCACAATTCATATTATCAAGCATGAATTTGATATTGTTGCCTGGTAAATCAGCACAGTTGATTAAATGAATAACGGCATCCATAAGTTACTCCTCAATTAAAATAGGACACAAAACAAACCGATATTAACGGATAAAAATAAGGGCATAATTACTTAGGTTTATTTACGCAAATTTTATGTATTGTAGATAAGATAACGTCGAGGAAATGTTTAAATGGATAAGTAAATTTCATTTCGGAATCGGTGTATGTTTTTTAATAAAAGCAAAATAATGTGGATGTTTTTTATTTTTATTTTTATAAAACAATATGTTGCTATTGTTTAAAGTTCGTTTAATTTATGGAGTAAGGGGTTTTTTATGAAATAAACATTTACATTTGCTCTTGGGGTTACAGACACAATATGTTATAAATGGCAGCTCACATTTTTTCTTTTTCACGCGACAGAACAAACACTTATTTTCTACTGATAATAATATGGCATCACTGAAAGATGTTGCCCGCCTGGCATCAGTCTCACTGATGACTGTTTCAAGGGCAATAAATAATCCGGAACTGCTGAAGCCTGAGACGTTGAGACAGGTTCAGCA
This sequence comes from Morganella sp. EGD-HP17, assembly GCF_000512315.2. Classification (NCBI taxonomy): domain Bacteria; kingdom Pseudomonadati; phylum Pseudomonadota; class Gammaproteobacteria; order Enterobacterales; family Morganellaceae; genus Morganella; species Morganella sp. EGD-HP17. Next base: position 27,342 of record NZ_AZRH01000008.1, read on the forward strand.
TGCTATTGATGTTCTGAATTATGTACCGGATTTATCAGCCCGGAAAATCAGAGGTAAAAATACAAATCTGTCGTGCATGGGGGTATTAGCAATTGATACCGCCTCAGCCCCGTTTTCTGTTGAAATACTGCTGGCTATTGAGCAGTGTGCAGAAAAATATGGCTGGGACCACTTTGTTGTTAATATTTCATCCGGAGATGACCCGGTTGCGGCTGTCCGCCAGATTTTATCCCGCCGCCCTGACGGTATTATTATTACCAGTGCAGAATTGCGTGAGATAAACATTCCTGAGTTACTCCGCGACAGAAACCTGGTATTAACGAACTGCTATGATCCCGGAAATACAGCGTTACCGTCTTATATTCCGGATGATTATCATGCTCAGTATGATGCAACAGAATATCTTATTCAGCGGGGTTACCGCCGCCCGCTTTGTATCTGGCCGCCGGCGGAATGCCTTTCATCCGGTTTGCGCCGTGATGCGGTTCAGAATGCATGGCTGAATGCGGGATTGTCAGCCGGTCAGCTGAATCAGCACAACATCACATTATCTGATATTTATTACCGGGACGTTGTGACACTGATAGATCAATACATTGACGGTAATTCACCGTTATTTGACTGTATTATCTGTGGTAATGATCAGATAGCCTTTGTTGTGTATCAGGTTTTATTAACCCGCGGTATTTCTGTTCCGGAGCAGGCCGGTATTCTCGGCTGTGAAAATATGACCGGTACCGGAGAACTTTTTTATCCCCCGCTGACCACTATCCGCTCTCCGTATCGCCTGCTGGGTGAAACAGCGGCACTGCATCTTATTGAAGTACGGGTTTCGTCAGGGCGGACTTATGTCCCCTGCCGGATGCTCAGCAGAGAGTCACTCTGATCCCCGGCTGTTACACAATCCTTTCTCTTTTTTCCTGATTTTTATCCGTTCACGTTTGGTTAATTTTTTTAATTAACCAAAGGCAGGCTGCCGGATAAAAAATCAGCGCAGCGTTATTTTTGTAATTACGGACTTATCTGTCGTTTTGAGTGCAACATTAAGCGTAAATTTCGCTTTAGCTAAACACAAAACTTTCAATGTTGTATTTTAATGTTGTTTCTTTGATTTTTGGTTCGTAGTGGTAATTATTATTACTTACCTTTCAATGTTAACGTTAAAATAGTTAATTAAAAAAAGGTAATGATATTTTTCAGAGACAAAGCTACCGCACGAAAGATTTTTCAATCTCCGGAGGGAAATGTCTGACGTGTTGCTCTGTTTATCGTGGCAATGAACATTAAATGATTATTTATCGTTTTTCATCAATGCATTACGAGAGGTTGTAGTTTCCAGAGTATAAAAAATCAGGGGATCTATCTGGCTATAATCACTCAAAGTTAACGTTAACATCAAATGTTAGGAATTATACCCAAAAATGATTTGTTAATGATACTTATAATGTTAACGTTATCAATATGAAAATCAAGCGAGACTGATATTTTATAGTTATATCTGCGTAGTAAAAAGCGTGGTTTCAGTGAACATAATATGATGTATACGGGAGAGACCGGTGACGGGAAATAAATTGAGCAGGCGCATGGGATTTTTAATGCAGGGGGGTATGATAGTCATAACATAATGATAAACAGGATTGGCTGAACCATGTTTTTACGATCCGGCGCGATGCTGGCGATTTTTTCTTATTTTCTCTGGGGGATCACACCGCTTTTTTACCGCCTGCTGCCGGGGGTGCAGCCGCTGGAGTTATTATCCCAGCGCGTCCTCTGGTCAATTCCGCTGTTATTATTTGTCCGTTTCTTTTTAAAAAACCGTACCCGGGTAAAAGCGGTATGGGCTGATAAACGCTCGCTGCTGCTTTGTCTGCTCAGTACCAGTGTGATGGCAATATCCTGGTGCACCTTTACCTATTCAATGACCCATGATTTGGTGCTGGAAGCCAGCATGGGATATTTCATCACCCCCTTGTTTTCTATTTTACTGGGTGTCATCTTCCTGCATGAACGCCTGAAACCGGCAGAAAAAACCGCGCTGATTTTCGTCTGTGCCGGGGTGGGTTATCAGCTTTATCAGTACGGCAGCCTGCCGAAACTGGCGCTGATGATGGGCTCTGCGTTTGCACTGTACGGCTTTATCCGCAAATTTATCCGTTATGACCTGACGACTTCACTGCTGATTGAGAGTCTCTGGCTGCTGCCGGTGGCTATTGTGTTGTATTTCTGGCTTGAAAACAGCGGAGCGGGCACATTCAGCACCGCAGATACCTTTACCCGCATCTGTTTTATACTGACCGCGCCTGTTACGCTGCTGCCGCTGCTGTTCTTCACGGCTGCAGTGCGTTCCACCACACTGACCACCATCGGTCTGGCACAGTATCTCGAACCGACCATTCAGTTCCTGCTGGCGGTGTTCCTCTTTAATGAGCATTTTGATTCTGTCAAAGGCGTCAGTTTCTCATTGATCTGGCTGGGATTGTTGTTCTGTATCCTGTCTCTTATCCGCCATCACTGGAAAAATACAGCAAAAGCCGGTCTGGGTATAAAACCCCGCTGAGCGCTGTGACAGCCGGTGATTTGCTTATTTCGTGACTAAAGCAAACGATTGCGTATATAATGGCGCGCAAATTTTCCGGTATTTCTGAACAGGTGACAGTGATGACAACATTAGGTACGGCATTACGCCCGGGTGCCACAAAAGTGATGCTGCTGGGCGCAGGTGAATTAGGCAAAGAAGTGGCGATTGAGTGCCAGCGGCTCGGTATTGAAGTGATTGCTGTTGATCGTTATGACAACGCGCCGGCCATGCATATCGCACACCGCCGCTATGTGATCAACATGCTGGACGGCGCGGAGCTGGAAGCTGTGATCCGGAAAGAACAGCCTGACCATATTGTGCCGGAAATTGAAGCGATTGCGACAGATACATTATACCGTTTGGAGCAGGAGGGTTTTCATGTCGTGCCCTGTGCCAATGCGGTAAAACTGACCATGAACCGCGAAGGGATCCGCCGCCTGGCCGCAGAAGAGCTGAGGCTGATGACATCAGAATACCGTTTTGCGGATGATGAGGCGTCTTTTATCCGTGCCGCCGGTGAGATTGGATTTCCCTGCATTATCAAGCCGGTGATGAGTTCATCGGGTAAAGGGCAGAGCATTATCCGCGATGAAAGCACATTGCACGATGCCTGGCTGGCCTCTCAGGAAGCAGGACGCGCCGGAAAAGGGCGGGTGATTGTCGAGCGGATGATTGATTTCGATTATGAAATCACCCTGCTGACTGTCCGTGCGGCAGATGGTGTGCATTTTTGTGCACCGGTCGGGCACCGTCAGGAGCGCGGGGATTACCGTGAATCCTGGCAGCCGCAGGCCATGCCGGATGCTGTTCTGGCACGGGCACAACAGGTGGCGGAGACTATCGTTAACGGGCTGGGCGGCTATGGTCTGTTCGGTGTTGAGCTGTTTGTCCGTGGTGAGGATATTATTTTTAATGAAGTTTCTCCGCGTCCTCACGATACCGGGCTGGTCACACTGATTTCACAGAATATCTCTGAATTTGCCCTGCATGTGCGGGCGTTTCTCGGATTACCGGCCGGAGAGATAGTTCAGTACCGTCCGGCTGCCTCAGCGGTGATCCTGCCGTCACTGCGCAGCGATGATGTTCGTTACAGCGGGCTGGAGCACGCCCTGACCGGGACTGTGCAGTTGCGTCTGTTTGCCAAACCGGAGATTGACGGCTCCCGGCGCATGGGCGTTGCCCTGGCGCTGGCACCTTCTGTTCAGGAGGCGGTAAATACTGCAAAACAGGCGGCGGCATCAGTAGTCGTCACCGGCTGACCGGGGTAATATCTGTGATGGCCTTCCCGTATATATAAAGAGGAAGGCATCACAGACCGTGGTCAGGCAGAGGAATAACCGATGAGATGCAGAATACCGGGAATCGTATTTGTAATGTTGCTGCCGCTGACCGCATTTGCCGGTACGGATGTGCAGGCAGAAAAAGCCCGTGAATGGGTGCGGGCCCGCGCGGATGAACCGTCAGTGGCGGATAACTGCTTCAGGCCGGATAATCCCTTTGAGCTCTGTCTGTACCGGGATAAAGATACCTTCGGCAGCCATTTCGTTGACCGTAATCTGCAGGAACCGTATCAGCCGTACTATTTCGACAGTGCGCCGGACGAACCGGAAGACGGGCGTTACCGTATCCGCTCCGGCAATAAAATCGGTTATGCGGACAGCGTCACCGGGCGGGTGGTGATCCCCGCCATTTATGACTGCACGTACGGCTTTGTCAGCGGTACCGCCGAGGTTGGCGTGGGGTGTGAAGAGGAAACCGACGGCGAGCACTCCTGGTGGACCGGCGGTCACTGGTTCCGTATTTCACCTTACGGCCTTATCACCGGATTCGGCCGGACACCACCGCCGGACAGCCGTTTATGATGCTGCACCGTAACGGCGGCGGGCCAGAATCCGCAGGCGCCAGCTGTGCAGAATATAGGTCACCAGCAGAATAAAGGCGACCACTCCCCAGACAATCATTTCACCATAGCGGGCACCGAAGTCCGCTATCTGTGCTTTGCCCGGATTATCCTTCTGATAATAAACACCCACCGGACCGTTTTCACACTGTGACTGGCACAGCAACTGATCTGTTGAGGTAAAGGTCACGATTTTATTATCCGCTGTCACGAATTTCACCACCGGCCAGCCGACCAGTTGCTGTCCCGAACGGGTATCGCGCATTTCTGTCCGCAGATAACCGGTTATCTGCCCGTCAGCATAGACATCATTCTGTTGTGTCTGCCAGGTCTGATAAATCATAAATCCGGCGAGGAAAACCACACTGAAGGTCAGCAGGCGGAGAACCCGCTGAAACAGCATATTGCGTTGTGTCTGCTTATCAGCATAAGCACGGAAGTTGCCGGGAGGTGTGCCGGGTTTTTTAGTCATATCGGTTACTGTCTTCTGTCGGTTTCAGGTCATAAATCACGGAGAAAAGCGGATAAAAGCACGCTTTCATAAAAAATTAACAAAAAGCACGAAAAAATTTAAAAAACATAACGTTAACCCGATCACAAATTTTACCGTCCCGGGAGGCGGATAAAACCGCCCGGCTGTAAAAAGTGACCGCTTAATCTGCTATACAACCGCTTACGGGATAATCCCCGTTTCCCGCCTTGATTTTTCTATCATAAAACACACTTGCAGGAAGTTTCTATTTTATTCGGCTGAAACACTTTTTCCGTACGGATACGGATCATTTTGATTATCACAGTCACATTTAAGGTGCGTTATGAACTCTAATCGCTTATTTAAGCACATTCCCTGGTTTATCCTGGGGATTATAGGTGCTTTCTGTCTCGGCGTTGTCGCATTACGCCGCGGCGAGCATGTCAGTGCATTATGGATCATTGTTGCATCGGTATCAGTCTATCTGGTGGCGTACCGCTACTACAGCCTGTATATCGCAACAAAGGTTATGAAACTGGATCCGACCCGGTCAACACCGGCGGTGATTAATAATGATGGTCTGAACTATGTTCCGACTAACCGTAACGTTCTGTTCGGCCACCACTTTGCCGCGATCGCCGGTGCGGGTCCGTTAGTCGGACCGGTACTTGCCGCGCAGATGGGGTATCTGCCGGGCACACTCTGGCTGCTGGCCGGTGTGGTGCTGGCGGGGGCGGTACAGGACTTTATGGTGCTGTTTATCTCCTCGCGCCGTAATGGTGCATCTCTGGGTGAGATTGTTAAAGAAGAGATGGGAACCGTGCCGGGCACTATCGCGCTCTTCGGCTGCTTCCTGATTATGATCATCATCCTCGCCGTGCTGGCACTGATTGTGGTGAAAGCGCTGGCAGAAAGTCCGTGGGGTGTGTTCACCGTCGTATCCACTGTGCCGATTGCCCTGTTTATGGGGATCTACATGCGCTATCTCCGGCCGGGACGTGTCGGTGAAGTGTCTGTCATCGGTATTGTGCTGCTGGTGGCGGCTATCTGGTTCGGTGGTGTGATTGCACACGACCCGTACTGGGGCCCTGCGCTGACCTTTAAAGATACCACTATCACTTATGCCCTGATCGGCTATGCGTTTGTTTCCGCTCTGCTGCCGGTGTGGCTGATTCTGGCTCCGCGTGACTATCTGGCAACCTTCCTGAAAATCGGTGTTATCGTCGGTCTGGCTGTGGGTATCGTTATCCTCAACCCGGATCTGAAAATGCCGGCAATGACACAGTTCGTTGACGGAACCGGTCCGGTCTGGAAAGGTGCTCTGTTCCCGTTCCTGTTTATTACTATTGCCTGTGGTGCGGTTTCCGGCTTCCACGCCCTGATTGCTTCCGGTACCACACCGAAACTGCTGGCCTGTGAAACCGATGCCCGTTATATCGGTTACGGCGCTATGCTGATGGAATCCTTTGTGGCGATTATGGCGCTGGTTGCAGCCTCCATTATCGAACCGGGTCTCTATTTTGCGATGAACACCCCGCCTGCGGCGCTGGGTATCACCATGCCGGATCTGCATAACCTCGGTACCGCAGATGCACCGATGATCATGGCACAGTTGAAAGATGTGACCGCTCAGGCGGCCGCGACGGTCAGTTCCTGGGGCTTTGTGATTTCGCCGGAAGAGATTTTACAGACCGCCAAAGATATCGGTGAGCCGTCTGTTCTGAACCGTGCGGGTGGTGCACCGACACTGGCGGTAGGTATCGCGCATGTGTTCCACAAAATCATTCCTGCAGCGGATATGGGCTTCTGGTACCACTTCGGGATCCTGTTTGAAGCACTGTTTATCCTGACTGCACTGGATGCGGGTACCCGTTCCGGCCGCTTTATGCTCCAGGATCTGCTGGGTAACTTCGTTCCGTTCCTGAAGAAAACTGACTCCTTCATTGCCGGGGTGATCGGTACTGCCGGTTGCGTGGGTCTGTGGGGTTATCTGCTGTATCAGGGCGTGGTCGATCCGCTGGGCGGCGTTAAGAGCCTGTGGCCGCTGTTCGGTATCTCCAACCAGATGCTGGCGGCTGTTGCCCTGGTTCTGTCCACCGTCGTTCTGATTAAGATGAAGCGCAGCAAATATATCTGGGTAACCACTATTCCTGCGGTATGGCTGCTGATTTGTACCACATGGGCGCTGGGTCTGAAACTGTTCAGTGACAACCCGCAACTGGAAGGCTTCTTCTGGCTGGCGAATGAGTACAAACGCCGTATTGCTGAAGGTGTCGCGTTAACGCCTGAGCAGGTCGCCAATATGCAGCACATCGTGGTGAACAACTACACCAACGCCGGTCTGAGCATTATCTTCCTGGTTGTTGTGTACAGCATCATCTTCTACGGCATCCGTACAGCGATGAAAGCGAGCAAAAACCCGGAACGTACTGATAACGAAACTCCGTATATCCCGGTTCCGGAAGAGGGAATTAAAGTCTCCTCCTCACACTGATAACAGCATGCAGTAACGCTGAAGTCTCATCCCCCGTATGATGTCAGTCACATTGTACGGGGGATATTTTTTATTATCCGAGTTATTTGTTACTCTGACAGCCTTTGTTCCGCTGTCTGTCTGTAAGAAGGACCCGATTATGCAACCTATCTCCGTGACTATCCTGACCGGTTTCCTGGGTGCCGGTAAAACCACACTGCTGCGCCATATTCTCCACGAGGAGCACGGGCAGAAAATTGCTGTGATTGAAAATGAATTCGGCGAGGTGCCTATCGATGATGAAATTATCGGTGACCGCGCCACGCAGATAAAAACCCTGAGCAACGGGTGTATCTGCTGCAGCCGCTCGAGTGAGCTGGAAGATGCGCTGCTCGACCTGTGTGAAAACCTGGACAGCGGCAAAATCGATTTTGACCGCCTGGTGATTGAATGCACTGGTATGGCTGATCCCGGCCCGATTACACAGACCTTCTTCTCCAATGAAAAACTGTGTGAACGCTATGTGCTGGACGGCATTATCACGCTGGTGGATGCAGTGCATGCACAGCAGCAACTGGATCAGTTCACTATCGCCCAGGCACAGATTGGCTACGCGGATCGCATTCTGCTGACCAAAACGGACGTCGAGCCGGATAATGAGGCGCTGCTTGCCCGTTTGCAGCGGATTAATGCCAAAGCGCCGGTGTATAAGGTGATTAACGGTGATATCGACATGAACCTGCTGTTTAATGTCGGCGGTTTTATGCTGGATGACAATGTGGAAATCAGCAAACCGCTGTTCCGCTTTGCGCCGAAACAGCAGAATGACATTCAGTCTCTGGTGATCACCATGGATAAACCGGTGGAAATCAGCGCCATTTCCCGCGCCATGGAAACGTTGTTGCTCAGCTATGCTGATAATATGCTGCGTTACAAAGGGTTACTCTGGATTAAAGATGAGCCGCGCCGCCTGTTATTCCAGGGCGTTCAGCGTCTTTACAGTGCAGATTTTGACCGCGAATGGCGTGAGGATGATGTAAAACAGAGTGTGCTGATTTTTATCGGCATGCAACTGCCGGAGCAGGAAATCCGCAATGCGTTTGCCACGCTGACGGCATGATAACAGCGGATATTCACCCGCTCAGGTCGTTGTAAAAATAAAGCATGAAAAAACCGGCCGGTGCGGCCGGTAAAGGAAAGGGGGCTTCCTTAAAAAGCCAAACCCGGAAAAATCAGGCTGATTTTGCCTTGTTTGCCATGATTTCAATAATCTGCACGTCGGTGTGCTGCATAGACAGGCTGGCCAGCGCACAGAGGTTAGCAATGGATTTATCCACATCGGTACAGACGATGCCGTCGTTACCGCTGACACACTGCTGATTCATCGCCATCAGCACCGCTTTATAGGCTGCGCTGACACCACTGGAGACTTTCATCGCGCAGCTGTTGGAAGCACCGTCACAGATAATACCGGTGATATCCCCGATCATGCTGCTGATAGCCATCGCCACCGGCTCATATTTCCCTTCAAATAACCATGCGATACCGGCTGCGGCCCCCATTGAGGCGGTCGTGGCTGCACACAGCGCCGAAAGCGGCGGGAACTGGCTGTGAATATAAATCGCCATCAGGTGGGACAATGTCAGGGCACGGATAAGCTGCTCTTCATCCGCCTGTAAATATTCCGCGACCACCACCACCGGCTGGGTAGCGGCGATCCCCTGGTTACCGGAACCGGAGTTGCTCATGGCAGGCAGCTGCGCGCCGCCCATACGGGCATCCGAGGCTGACGAGGTGCGGATCATAATGTCGGACAGCAGATCTTTTGACAGCAATCCGCGCTCACGCTGTTTCTCCAGCGAACGGCCGATTTGTAACCCGTACGGGTTGGACATGCCTTCGCGGGCCAGGGCATCATTCAGATCAGCGGCCTGACGCATAAAATTGATCATCGAAACCGGTGCCTGAGTGGCGAAATCATAAATATCACGGGCGCAGGCATCCGCGAACGGATTATCGCTGCCGCCCTGATGCGTGATCGCATCATCCTGATAAATAATCGTGCCGTTATGGCTGATTTCCGTTACATGGGTATGATCGCCGCAGATAGTGACGGTGGCCTGATCGTCGCCGCTGTATACGGTGGCTTCAGAGTAAAGCACGTGGCTGCACGGTTCTTTGATTTCCACAGACACCGCGCCGGAGGCGAGAAAGGCTTTCCCGGCGGCGATATCGTCCGCAGTCACCCCGCACAGGACATTCAGACCGGCATCCGGCTGTCCGCCGATAGCGCCGAGTGCCGCAGCGACCGGCAGGCCGGTCATGCCTGTTCCCGGAACGGTCACGCCGAGGCCGTTTTTCATCAGGTTCGGGGAAACATAGCAGCGGATTTGAGTCGGTGCAGCGCTGAGGCAGGCCGCTGCTTTTGCGGCGGCCAGTGCCAGAGAAATCGGCTCGGTGCAGCCTGTCGCCGGTTTGACTGACTGACGCAGTGCCGCGACAAAATTGTTCCATTGAGCAGGGGTGTGATGTGTTGCCATTTTTCAGCCTTAAATACGCGAATCCGTTATGCGGCTCAGTGTACCGAAAGGGAAGCAGAAAAATCCTTTCACAATTCAGGGGTATTTGCAGAATCCGGAGAAAAACTTTCTCCCGGAAATAAAAAATAGGGCGGATAGGGGGGAAAAAAGCAATAAATCGTCCGGTGGTGAAAAGAGATAAAAATACTTATCTAACTATTTGATTTAAATAAAGTATCGAATATGATTTGTATGCATTATGTTATGCATAAATAAAAAAGTGTGATGAGGCCCCGTGACAGCAGTCACGAAAAACTGCGTTAATAGCTGTTTGTCAGAGCATAACTCTGTATTTTTTCTCTTATCTGCATGGTTGTGGTGTTATCAGCTGGTTTGCCAGATAATTCCCGCTGCGCAGCCGCAGCAGGAATTCTGCCGGAGGATCAGCCCTCAATATCCAGCCGTTTTGACTGCCATTTTTTCGAGCGCCAGCGCCAGGTATTGACGAGCCCGCGCAGCCACTCATCACACAGAAAACCAATCCAGATCCCCAGTATTCCCATTTCCAGTTTGATCCCCAGCACATAGCCGACCGGCAGTGCCACACACCACATAAAGAACAGGGCGGTACAGAGCGGGAAGCGGGCGTCACCGGCGGCACGCAGGGCGTTCACCATCACAATATTCAGGGTCCGGCCCGGCTCGAGGAAGACTGACAGCAGGAACAGCGGCAGCAGCAGTTTTATCACCGCCTGGTCATCACTCAGCCCGTAAGCGAGGTGGTCGCGGAACAGCCAGAACAGAAAGACAATCGGGATGGTGCTGAAAAAGCCGGTTTTCAGGCTTTTCATGCCGCGCTGATAGGCATCCTCAAAACGTTTTGCCCCGACCAGATGCCCGACCAGAATCTCATTCCCGATACTGATGGTTATCCCGAACAGCATAATAAACAGTGATAGCTGGAAGTAGATGGTCTGCGCCGCCAGTGCGGTCTCGCCCATCAGCCCGATAAAGGCGATAGCGACCATATAATGCAGCATCCAGACCAGGTTTTCCCCGGCAGACGGCAGACCGACATGCAGGATCTGCTTCAGCATATTTCTGGACCAGTGAAACAGCATGCGCGGCACGAATTTAATCCGCAGGCCGTAAAAGAGCAGGCCGCACAGCAGCGCCACCGCGATCAGACGTCCGGCCACCGTGGACCAGGCGACACCGACCAGCCCGTACTGCGGCAGCCCGAACAGACCGTACAGCACAATACAGTTACCGACGACAGTCACCACGTTGGCGATCAGCGTGACATACATCGCCGGTTTGGCTCTGCCGTAAACCCGCAGACAGGCTGCCAGGATGATGGTCACTGCTTCCGGAATTAAACAGATCCCCAGAATATGCAGATAATTAAAGGCATCTTCCATCAGATGTTCCGGCGTATTCATCAGTTCCAGAATTTTATAGCCGAAAATAATGGTAAACCCGGCGGACAATAATCCCAGCAGCAGGTTAAACGCGATGGAAATATGAATAGCCTGACTGGCCTTATCCCGTCTGCCCGCTCCGATATACTGGGCGATCACCACACTGCACCCGACACTGATGAAGTTGAAAATAGTGATAAACAGGTCAAACGCCTGGTTGCCGACCGCCATTGCCGCCAGATATTTTGACGACACATGGCTGACCATCCAGGTATTAATCAGGAAGGTGGAAAAGTGTAATAACAGGTCGATAAAAATCGGCCAGCTTAAGGAAAAGAGCCCGCGCTCTGTCACATCAGACTGATGCATGACGACCTTCTGTAAAGAGTGTGATTTTTGTTCCGGGACGGATACAGGGAGCCGGATTCTACCAGGATAATATTACTGAGAATAGCGAAAGGTGAAAAATAAAACATTTTTTTCATAACTAATTAAGAAATCAATGTTTCCTTTCATAAATAAGTATGATTTCCTTATCAGACTAATCAATGATGACAGAGAGAATTCCGTGAAAAAAATACGAGCCGCCGTCGTTGGTTACGGCAATATCGGACAGTATGCGATTGAGGCGCTGGAAGCTGCCGCTGATTTTGAGATTGCAGGGATTGTGCGCCGCAACCCGTCTGCTGCTGATACAGATTCCGTGTATCCGGTGGTGGCGGATATCCGTGAACTGGGCAAGGTGGATGTGGCACTGCTGTGCTCGCCGACCCGTGCCATCCGTGCGGTTGCTTCAGAGATCCTCGCACTGGGAATTAATACCGTGGACAGTTTTGATGTTCACAGTGAAATTGTCGCGCTGAAAGAGCACCTTGACCCGATTGCCCGCGCCGGTGAGTGTACGGCAATCATCTCCGCAGGCTGGGATCCGGGTTCGGATTCCATTATCCGCACGCTGATGCAGGCAATGGCGCCGAAAGGGCTGACGTACACCAACTTCGGGCCGGGGATGAGCATGGGGCACAGTGTTGCCGCCAAAGCGATTCCCGGTGTGAAGGATGCACTTTCCATGACAATCCCGCTGGGTACCGGTGTTCACCGCCGCATGGTCTATGTTGAGCTGGAGCCGGGGCATGATATTGATACCGTGACCGCCGCGCTGAAAGCCGACAGCTATTTTGCCTCTGATGAGACGCACGTCCGTCAGGTGGACAGCGTGGATGCCCTGAAAGATGTGGGACACGGTGTTTCCATGACGCACAAAGGCGTGTCGGGTAAAACCCATAACCAGTTGTTTGAATACAGCATGCGCATCAATAACCCGGCACTGACCTCCCAGTTTATGGTGTCTGCGGCGCGGGCGACCTGCCGTCAGCAGCCGGGCGCATACAGTGTGATCGAAATCCCGCCGGTAAACTTCCTGGCCGGGGATATCAACAGCTGGATCAGCAAACTGGTGTAGTGATATTTCAGTCACAAAACAGCAATAAAAAAGAGGTGAGAACCTCTTTTTTATTGCCTGCAAAACCGATAATTAAATTAACTGTTATATACGTAATGTTATTGTTGTTTATTTTTTCTGTGAATACAAAAAAGGGTAAACAAACCGGACGCTTTCTGATGTTATTCTTATTTTTCTCCGTGCCGGCTGAAGATAAAAAAAGAACGCGTAATTAATTACCGAAGCAATTGATTAGCTGTGCTTAATGTATTTTGATTTTTTTATGAAATCATCATGATTATTTAATATATCAAAGTATAATAATTGAGATGTTCATCATAGACAAAAGGATTATTCAATGTAATTTTGTGCATTACTTATCCACCCAGAGGGCTTTGTGTATGAATTTCTTATCCATCCCAAGTCGTCTTGCCGGTGTCTGCTTTGTGCAGGCATGGTTTAATATTGATCACCGCATTTCCAACTTCTTCCCTGAGTGATTCTCCGTTTGCGTATTTACCACGAAAACTAATTAAAAACACGCTGATATAACGTGGCTGCATTCCTGTATTTTCTTTTCAGAAAAATGCAGCGGATAAATATATCCGGCAGCCCGAAACCGGAGAATAAAATAATGAAACGTATTCCAGAACCGTTCCGTATTAAAATGGTTGAAAATATCCGTATGACCACCCGTAATGAGCGGGAAGTTGCCCTGAAAGAAGCCGGATATAACCCGTTTTTATTACCGGGCGATGTGGTCTTTATTGACCTGCTGACCGATTCCGGTACCGGTGCCATGAGTGACCGCCAGTGGGCCGGGCTGATGATGGGGGATGAGGCGTATGCCGGTTCCCGTAACTATTATCATCTCTGTGATCAGGTGAAAAAACTGATTGGCTACCCGTTCACTATCCCGACACACCAGGGACGCGGTGCCGAGCAAATTCTGTTCCCGTCACTGATTGCCCGCCGCCGCAAAGCCGGGGCGGATAAACCGGTCTTTATCTCCAACTTCCACTTTGATACCACTGCCGCCCATGTGGAGTTAAACGGCGCGAAAGCGATCAATGTGGTCACACCGAAAGCCTTTGATACAACAACCTATTATGACTGGAAAGGGGATTTCGATTTAGATCTGCTCAATGCGGCAATCGCAGAGCACGGCGCAAAAAATGTGGCCGCAATTGTCACCACCGTGACCTGTAACAGCTCCGGTGGTCAGCCGATATCACTGGCAAATATGAAAGCCGTGTATGACATTGCCAAAAAGCATGATATTCCGGTGGTGATTGATTCCGCCCGTTTCTGTGAAAACGCCTGGTTTATCAAACAGCGCGAAAAAGGCTATGCGGATAAGTCGGTGAAAGAGATCGTCAAAGAGATGTATAAATACGGCGATATGCTGACAATGTCGGCGAAAAAGGACTCACTGGTGAATATCGGTGGTCTGTGCTGTTTCCGTGATGACGAAGATCTGTTTAACGAAGTGCGCACCCGCTGTGTGCCGATGGAAGGCTTTGTCACCTACGGTGGTCTCGCCGGACGTGATATGGAGGCGCTGGCTATCGGGCTGGAAGAGGGGATGGATGAGGATTATCTCCGCTACCGTATCACCCAGGTGGAATATCTGGGTGAGCGCCTGCGCGAAGCAGGGATCCCGATCCAGTATCCGGTCGGCGGCCACGCGGTCTTTGTCGATGCGAAGAAAATGCTGCCGCATATCCCGGGCGATCAGTTCCCGGCACATGCCCTCAATAATGAGCTGTTCCTGGAATCCGGCATCCGCGGGGTGGAAATCGGCTCACTGCTGCTGGGGCGTGACCCGGAAACCGGTATTCAGAAGCCGTCACCGATGGAGCTGCTGCGCCTGACAATTCCGCGCCGTGTCTATACCAATGACCATATGGATTATATCGCGGATGCCTTTATCCGGCTGAAAGAGAAAGCGGCGGATATCAAAGGGCTGACATTCACCTATGAACCACCGGTTCTGCGTCACTTTGTCGCCCGTCTGAAGCCTGTCATGTAACCCTGTCGTCTTACAGGAGGATGCGCTGCATCCTCCTGATTTCAAACATAATGGTAATACTAAGCCACCAGAGGTACTCTTATGGCTACTGTTCCTGCGTCCTCTGTTTCGCCGTCCGTATTCGGCGGAGCAATGATTATCGGCGGAACTATCATTGGTGCGGGGATGTTTTCCCTGCCGGTGGTAATGTCCGGTGCATGGTTTTTCTGGTCGATTGCAGCACTGGTATTCACCTGGTTTTGTATGCTGCACTCGGGATTAATGATCCTCGAAGCCAACCTGAATTACCGGATTGGTTCCAGTTTCGACACGATCACCCGCGATTTGCTGGGAAACGGCTGGAATATTATTAACGGCCTGACCATTGCGTTCGTCCTGTATATTCTGACTTATGCCTATATTTCCGCCAGCGGATCGGTGCTGAGCCACACCTTTGCACAGGCGGGGATCACGCTTCCGGCGCGCCTGGGCGGATTTCTGTTTGCCCTGGCGGTTGCCTTTATTGTCTGGCTGAGCACCAAAGCGGTCAGCCGGATGACGACGATTGTGCTCGGTGCCAAAATCCTGACATTCTTTATGACATTCGGCGGTCTGCTGTGGAATGTGAAACCGGCGGTATTACTGAACGTGGCACAGCCGGATGCTTCTTATCTGCCTTATGTGTTGTTTACCCTGCCGTTTTGCCTGGCCTCTTTCGGGTTCCACGGTAATGTGCCGAGCCTGATGAAATATTACGGCAAAGAGCCCGGTAAGATCCGCCGCTGTCTGACAATCGGCACACTGATGGCGCTGGTGCTCTATATCATCTGGATGCTCGGCACGATGGGGAATATTCCGCGTCCGGACTTTATTCCGATTGCGGAGAAGGGCGGTAATATTGATGTGCTGGTTCAGGCGCTGAGTGGTGTACTGCACAGCCGGGGACTGGAGCTGCTGCTGATTGTGTTCTCGAACTTTGCGGTGGCCAGTTCGTTCCTCGGGGTGACGCTGGGGCTGTTTGATTATCTGGCGGATCTGTTCAAATTTGATGACAGCAAAATTGGCCGCCTGAAAACCGCCGGGGTCACCTTTATCCCGCCGATGCTGGGCGGATTGATCTATCCGAACGGTTTTATTTACGCCATCGGTTTTGCCGGTCTGGCGGCGACGGTCTGGGCGGCTATTGTCCCGGCACTGCTGGCCCGTGCATCCCGTAAACGCTTCGGCAGCCCGCAGTTCCGGGTCTGGGGCGGTGAGCCCATGATCTGGCTGATCCTGGGCTTCGGGGTACTGAACGCGGTGGTACATATTTTGTCGAGTTTCAGCCTGTTGCCGGTTTACCGGTAAGCCATTACGTAAGCGGCAGGATTGTTGAGATTAATGATCCTGTCCGCTGACTCATGAGGGCGGATTTTTGATATAAAAAATGCCTGCAATATATATTGCAGGCACCCGGTGTTGACTTAAAAAATAAATAATTTAATTATCTTGTTATATTTTTAAACGCTTCTGTGGTGGCTTTTAATGCCACTTCTGTCGGTAAACGCTCCATGGAACTGGCACCGTAAAAACCGTGGCAGTCCGGGCAGCGATCTAAAATGTATTGTGCATCTTCCGGGGTCGCGATAGGGCCGCCGTGACACAATACAATAATATCCGGACGGACAGCTTTGGCCGCTTTCGCCCAGTCATTGATCATCTCAACACAGTCATCCAGCGTGGTGGCGGTTTCCGCCCCGATATTACCGCCGGTGGTCAGACCCATATGCGGCACAAGAATATCCGCACCGGCTTCGGTCATGGCAATGGCATCTTCACGACTGAAGACATACGGTGTGGTCAGCAGATCTTTTTCATGTGCCTTGCGGATCATCTCCACTTCCAGCGCATAACCCATGCCGGTTTCTTCCAGATTGGCGCGGAATTTACCGTCGATCAGGCCGACTGTCGGGAAGTTCTGCACGCCGGAAAACCCGGTGGCTTTGATATCGTCCAGGAATTTATCAAACTGACAGAACGGATCCGTGCCGTTGACACCCGCCAGAACCGGCGTATGTTTCACGACCGGCAGCACTTCTTTTGCCATATCCATGACGATTTCGTTGGCATTACCGTAAGCCAGCAGACCGGCCAGTGAGCCGCGTCCTGCCATGCGGTAACGGCCGGAGTTATAGATAACGATGAGATCGATACCGCCGGCTTCCTCACATTTTGCTGACAGACCGGTACCGGCACCGCCGCCGATAATCGGCTCGCCGCGTGAAATCATGTCATTGAATTTTTTCAGTAATGCGTCACGGGAAAGTGGCATCTTGTGTCTCCTTATTTCGCCCGTAATTGCTGGTGTTGATCAATGACAAAACGGGTAAATTCCGGGTCATTAATGTGATACGGGCATTTGCGTAAAATACGTTTTTCTGTTTGTTTATAATGAGTTTCGAACGCCTCAATAAAGGCGCGGTCTGCATCCGGCGACCAGAAAGGCATACTTTCAGCATCCAGGGCGGAGAAACCGCCTTCCGGAATGATAAAAATGACATCGCCGTGACACTGGTTGAGTTTTTCCGCAATCCAGCGCCCCATCTGTGCATTTTCTTCCGGGGTGGTACGCATCAGGGTGACCTGGGCGTTGTGGTGATAGAACTGACGATCGGCGTATTTTTCCGGTACGGTGGACGGGCGGCCGAAATTGACCATATCCAGTGCGCCGCAGGAGCCGATATACGGCGTCTGCGAACGGGCAATGGCGCCGAAACGGTCTTCATCACAGGCCAGAACGCCGCCGAAAAGATAGTCACACACTTCCGTGGTGGTCAGGTCAAGGATACTGTCGAACAGATGGTCATCCGCCAGTTTTTCCATCGCTTTACCGCCGCTGCCGGTCGCATGAAAGACCAGACAATCGTAATCCGCTTCCAGTTCTTTGCTGATTTGCTGGATACACGGTGTGGTGACGCCGAACATAGTCAGGGCAATGGCGGGTTTATCAGTAACCTGCTCTTCCTGACAGAAATAAACCGCCCCGGCAATCTGATTAGCCGCATTACGGAGAACTTTACGTGAAATTCGGTTCAGGCCGGAGACATCAGTGACAGAGTAGAGCATGGCAATATCGCTTGCGCCGATATAGCCGGAAATATCACCGGAGGCCATGGTGGAAACCATGAGTTTAGGGATGCCGACAGGCAGGGATTGCATTGCTGGTGTAATCAGTGCCGTTCCACCGGATCCGCCCAAACCGAGAAGTGCTGCAATATCATTTTGTTTTGCAAGGAAACGTTCAAAGGCAACAGCCATTGCCGCGATAGCACGGCCGCGGTCGCCGCAGAAAACCGCGCTTTCGCCGTCAGGGTGACAGGCGGCGACGTCGCGGGCGCAGACATCCGCTTCCCGGGTCAGCTGACCGGGTTTTGTGGTTAAATCCACAGTCTTTACAGCCAGGCCGGTGCGCTGGATCAGCTCACTGACATAAAAAATCTCATCACTTTTGGTATCGAGCGTTGTGGCGATATAGACAGCGCCTTTATTGCTGTTCATGGTTAACCTCAAAGGGATATCGGATGTCTGATAACGCATCATAACCAGAATGAGACTGTAGTATCATTTTGTTTGGCTGATTTTGAGACATGCATCTCAATTTGTCTATCTTTAAATCAGTTTTTTGATAAAAAAAACACCATAAGGGTGTTGCCTGCGGGGATGTTGTGTAAGATAGCCGCGCAAAATTCACAGAAATTCGTTAAAGGAAAATCAGTTATGGCCTGTACTGATGATGGGGCACCTTACTCCGGCACGCGTAAGCGGACATTTAATCTGCTGGTTAATACCGCGCTGGCACTGTTTGAACAGGGCGCGATACCGTCAGTCTCTGAGCTGGCAGCGGAAGCTGGTGTATCACGGGCAACGGCTTACCGCTATTTTCCGACACAAAGTGATTTGATCGCCGCCACCGTGGATGCGAGCCTCGGCCCGATTCTGACCTGGCGCTCCGACAGCCCGGAAACCCGCGACCGGATGGAGCAATTGCTGGCTTTCGCTTATCCGCAGATGTTCCGCCACGAAGGTGCACTGCGTGCGGCATTGTATGTGTCGTTGCAGCAGTGGGCGCAGGATCGCTCGGCTTCGGCCAAATCCCAGACTAATGATGAGAAAAAACTGGTCAGAGGGCACCGCAAGGCGATTCTGGCTAATGTCACCGAGCCGCTGAAGGCGCATGTGGATCAGGAAACACTGGATAAAGTGATCCGTGCATTCTCGCTGGTGTACGGTTCGGAAGTGTTCCTGGTGATGAAAGATATCTGGAAGATGAATGACGGTGAAGTCATCGATATTACCCAGTGGATGGCAAAAGCGATTCTGAATCAGGCCATGGCGGACAGCCGGGCACAACAGGATGAGCAGCCGTAATCACGGCTGTTCTCTTATCTTCCGTGCACCACACTGATTTCCGCCTCTGACGGTGAGAAAGTTACGCGCATAATTATATCCCCTGTAATTAATTGATTCCGGTGATAGACTGATTTTCTGTTCCGGCAACCGGCTGACATTATAACAATATGAATATTATCAAAACTGCAGCAGGGATTTCGGCCTGTTTTGCGGCCGGATTATTGCTGGCATACCTGAACGTGCCGATGGCGCTGATGTTCGGCCCCATCATTCTGATTATTATTGCGCACCGTTTCAATGTTTCGCTCACTATTCCTAAGGGAACATTAACCTTTGTTCAGATGGTGCTCGGAACATCCGTCGGGCTGATGTTTACCCGTGTCGATCTCAGTCAGTTTGATCATCTTCTGCTGATTATGCTCATCATGGTGTCGTGTCTGGCGGTGCAGTTTACCGTCAGTTTTCTCTGGTTCCGCAAACGGGTGGGGTGGTCAGTTCAGGAATCTCTGCTGGGAGCGGTGCCGGGGGCAATGGCGGCAATTCTGGCGCTGATGGATCACACCGGTACACCGCCGCAGAAGGTAGTGATTTCTCATACTATCCGCCTGATTATTCTGATTATGCTGGCGGGGGTGGTGGTCGGGAGTGATCATCCTGTCCCGCCGCCTGCGGATATTCCGCCGCAGAGTCTGGTGTCCGTGCTGTGGCTGCTGGTGATTGTGGTGTGCGGGTATCTGTCCGGCAAAGCGCTGGAAAAAATCAATGTCCCGGCACCGTTTATGCTGACATCACTGGGCACGGCGATTGCGGTGCAGAGCATGGTGAGTACTTACATTGTTTTCCCGCTGCTGCTGAATGATATCAGTATGACGCTGATCGGCATGTATATCGGGAGCTATTTTGTTCTGTTTCCGCTGAGATCACTGCTGCGCAATATGGTGACGTCCGCTCAGGTGGTGCTGATCAATATTGTGCTGACTGCACTGATTGCATTCGGGGCGTCTCACCTGACCGGTTTTTCCTTCCCGATGCTGCTGCTCTCCTGGGCGCCCGGCAGCATGGAAGCCATGACATTCGCCGCAATTGCGATGGGGATAGATGCGGGTTTTGTCATGCTTAACCATATTCTCCGCATGCTGATTATTCAGAGCGTGCCGTCAGTGGTGCTGTATATTCAGGAACGGAGGAGTAAGTAATTACTCCGCTTTTTTCACTGTCAGCCGCACAGAATAGACCGGGTCTGAGTTTCCGCACATGTTGCGGTAAGACATTCCTTTGATATTTACCCTGACTTTCCCGCGCTCCGCCGGTGTTCCCTGCAAACGGGCAGCGATCAGCGGGCGCTGATCGGCTTTCATCACCCGTGTCTGCCACTCCTCACCGGTGATAAGCGGTATCCATTCCCCGGCCTCATTTTTTGACATCAGTGTGACCGTCATCCAGTCCGGTTTCTCACTGACATAAAACGGGATCATTCCTGCGTGCCGGGTGATTTCAATCGTTTGCTCATACGGCTGACCGGTCACCGCATCCGGTGCCGGGATTTTGGTCACCGATTCTGACGGCGTAAATATAGCCATACCGCCGCACATGGCACCATAAAACACCCCGCAGCCGCTTAACATCCCGCACAGCAGCAGTACAACGGTTCCCCTGAGAAATGAATGAGACAGGCGCATTATGGTTTCTTCCCTGATATTCATGCAAAAAATAAGTTTGCCAGTATAAAAAAAGATCACAACAAAAACTGTGCCCGGTATCTGTCAATTCAGGAAATCACACAATATGTACTGGTTAATACAAATGAGTCTTGTTAGACTTTAAAAACCGTACTAATTAGTACACTTATGGTGTCTGTTAACCGTGTGAGGAGTAATAATCAAATGACAGAAAAAGCGCAGGATCCTTCAAGACGATCTTTCCTGAAAAATGCCGGTCTCGGCACAATGGGGCTGGCGGCCGGTGCGCTCGGCAGCCATTCTGCATTAGCAGGCGGCAATGCCGTGCTGACAGGGGCAGATGATAAAAATAAAAGTTATATCAAAACAGATAAGCGTAAGAAGCTGATTTATAACGGCTATCTTATCACTATGGATGAGCAGTATGGTGATATTGAAGACGGTGCGGTGCTGGTTGACGGCGATAAAATCGTCGATGTCGGCCCGGTGTCCAAATTTGCCGGGGTTGATGCGGAGCTGATTGATGCGGACGGCGGTATTATCCTGCCGGGGATTATCGACAGCCACCGTCATACCTGGATGTCACTGCTGCGCGGGATCTCCGCGGATATGTCACTGGCCGGTTTCCTCGGCTCTACTTTCTACGGCATCGGTTCAGTCATGGAGCCGGAAGATATCCGCATGGCGGCACTGGTGGGATCGGTTGAGGCACTGAATGCCGGGGTAACCACCATTCTTGACTGCTGTGACTGTGTTAACTCACCGGATCATGCGCCGGCGGCGATTGAATCCCTGCGTGCCTCCGGGATCCGCAGTATCTATGCTTATGGTATGCAGGCCTATGATTATAAAGGCAGTAACCGGTTCCGCAGCCATCAGCAGCGCCTGGATGTGATGAAAAATATTCATCAGCAATATTATGGTTCCGGTAATAAAACCCTGAACCAGATGGGTGTGCTGCTGAGTGATTTCGGTACCATTCCGTTTGCGCATACCGCGAAAGAGATTGAGCTGGCCAATGACCTGGGTATCTTTGTGGCATCTCATACCGGTGCGGCAGAAAAATCCATTCTGCTGAAAGGGTTACATGAGCTGAAACACAATAATCTGCTGAAGCCCGGCCATCTCCACATTCACTGTACTTCGCTGGATAACAGCGAGTGGAAAATCCTGAAAGAGACCGGCGGTAAAGTCTCTATCGCGCCGGAAACTGAAATGCAGATGGGGATGGGGCGTCCGCCGTTCCGCGCCAGTCTTGACCACGGTTTTAAACCCGGCCTGAGCAGCGATATTGTCTGTGTCGGCTCCGGTGACCTGTTCTCGCAGATGCGTCTGGGTCTTCAGTTCCAGCGTTGTATGGACAGCGAAGCAGAAGCAAACCGCACCGGCAAAACCACCACCAAAATTGACCTGAGTGTGCGCGATGCGCTGACCTGGGCAACACACGGCAGTGCGGAAGCGATGGGGATGGAGAAAGAGATCGGCTCGATTACCAAAGGTAAAAAAGCGGATATTATTATCGTTTCCCAGAAAGAAGCCTTCGTACCGTCCAGTTATCCGGCGGGCTCAGTGGTTCTGCAGACCACATCATCCGGTGTGGATACGGTGATTATCAACGGCGATGTGAAAAAACGCTTTGGTAAGCTGACACAGCAGAATACCGACAAAATCCGTTCTGATGCGACAGAAGCACTGCGCCGTATTCAGAAAGCGGCGAAAAAGCTGCCGAAACAGACAGCAGAAGAGGTGGCAACCTTCTTCGATGCCGCTCAGGAGCAGGCGCGTGAGAATTTCTCAGCCGGTTACAGCTATAAAAAATAATTGACCGGGCAGTGTGAGCAACACAAAAAACCGCTTCCGTGAGGAAGCGGTTTTGTATTTCAGGGGAAAATTACTGCTCTTCCGGCAGAATAAACATACCGTAAGGGTGGATTTGCAGGAACAGACTGTCGCCGACAGACGGCTGCAATTGTGTGGCATTAATCTGCAGCAGCATGGACTGGCCGTGCCAGTCGACGGTCACTTCATACTGCGGCCCCATATAGGCCACATGAGACACGGTGCAGCGCTGGCTCTCATCACCCAGCAAACTCAGGGTAATGGCCTCCGGACGGACACCGACAGTAACGCTGCTTTTGTCCGTGACGAACTGCGGCGGACGCGGCAGGCGGTAGCTGAAAATCTCAACGGCATCACCGGTCAGTGTCGCCGGGAAGATATTGGCATCACCCATAAAGCTCGCCATAAACTTCGAGGCAGGCTGACGATACAGCTCCTGCGGCGATCCCAGCTGCATAATTT
The DNA here is from genome assembly GCF_000512315.2 of Morganella sp. EGD-HP17. Lineage (NCBI taxonomy): Bacteria > Pseudomonadati > Pseudomonadota > Gammaproteobacteria > Enterobacterales > Morganellaceae > Morganella > Morganella sp. EGD-HP17. The sequence goes on from NZ_AZRH01000008.1 coordinate 50,526, forward strand.
TCCCTTTGTTCATCACCAGTACCATATCCGAGACCGCAAAGGCCTCGCTCTGGTCGTGGGTCACATACAGAGAGGTGATATTAAACTGCTGCTGCAATTCACGGATTTTTTCCCGCATGCTGCGGCGCAGGTTGGCATCGAGGTTACTCAGTGGCTCATCAAATAACAGCACTTTCGGTTTGAGGATCAGGGCACGGGCCAGTGCAACACGCTGCTGCTGACCACCGGAGATCTGATCGACAAAGCGATCCGCGAATCCGGCCAGATCCACCAGCTCCAGTGCTTCCTCCACCCGCTCTTTCACTTCCGCTTTCGGGCGGCCCAGCATTTTCAGCCCGTAACCGACGTTATCGCCGAGGGACATATGCGGGAACAGCGCGTAAGACTGGAACACCATACAGATATCACGCTGCTGGATGGAACGGTCTGTGACATCTTCGCCGTCAATGAACATCTTACCTTCGGTCGGTTTTTCCAGCCCCGCCACCAGACGCAGCACGGTGGTTTTTCCGCAGCCGGACGGGCCGAGCAGGGTGACCATGCTGCCCGCCGGAATAGAAAGACTTAAATCGTCGATGACCGTGTTGGTGCCAAAGCGTTTAGTCACATTTTTTAATTCAACAAAACTTTGTTGTGTCATGTCGGTTACTCCATGATTACTGTGCATTTTTGGCTTTGGAACGTGAAACACGGGCTTCGCCAATCAAAAAGTCGAACAGGAAAATAATCGCCAGCATCACGACGATCAGGATTGAGCCATAGGCAATGGCCACGCCGTACTCGCCGTCTTCCACGCGGTTCAGAATATAGGCGGTTGCCACACGGGTGTCTGGTGTCACGAGGAACACAATGGCACTGACCGTGGTGATGGCGCGGACAAAGCTGTAAATCAGTGCCGACAGAATCGCCGGACGCAGCAGCGGCAGCAGGATGTGGAAGATTGTCCGCATCGAACCGGCACGCAGGCTGAGTGACGCCTCGTCCAGGGATTTGTCGATTTGCCCCAGACCGGCGATACCGGCACGGATCCCGACCGGCACATTTCGCATCGTCATGGAGATAATCACGATTGCCGCCGTCCCGGTTAAATAGAACGGAGAATCGTTAAAGGCGAGGATGTAAGACACACCCGCCACGGTTCCCGGCACCGCGAAGCAGAGCATCGTGGTAAATTCGATGGTCTTTTTGCCGCGGAATTCCTGGCGCACCACAATGTAGGCGATCAGCAGGCCGAGCACGGCGGTGATTGGTGCGGCAATCCCGGCGTAGAGCAGGGTATCGAGCAGTGAAGGCCATGCGCCGTCATTCATGCCCTGACCGAACAGCTTGATAAAGTTATCCAGGGTTAAGGTGTAATCCACGCCCCAGTTCACGGTAAAGCTGCCGTAGAAGATGCTGCCGTACAGTACCAGGTTGAAGACAACCCAGATGGTGAGGAAGGTGGTGACAAACGCAACCAGCGCGGCAGGCAGCGGCTGTACATCACCGCGGTAAGATTTACCGGACACCGTGACATAAGAACGTTTGCCGATCCACATATACTGCACACAGAAGACCAGCAGCGAGAAGACCAGCAGGGAGGCGCCGAGGGTACTGGCCGCCTGATAATCGAGCTGGGAGCCGGTGATATAGAAGTAAATCTGGGTGGCAAGCACGTCAAAGTTACCGCCGAGGACCAGCGGGTTACTGAAGTCTGCCAGTGACTGTACAATCACAATCAGGAAGGCGTTAGCCAGCGCCGGTTTCAGCAGTGGCATAAAGACGTTGAAGAACGTCTGGAAACGGTTGGCGCGCAGGGTGTAAGACGCTTCTTCCAGCGACGGGTGAATGGTTTTGATGGCACCGTCGAGGATCATAAAGGACATCGGCGTAAAGGCGAGCACCTGGGCCAGCCAGATCCCGGTAAAGCCGTACAGCCAGTTGGTGTTTTCCAGCCCCGCATACGTGGCGAGGAATTCGGTCACATAACCGGAACGTCCCATCATCAGGGTGACACCCAGGCCGACAATAAACGGCGGGGTGACAATCGGCAGGATGGAGAACACGCGGCCGATAATTGCCGAGCGTTTTGCGATACGGCTGGTATAAATCGCCAGAATCAGACCGAAGAAGGTACAGCCCGCACCGACTGCCAGTGAGAGCATCACGGAGTTCCAGATGACCTGCACAATATGGGACTGTGTGAGAATCGACACAAACGCGAACGGCGCGAAATCCCCGTTATTGTCGGTGAACATCGGGATAAAAATCGCGATACTCGGGAATACAATAAACAGCGCAATCAGCCCGACCACCGCAATCAGTGAGCCGATAACAAACTGGTCACCACCCAGCCATTCCAGGCGTTTGAGGGCGAGGGTCATAATCATGCCGAGCGAGATAAACAGCACAATGGCGGAATAGCCGAGACCTTTTCCTTCCCATACGGCGCTGACTACCGCCACCACTGCCGTCAGAACGGCTACCGCAATATCGGTATAGTGGCGTCCGCGCTGGTCGCGGGAAGCGGGTGTCAGTGAGCGGAAAAACAGTACTGACGGCAGCAGATACCAGAGCCAGCTGACATTCAGCCCGTGCCAGCCGTAAGCGGCAAGAATTTCATCTGATGTGGAGTCGGTTAAACCATAATCCAGGCTCCAGGACGGCAGCAGGGCAAAGCCCAGCCACGCGATCAGCAGCCATAAGAAGATGGAATCCCGTCCCTGTTTTGAAGGCAGAGTCAGGGTTTCAGACATTAAAGAATCTCCCTTGCCCGTCTTCATTCAGGAGAATGAGACAAGACAATATAATTATTATAATAAAAACAAGACCGCGCGGCAGAACACCGCGCGGCAGACAACATTACTTACTCATTTTGACTTCGGTGACCCACTTGTTGATCAGATTCTTACGGGTTTCAGCATCACCGTATTTATCCATATCGTAGTTGATCAGTTTCAGATCAGAGAGTTTCAGTGACATTGGTGAGGATTCAGCCGTGGTATTGGTCAGGATCTGGTAAGATTTACCCTCTTTCCAGCTGATTTCCTGGGCTTCTTTGGACAGCACGAAATCCACGAACAGTTTGGCGTTGTCCATGTTACGGGCATTTTTCAGGATACTGATACCACCGATTTCATAACCGGTTCCTTCACACGGGGAAATTAACTCCAGCGGTGCACCGTTTTCCACTTCCAGGGAATAGTCGTGCAGGAAGCCGATACCGATAGCGGATTCACCACGGGCGGCGTTACGCGCAGGGGCAATACCGGATTTGGTGTACTGGGAGATATTGCTGTTGAGTTTTTTCAGGTAATCGAATGCCTGATCGGTGCCCCACAGCTGGTCAAATGTCGCCAGCGCAGTGTAAGCCGTACCGGAGCTCTGCGGGTCAGCAATCTGGATTTCGCCTTTGTATTCCGGCTTGGTCAGATCTTTCCAGCAGGTCGGGATTGGCAGGCCTTTCTCTTTCAGACGATCTTTGTTCACACCGAAACCTAAGATGCCGACATAAACCGCAGAAGAGTAGTTGCCTTTGCGTTTGGCCGGATCACGGAACTGCGGCATGATCTGATCTAAATTCGGGGATTTGTACGCCTCCAGCAGATCCATCTCACCCGCCTGTGAATGCGGATCTAATGTACCGCCGTACCAGACGTCAGCCTGCGGGTTACGTTTTTCCGCTTCGATCTTGGCCAGGGTGCTGCCGGAACCGTTACGGACAAATGTGGTTTTCACATCGTATTTTTTGGCGAAAGCCTGTGTTTCAGCTTCACACATGGCGTTGGTCGCGCTGCAGTAAACCACCAGACGACCGGCGGCATTAGCGGATGTGGTAACAGCAGCCAGTGATAAACCGGCGGCAGCGAGAGCAGAGAGGGTCTTGAGTTTCATTATCAGTTCATTCCTTATTATAGGGTTCTGTCATCGGAGAGTGAAACAGAGCCTGCCAGATGTTCCCGCTTGCTGACATTAGCTATCAGCAGCGGCATCAGCAGTAATCCCGTCAGTGCCGCGGCACTGGTCAGCAGGGTAAACATGCCCTGCCAGCCGTAATGTGCCATGACCTGCGCGAGCGGCCACCCGGCCATTGCCGCCCCTAAGTAGGCGTAAAGACCAAGGTAACCCGTTACCGTACCGGCGGCTTTTTTATGGCAATATTCTGTCGCCGCCAGTCCGATTAACATTTGCGGCCCGAATACAAAAAAGCCGGTACTGAAGAAACACGCCGCCAGCAGTCCGTAGTGATGAATCGGTATTAACCACAGGGCGCTGACAGCAATAAACAGGCCGAGGGAAAACAGCAGAATCATCGGGGCGCGCTGACCACGGAATAAAATATCCGACCCCCAGCCCGCACAGACCGCACCCAGCAAACCGCCCAGTTCAAACAGTGACAATGTGGCATTGGCACTGAGCAGATTGCTGCCGTGTGTTTCGGATAACCACAGGTTTCCCCAGTCATTGATCGCCATCCGGATGAGATAAACGAGAATGTAGGAGAAACCGAGTAACCAGATCATCCGGTTACATAAAATTGTCTCTTTCAGGATCACCCGCATCGGCAGCGGCGGGGATAACTGCTCCTGACGCAGTTCTGACGGGTCATGCCGCCATTGTCCGACAGTCGGTAATCCTTCCTCCTGTGGCGTGCCGTGTAACCGGCTGCACAGCCACAGGCCGGTCACCATCCCGATAATGCCCGGCACTATCAGGGCGGTCTGCCAGCTGTAACGGGTTGCCAGCCAGGCGGTCAGCAGCGGCAGGGTAATGCCGCCGAGGCTGATGGAGATATTCCACAATCCCCACCAGAAGCCGCGTTCATTGCGCGAATACCAGTGTGTCAGGATGCGCGCGCACGGCGGCCAGCCCCAGCCCTGGAAAAACCCGTTCAGTGTCCAGACAATCAGCAGGGCAGGAAATGACAGGCACCAGGCAAAGACAATATTCAGCACGCCGGTCATAAACAGCCCGGCGCCCATAAACCAGCGGTAACCGGTGATATCGTGGAAAATCCCCGATACAAATTTTGAGATGCCGTAACTCAGGTAAAATGCGGTCGCTATCAGGCCGATATCGCTTTTATCGAGATGCAGTTCTGTCTGCATCACCGGCATCACAAAGTTAAAGCTCTTGCGGGTCAGATAAAACGTGGCGTAACCGATTATCATCGATAACATCAGTTTATTGCGCCAGAATCGATAGGTTTTATCCATGGTTTTGGTCTGTTTTCCGGCCATTACGTTATGTCCCGTTCAGGCTGCAAATGTAATCAATCTGTCAATAAAAAGGATGAGAGAAGGTAGTAGATGACTAGGAATAAGTCTTAGTTTTCGTGATTTTCATCAGAAAATGTGGGCAGGTTAACAATAATCCGGGTCCCGCCGGTGGTGGTCAGTGTCCAGTCGCCGCCGAGTGCCCTGACCCGTTCCTCAATACCGCGCAGACCAAAGCCGCCGCGGCGTTTGCTCTCCGGGATACCGATACCGTTATCAGAGACATGGAGCTGTATCGTGTCACGTTGCTGTCTCAGTATGATGAGGATGTGGGTGGCTCCGGCATGCTTACTGATATTATTTAACAATTCCTGTACAAGCCGGTAAAGCGTGAACAGCACAGTTTCATTTTCCGGCGGCTGTTTCAGTTCATAATGAAACTCGCACTGAATGCCGTTTTCCCCGAACGCAAATTCCGTAATCAGATGGCGCAGTGCATTTTCAAGAGACATTTCACTCAGCACCGGCGGACGCAGTTCCCGTAAAAGCTGGCGGGTGGACTGATGAATTTTCTGTGCCAGTTCATTGATTTGTGCTGCCGCACGGCTGCTTTGCGGATCCGGCGCGGTTTTTCTGACCAGCATCGACTGGATCTGAATCGCCGTGATGTTCTGGCCGATTTCATCATGCAGTTCGCGGGCAATCGCTTTTTTGACATCCTCTTCCGTATGCACCAGTTGCTGCATCAGGTCACGCCGCGCCTGTAATTCCTGCTCCAGCCGTTCGCGGTAGCGCTGCAGATTACGCGACAGCTGCTGCTGACGGCTGATGGCAATCCCGAGGCCGATACCAATCAACGCCTGGGTGCTCATAAACATCTGCAATTCCTGTAAATCGGCAAATGCGCCGTTAAACTGGCGGGCAAAGGTGATGATCAGACTGCCGAGCAGGGCAGAGAGCACGCCGCCCTGCCAGCCGTAGCGGTAGGCCATAAAGACATTGGGGATAAACACCAGCAGCACCAGCAGGCGCTCAATTTCCGGGGTAAAAAAGAGCTGGGCGCTGAGCCCGGCCAGACAGAACAGAAAACACCACATCAGCAGCGAAGTGCGCAGCTGCGGATCCGGCGTGCCGTAATCCAGGATCAGGCGGAAATGCTGTTCATGGAGATATTCATAGATCAGATAGACAAACGGTGTCAGCAGAATACCGCCGGTCAGCGTGGTGAGGAAAATCTGGGTCACACTCAGCGGCGTCAGCAGGCTGAACACCAGGGTATGCAGCAGGCTGTTGATACCGACACCGGCGATCAGCAGTAACAGGCGCTGCCAGTAAAGGGTGTAGCGCCACCAGGTGGTCTGGATAATAAAGGCGGTGATAAGACTCAGCAGCGGCGACAGCAGGATCACCGGCTGTGACAGCAATTGTTCCTGTGCCAGCCAGATATTCAGCAGCAGCTCCGCCAGCAGCAGGGTCGGCCAGAAGCGCCGCCACAGCAGGATCATCAGCGCCAGCCGCAACCCTTCCGGCAGGAAAAAGGCGGACAGCACACTGTTCTGACTGAGATAAAAACCGATGATCCACAAACCTATCCAGGTCAGGGAATAGGTAAACAGCAGAAATACCGACTGTAACAGCAGACGAGCGCCGCGCCTCATGGCTTATTGCCCCGCGATAAGGTGATGCGCCAGGGCAAAATGAACCAGATCGATCGTACTGTCACACTGCAGTTTGCCCAGCACATTGGCGCGGTGGACATGGACGGTTTTATGGCTGAGTTCGAGTTTATCCGCAATCGCCCGCACACTCATCCCGGCCACCAGCAGATCAAACACCTCACGTTCACGCGGGGTCAGCTCTTCCAGCGCCCGGTTTTCCGGCGGTGACTGGCGCAGTGCACGCATGGCATCCGCACACAGATAGCAGCCGCCCTGATGCACGGAACGCACAGCCTGAACCAGCTCTTCCGGGCCGCAGCGTTTGGTGAGATACGCACTGGCACCGGCGTCCAGCGCGCTCTGCACAAAGGCCGGGGTATCATAAATACTGAGAATGATGGTACGGAAGGAGGTTTTGCGCTCCCGCAGGCGGGCGAGCAGCTGTAATCCGTTTTCATCCGGCATGGAAATATCCATGATCACCACATCAATATCCGGACGGGTCAGTGCGGGCCAGGCTTCCGCGGCACTGGCATATTGTCCGGCGATGGTAATATCCGGCTCCAGTGTCAGGAGCTGGGCGAAACCGGATCGCACAACTACATGGTCATCGATGAGCGCTATTTTTATCATGTCCGGACAGCGTATTATCAGCAGAAAGGGATCAATTATTGACAGAGGTTATATCAATATAGCGGGTGATAATCGAGGATATTCATACAGAAATCCGCTCCCCGGCTGTTTTTTTACCGCTTAACCGATTCGGTTGCAGGTAAATTATTTCACATAGGCAAGCAACGGCAGTGAATCACGGGCCAGTGCGGTGCATTTGTAGTTTTCCGGCAGCTTTATATGTTTGATGTCGAAATAGTTCTCTTTATTCATTTCCGCCATCTGCCGGGTATCATAATTGCTCATATCCCAGCGGTTACTTTTGGCAAACAGTAAGATCGCTTTTTCGATGCGGGCATTCGGTAAATCCCCGTAGCCGCAATCATTTTTCAGATAAATAAAAACCGCAGTCAGTCCGGCGAGGTCTTCAGCCTGTGACGGCGTCAGCGCTTTCGCGGGCAGGGAAAGCAGCAGGGCACAGCTGAATAAAGCGTGAATGAATATTTTCATAGTAAGTAGTTTACCGGTGGCGCCTGTCAGTTTATGTGAAGATTTTAATAGTTTTGTCGCGAATGTCATCCGCTGACTAAAGTGGTGTAAAGCCCTTATTCCGGAGAAGGGAATACATTGACCTTGCCCTTAGGGCAGGGTTTAGCCTGCGCTATAACAGAACCCAATCATTTTGTCATAGCATATCACCACTGATGATAAAGGAAGCATATCATGCAACGACGCGATTTTTTGAAATATAGCGCATTCCTAGGTGCTGCCACGATGCTGCCGGCATGGAGCCGGTTTGCTTTTGCGGCACAGGAACGCCCGGCTCTCGGTATTCCGCCCCTGTTAACAGCGGATAATGCCCAAAAAATCACCCTGAATATTCAGCAGGGGAAAATGGCGTTTATTCCCGGCAAAACCACCCAAACCTGGGGATATAACGGTGATTTACTGGGCCCGGCACTGAAACTGCGGCGCGGTAAACCGGTGACGGTGGATATCGTCAATAAACTGCCGGAAGCGACCACGGTTCACTGGCACGGTCTGGAGATCAGCGGAGAGCAGGATGGCGGGCCGCAGGCCATTATCGCCCCGGGCGGCACCCGCACGGTCAGTTTCACGCCGGATCAGCCGGAAGCCACCTGCTGGTTCCACCCGCACACCCATGGCAAAACCGGTCATCAGGTCGCGATGGGACTGGCCGGGCTGGTGCTGATTGAGGATGACAATACCGCCTCAACCGGTCTGCCGGGGGAGTGGGGCATTGATGATATCCCGGTGGTACTGCAGGATAAGCGTCTGACTGCAGACGGCGAAATTGATTATCAGCTGGATGTGATGTCAGCGGCGGTCGGCTGGTTTGGTGACACTATGCTCACCAACGGTGCGGTTTACCCGCAGCATATGGCTCCGCGCGGCTGGTTGCGCCTGCGGCTGCTCAACGGCTGTAACGCCCGCAGTCTGCGGATGGCCGCCGGTGACGGACGTCCGCTGTATGTGGTCGGCAGTGACGGCGGTCTGCTGGCCGAACCGGTAAAAGTGCAGGAACTGCCGATGCTGCCGGGGGAACGGTTTGAAGTGCTGGTGGATACATCGGACGGAAAAGTCTTTGATATTGTCACCTTGCCGGTTCGTCAGATGGGGATGACCCTGGCACCGTTTGACGGCCCGCTGCCGGTGCTGTCCATCCGCCCGACTCTCGATGCCGCGCGTGGTAAGCTGCCGGATGTGCTGGCCGCCATGCCTGCCCTGATCGACACCTCCCGTCTGCCGGTGCGTGAGTTCCGTCTGATGATGGATATGCGCCTCGATATGCAGGGCATGATGATGCTGACCGACAAATACGGCCCGCAGGCGATGGCCGGGATGGGCATGCACGGCGGCATGGGTGGCCATATGAGCGGCGGGCATATGGGCGGAATGAATAATAATGGTATGGGACGCGGTATGCGCGGCGGCCACTGCGGCTCCGGTGAGGTTGATCTGATGAACGCCAACAGCATCAACGGCATCCCGTTCTCCATGACCGAAAGCGCTTTTGATGTGAAACAGGGACAGGCGGAGCGCTGGATTATCTCCGGTGTCGGCGACATGATGCTGCACCCGTTCCATATCCACGGCACCCGTTTCCGTATTCTCAGCGAGGGCGGACGTACACCTGCGGCCCACCGGCAGGGCTGGAAAGATATGGTGCGGATAGAAGGTAATGTCAGCGAAGTGCTGGTGAAATTCGATCATCCGGCCACCAATGCGCATCCGTTTATGGCGCACTGTCACCTGCTGGAACATGAAGATACCGGTATGATGACCGGCTTTACTGTCACTGCCTGAATATAAAATTAACCGGTGACAATCCGCGTCAGTCATGGCGCGGATACTGTTTATCTGTCCGTGGTATGCTAAACTAACGCGCTTTCTGACCGGTATTAAACCGGGTTTAATGCCGAACCACTGAAACAGCGTACCGTTGACGACAAAAAAATCATGAAGAAACACACCTTAGATACAATGATCTCCGAAGCTGAGATTCAGCAGCGCGTTGCCGATCTCGGCAGCGAAATTTCCGCACACTATCGTCACAGCAACAAAGAGCTGGTCTTAGTCGGGTTACTGAAAGGATCTTTTATTTTTATGGCCGACCTGTGCCGTAAAATTGATGTTCCGCATGAAGTCGATTTTATGACGGTATCCAGTTACGGCAGCGGCACCTCGTCCACCCGTGATGTGAAAATTGTCAAAGACCTGGACGAAGATATCCGCGGCAAAGACGTGCTGATCGTGGAAGATATCATTGATTCCGGCAATACACTGCACCGCGTGCGCGACATTCTGTCTCTGCGCGGCCCGAACTCTGTGGCTATCTGCACCCTGCTGGATAAACCGTCCCGCCGTGAAGTGGATGTGCCGGTTGACTGGGTCGGCTACGCAATCGAAGACAAATTTGTGGTCGGTTACGGCATCGACTACGCCCAGAGCTACCGCCACCTGCCGTATATCGGCCATGTGACACTGCTGGAAGAGTAATGTGTCCGGTTGTGAATATAAAAACGGCACCCGAAGGTGCCGTTTGCTTTTACGGTGATCAGGACGACGGCATATTTGAAAGTTTGGCCACGGCCTGGCGGTAAGCCAGTTCCATTTTTTCGCGGCTGTCAGAGCTGATATCCAGATCATGCAGCAGGCCGTTGTTAATCCCGTAGATCCAGCCGTGGATCATCACACGCTGGCCGCGTTTCCACGCTGCCTGCATAATGGTGGAGTGACCCAGGTTATACACCTGTTCCACCACATTCAGTTCACACAGACGGTTGATGCGGTCCTGTGGTGCGAGTTCGCCCAGCAGGGAGCTGTGCTGATACCAGATATCACGGATATGCAGTAACCAGTTGTTGATAAGCCCCAGTTCGGTGCCCTCAATCGCGGCCTGAATACCACCGCAGTTGTAGTGACCGCAGACGATAATATGTTCAACCTGGAGCACATCCACGGCATACTGGATGACGGACAGGCAGTTCAGGTCGGTATGGATGACAAGGTTTGCCACATTACGGTGAACAAACAGATCGCCCGGTGCTGCTTCGATCAGTTTTTCAGCGGGAACACGGCTGTCGGAGCAGCCGATCCAGAGAAAACGCGGCTTTTGAGCCTGTGCTAACTCTTTGAAAAATTCCGGATCTTTTTCGTTTACAGATTCGGACCACTGTTTGTTATTGGCAAACAGCTCTTCGATTTTTTTCATCATGACGGATAGCCTGTTGCAGATCCTTTAGCTAGAATCTTTTGTATAAAAAATTTAAATTTTAATAAATTGTTATTAAATAATTTCAGCAAAGAAGACAAATTGTCAAGAACCGATTCCGGTTCGCAGGTATTATTTCGGTTTATATTGCACCCAAATTTCTAAATTAAAAAGGTATTTTTCTGTTATGACCTATGCACTGGAAATATCACAATTAACCAAGCAGTATGCCGGAGGCGTGCAGGCTTTACGGGGAATTGACCTGAAAGTCAGTGCCGGCGATTTCTACGCCCTGCTGGGTCCGAACGGCGCGGGAAAATCCACCACCATCGGGATCATCAGTTCACTGGTGAACAAAACCGGCGGCAAAGTCTCCGTGTTCGGTTATGACATCGATACCGACCTGGTTTTAGCCAAACGTCAGCTCGGCCTGGTACCGCAGGAGTTTAACTTCAACCCGTTTGAGACCGTACTGCAGATTGTCTTACAGCAGGCGGGCTATTACGGGGTGCCGCACAAACTGGCGCAGGAGCGGGCGAAAACCTACTTAACGCAGCTGGATTTGTGGGAAAAACGTGATGAGCGCGCGATGCGTCTGTCCGGCGGGATGAAGCGCCGGCTGATGATTGCCCGCGCACTGATGCATCAGCCGAAACTGCTGATCCTCGACGAACCGACCGCCGGGGTGGATATCGAACTGCGCCGCTCCATGTGGGGGTTCCTCAAAACCCTGAATGCGCAGGGCACCACGATCATTCTCACCACGCACTATCTCGAGGAAGCGGAAATGCTGTGCCGCAATATCGGGATTATCCAGCACGGTGAACTGGTGGAAAACACCAGTATGAAAGCGCTGCTCGGTAAGCTGGAATCGGAAACCTTTATCCTCGATCTGGGCTCGAAAAACCCGCTGCCGCAGCTTGAGGGTTATACATTCCGGCTGACTGACACCTCAACGCTGGAGGTGGATGTCCGCCGTGAACAGGGGCTGAACGGTGTTTTTGCCCAGCTGAATGCGCAGGGCATTGATGTGTTAAGTATGCGCAACAAAGCGAACCGGCTGGAGGAATTATTTGTGCATCTGGTGAATCATGATTTGGAGGCTGCAAAATGATGTCGCTGTACTGGGTGGCGCTGAAAACAATCTGGCGCAAAGAAATCACCCGTTTTATGCGGATTTGGATCCAGACGCTGATCCCGCCGGTGATCACCATGTCACTCTATTTTATTATTTTCGGTAATCTTATCGGTAACCGGATCGGTGAAATGGGCGGTGTCGGTTACATGCAGTTTATCGTGCCCGGCCTGATTATGATGTCAGTGATTACGAACTCCTATGCCAACGTATCCTCTTCTTTTTTCGGGGCAAAATTCCAGAAAAGTATTGAGGAACTGCTGGTGGCTCCGGTGCCGACCCATGTCATTATCGCCGGGTTTGTCGGTGGTGGTGTGGCGCGCGGTGTACTGGTCGGGATCCTGGTCACATTAGTATCTCTGTTCTTTGTGCCGTTACAGATCCACTCCTGGTTTATGATCATTGCCACGCTGCTGATGACCTCGATTCTGTTCTCGCTGGCGGGGCTGCTTAACGCACTGTTTGCGAAAAGCTTTGATGATATCAGCATTATCCCGACGTTTGTCCTGACGCCGCTGACCTACCTGGGCGGGGTGTTTTACTCCCTGACGCTGTTACCGGCGTTCTGGCAGGCGGTGTCCAAACTGAACCCGATTGTCTATATGATCAGCGGCTTCCGTTATGGTTTCCTTGGTATCAGTGATGTCTCCCTGACCACCACTCTCGGGGTACTGAGCCTGTTTATTGCCGTATTTTATCTGCTCACATGGCGCCTGATTGAGAAAGGGCGCGGACTGAGAACCTGACCCTGCTTTCTGATAAAAAACCCGGCATATGGTTGCCGGGTTTTTTGTATCTGTCCTGATAATTTTCCTGCGCTATGTAATTATTTTTCCTCGGTTTATCCCCGATTAATACAGACCTTCTCCCGTTCCTGCGCCTGCCAAAGCTAAATCACAGAATTAGTATGCGTTTATCCTCCGGAATATAGATTAATTAAATTAATGTGTTTATCGTGTGCGGGCCGGTAAAAACCGGCTGTGTACTGATGTTTAAGGATAAATTTCATTCTGTTTCATTATTACATTCGGAGATATTTTTATGGGTATCGCTACATACGGCAGGGAAGACGGATGGTCGTTTATCGATGATGTGTTAAGCAGTCCGGGGCGGGGTAACGGACGCTGGATTAATAATAAAATTTCATATGATGCCTTTGAGGCCGGAGATTACATTGCCAGATCCAATACCGGCTGGAATGGTGTTGGTGTGACCGGGCAGCCCGCGGAAGTAACCTATTCATTCCCGACATGGGAGGGGATGTATTATAACGGCGCAGGAAACACCGGCCTGACGGGCTTTAATGATTATCAGAAAGATCAGGCCCGTTTATCACTGCAATCATGGGCTGATGTGGCAAATATTACCTTTAAGGAAGTGGACGCCGGCCGGGGGGAAATCTATACCAATATCACCTTCGGTTATATTAATGATAAATATACACAGGCTTACGCCTGGCTGCCGCACACCAAAAATTATTTTGGTGATCCGTACACCGACTCACGGGGCTTTGATGTTTCCGGCCAGTCCTGGTACAGCTCAGAACCCGGGGCACTGAATGTGACACCGGTGACCGGAAACTACGGCCGCCTGACATTTACTCATGAAATCGGTCATACCCTCGGGTTAAATCATCCGGGCAACTATAACGCCGGTCAGGGGCGTCCTTCCTATAAAGATGCGGATTATGCCGAAGATACCCGTCAGTACAGCGTGATGAGTTACTGGAGTGAGAAAATCACCGGTGCAGACCACAAAGGCTACTACGCTTCCGCGCCGCTGCTGGATGACATTACGGCGATTCAGAAACTGTACGGTGCAAATTATAACATCCGCACTGATGACACTGTTTATGGGTTTGGTTCCAATACCGGGCGCGATTATTACACCGCAAAGAGTATCACAGACAAGCTTATTTTCACCGTCTGGGACGGCGGTGGCAATGACACCCTGAATTTCTCCCGTTATAAGCAGGATCAGAAAATTTCCCTGCGCGAAGGGGATTTCTCGGATGTCGGCGGCCTGAGCGGAAATGTGTCAATTGCACACGGTGTGGTGATTGAAAATGCCTTCGGCGGGTGCGGAAATGATGTGATCATCGGCAATGATGCGGACAATATTCTGAAAGGCAATGCCGGGGATGATGTGCTGTACGGTGGTGCCGGGCAGGATCAGTTGTGGGGCGGTACCGGGAACGATATTTTCGTGTTCTCGGCGGTGACGGATTCCCTGTATGACCATCCGGATCATATCCGGGATTTTTCAACCGGCCTGGACAGTATTGATTTACAGGGACTGAATCAGAACAGCGCCGGGGAAAAATTCATTTATTTCACCGATGAATTTACCGGTGCGGCCGGTGCGGCCGAGCTCCGGTACAATGAAGGGCTGAACCTGACAGAGTTGCTGATTAATATCAGCGGAGATCCTTACAACTATGATTTCAGAGTGGATATCACCGGCCAGGTGAACGTTCACACTGACTTTATCGTTTAACACAGCAGGCGGGCGCGGCCGGTGCGGCGTCCGCAGTATTCAGGAATTCACTATGCAAATATCCCGGCCATTATTGTTTTCGTTGTTGCTATCTGGGCAGAGCGCGGCAATCAGCCAGAAAATTCCCGCTGCAGAAGCGCTTCAGGGGCCCTGGCAGTTTACGGAGGACGGGCAGACGCTGCCGGTCGGACTCACGGCGGTTCCCGACAGCACAACAGACGGGTTTCAGCTGCATTTCACGGCACAGCCGCAGATAACGGCCTGGCGTCCGGCGCCGGACGGCATTGCGTTTCTTACTGCAGACGGCACCACACGTTATTTCTTTTCCGCCGAAGCCCCCGGCCGTTACCGCGCGGAAATCTGGCATGAAAATGGCGCCTGTCTTCTGAAAGAGTAATTACCTCTCTTTTTTACCTGGTGAACAATATTATCAATCCCGGCAGACATGCCGGGCGGAGTCCCTGTATATGCTTTCCGGGAAAACCAGAAATGATATTACGGCATTTATTGCCGCCCGCAAGTCCCTGTTTACCTCACTGGCATTATTCAGCGGGCTGATTAATCTGCTGATGCTCGTGCCGTCTGTGTATATGTTGCAGGTGTACGACCGCGTTCTGCCCTCCGGCAATGAAATGACGCTGCTGATGCTGACGCTGATAATGGCCGGATTACTGGCACTGACCGGCGGTCTCGATTATCTGCGCAATATGCTGGTGATCCGCATGAGTAACCAGTTCGATCTGGCGCTGAATACCCGTGTTTATGACGCGGCGTTTCAGGCAAAACTGCACCGTACGCCGGGGCATCTGCCGTTACAGGCACAGACCGATCTGATGATCCTGCGCCGTTTTATCACCGGCAACGGTATTTTTGCTTTTCTCGATCTGCCCTGGTTCCCGCTTTATCTGCTGGTGATCGCCCTGTTTAATCCGTGGCTGGGATTGTTTGCCTGTGGCGGTGCCGTCGTGCTGATCGCGCTTGCGCTGCTCAATGAACGGCTTTCCGGGCCGCCGCTGACCGCTGCAAACCGCTCTTCCGCCGCCGCACAGGGCATGCAGGGCAGCCATTTTGCCCATACTGAACCCGCAGAGGCGATGGGAATGCAGCAGTATTTGCGTCAGCGCTGGCTGAACCGGCACTGCGACAGCCTGAAGAAACAGACACAGGCCAGTGATTATTCAGCAAAAATCATGACAATCACCAAAACCATCCGCCTGATCCTGCAATCCCTGATGCTGGGGCTGGGCGGCTGGCTGGCGCTGGATAATACCATCTCGCCGGGCATGATGATTGCCGGGTCGATTCTGCTGGGACGCGCGCTGTCACCGGTCGAACAGGTCACAGGCGTATGGAAAAGTGCCAAAGAGAGCAGGCTGGCGTATCAGCGGATTACTGCGTTGCTGGCGGCTCACCCGCAACCACCGCAGAAGCTGGCACTGCCGGTTCCGCAGGGTAATTTGTCCGTCTCCGTGATGCAGGCGGGTTATCCCGGCGCTGACACACCGCAGCTGCACAATTTGCATTTCAGCCTTGTACCGGGGGAGGTGCTGGGGATCATCGGTCCGTCAGGTGCCGGAAAATCGGCACTGGCAAAACTGCTCGCCGGGTTATGGCCTGCAACACGCGGGGCTGTCCGGCTGGACGGGGCAGATCTCTGTCAGCAGGACAAAGCGGTGTCCGGCAAATATATCGGTTATCTTCCCCAGGAAATCGCGCTTTTTCCCGGCACAATCGCCGATAATATCGTCCGTTTCGATCCTGATGCTGATCCGGAAAATATCATCCGTGCGGCGCAACTGGCACAGGTACATGAATTGATCCTGCAACTGCCGCAGGGCTATGAAACCCTGACCGGGGCAGACGGTACCGGCCTTTCCGGCGGTCAGCGGCAGCGGATCGCCCTGGCGCGGGCACTGTACGGCTCACCGGCACTGATCATTCTGGATGAACCCAATGCCGCGCTGGATGATGCCGGGCTCAGTGCGCTGTTAGCTGCCATGGATACGCTGAAAAAACAGGGAAAAACCATTGTGCTTATTACTCACCATAAACCGCTGCTGTCCGTGACGGACAAGCTGTTGCTGCTTGCAGGCGGACGGATGCAGCTTTTTGGTCCGGCGGAGAAGGTCATTGAAACACTTAATAATCAGGCGGGTAAAAATAATGATCACTAAATGGTTGTCCGCGGCGCCGGGGGTAAAAACCGATACCGGCGGGTATCAGCGCGCGGGGAAATATGGGGTTGTCCTGGGCCTTGCCGGTTTTTTGTTGTGGGCGGGATTTGCACCGCTTGATCAGGGCGTTGCCGCATCAGGAACGGTTGTGATTGCCGGTAATATCAAGCAGGTGCAGTCTCCGGCGGATGGCGTGATTTCTGAGATTTATGTGCAAAACGGCCAGCGGGCGGAAAAAGATCAGGTGCTGGTACGGCTGCGTCCGGTGCAGTCTCAGGCTCAGGCAGTATCGCTGGCAGAGCAGCTCGACAGCACACTGCTGATACAGCGGCGGCTGGAGGCAGAGCTGCGTGGTGAAGCGGCATTTACCCCGGCGGCGGATGATGTCTTTTATGCGCCGCCCGCGTATGGCCGGGCACAGTTACAGGCGCAGAATGCACTGCTTACAGACCGGCGGCTTGAACTGGAGAGTGAGATTCAGGCCCGCCGGGTCACGGTCGACGGCCTGACGCAGCGGCTTATCACTCTGCGGGAGATTGCCCGCAGCACTGCGCAACAGGCGGACAGCCTGACGGCACAGGCGGCAAATCTTAAATCGCTGGCGGATGAGGGGTATCTGCCGCGCCATCGCTATCAGGAAATTCGCCGGGAAAGTGCGGCACTGCGCAATCAGGCGGATGACACCCGGTTACAGATAAGCCGTGCAGAGGAAGAAAAAGCCGCGCAGACAGAGCAGATCACACAGCGGCGGGCAGCTTTTCACAGCGGGATCCGCGAGGAGTTATCGCGCCTGTCAGTTCAGCGCAGTGAGCTGAAAAAACAACAGATTATCGAAAACGATCGGCTGGAACAGCATGTTATCACCGCGCCGGTGACCGGCACTGTTATGGATGTGTCCGTGTTTACCGCAGGCGGTGTGGTGCAAGCCGGGGAAAAACTGATGTCAGTGGTGCCGGCGCAGCAGACGCTGATTATTGAAGGCAAATTATCACCACAGTGGATAGATAAAGTCGCTCCCGGTCAGAGTGCTGATCTGCTGTTTACTGCATTCAATCAGAACCTGACCCCAAAACTGCGCGGCGAACTGACAATGATCTCCGCCGATCGTCTGATAAATCCGGCAAACGGGGAACCTTACTATCAGATCCAGATCGCGGTGCCGGAAATGGCGGCGGCTCAGGTGATCAAACCCGGTATGCCTGCTGAGATTTTTATCCGCACCGGTGAACGGTCACTGCTCAGTTATCTGTTTAAGCCTGTGACTGACCGGTTCTTTTTCGCGCTGACCGAGGAGTGATCCGTATGCATTCTGCAAAACACCTTTTTGCGGCACTGTTGTGTCTGTTGTCCGCCGGTGTGCAGGCGGTGACCTTGTCTGAACTCGGTCAGTCCGCACTGAACAATGATCTGTCATTCCGTGCTGCGGGTAAGGCTTATGAGGCGGAACAGGCAGAGGCTGCCGCCGGGAAATCGCACCTGCTGCCGTCCGCCGGGCTGAGTTATCAGAACACGCCGTATAACCGGCTGACACAGCGGGCACCGGTGACCTCTCAGCGACATTACAGCAGCCATTCCCTTAATCTGGTGGTGACGCAGCCGCTGTTTGATTACACAGCATACCATCAGTACCGGGCAGCACAGATACGCGGTACTGCCGCAGAGAGCCGCTTGCAGATACAACAGGCAGAGCTTATCAACCGGCTGGTTTCTGCGTATCTGAACCTGGCTTGTGTTCTGGAAATACAGAAAACAGACCGGCTCCGGCTGGCGCTGAATACCGCTCAGCTGGCGGCTGCACAGCGCCTTTTGCAGCTCGGGGAAGGAACCGTGACGGAGGTTGAATCCGCCCGTGCCCGTCTGCGGCAGCGTCAGGCGCAGATCGCGGAAACAGAAGCGGAAAGTCTGAATGCGTTGCTGATATTGTCTGATCTTACCGGCCTGGCGCAGTTGCGGATGCAGGATCTTCCGGCACTGAAAGCGGGGGATTTCCGGCTGCCGTACCTGAATGACGGCGACTATGCGGATCAGGAACAGCAGATGCTGGCGGTGCATCCGGAAATCAAAGCGGCACAGCAGGAAACCGCGCTGGCAAAAGCGGCGGCAGAGGTACAGCGCGGGGCATTTATGCCATCAGCACAGCTCTTTACCGCCTGGTCGGATACCCAATCGGACAGCAATGATACTGTCGGTCAGCGCTACCGTAATCTCAGTGCCGGGATTCACATTTCCGTTCCGCTGTTCAGCGGCGGAAAAGATCTGGCGGGGATGCGTAAGGTATCTGCTCAGATTCAGCAGGCGCAGTATGAACAGGATGCACTGATACAGACACTCCGGCGTGACCTGGCACGTCAGTATCAGGTGTTCCGCCACAGCGGCATACAGCTGGCGGCGCTGGAGCAGGCCGCAGCGGCTGCGCGGTTACAGGTAACGGCGGCGGAAAAAGGGTATGCGGCGGGGCAGAACAGTCAGCCGGAGGTGGCACATGCCCGGGATCAGTATTATCAGGCGGAGCAGGAGCTGATAAAAGCCCGCTATGACGGGCTTCTGGCCTGGTTCCGGCTGCGTCATTACAGCAGCGCGCCGGAAACCGGGCTTTTCAGGCAGATTGAGGACTATTTTACAGTGACGGAGAGGCCGTCTCACTGACCGCCGGGTTCGGCATGTTGACATGCAGGCAGTCGATCAGGCGGATATTTCCCAGCCAGGCGGAGGCCAGAATCACGGCTTTTTCGCTGTTGACGCGCACCGCTTCTAGGTCATCAGCATCACAGATTTCCAGGCTGATATCGCGGAATCCGGCACGGCTTAAATCGTCACGGGCATTATCCAGGCTTTCGGCAATAGCACTCGGGCGTTCACGGATCATATCCGCGAGGGTCTGCATAACCTGATACAGACGTGGTGCCGCCTCTTTTTCCTCTTTATTCAGCAGGGTATTGCAGGAGCTGAGTGCCAGCCCGGTTTTTTCCCGGACGGTCGGAATGGTGGCCAGTGCGATATCATAATTCAGGTCACGGATCAGACGGCGGATAGTCAGGAAACGCGGATGGTCATTGGTGCCGAAGAAAACGATATCCGGCTGCACCAGATTGAACAGCTTGCACATCACGGTGGCGATACCGCGCAGACGGGTGCGCTGATGCGGCTCATCACACTGACTGAGCAGCGGCGGTACCATCACCTGAGTCTGGTGAGCCAAACCGTGCGGATAGACATCACTGACCGCCGGGGCATACACCAGATCCACCTGCGCTTTGCTCAGTTTTTCGCAGTCTGCCTGGAGAGTGCGCGGGTAGCGCTGCAAATCATCTTCGCGGGGGAACTGGAGCGGATTCACAAAGACAGACACCACGACAACATCCGCCTGGTTACGGGCTTCTTTTATCAGTGCCAGGTGGCCGTCATGCAGGTTTCCCATTGTCGGGATAAACGCAACACGTTTGCCGTCAGTCCGCAGACGGGCAATCTCTTTGCGCAGGATCAGCGCAGTTTCAATAATCCGCATCAGTGTCTCCTTGTCTGTCTGTTGAGCAGAAAGTTCAGCGTACCGGCTCTGATGATGACCAGAGGCCAAGCCCGTTTTCCGGGGTGCGGGCAACAACCGCCGCAAGTGGTTCGCCGTCCGGCAGAATCAGCCCGGGGGCGATTTCGGCCAGCGGGTACAGCATAAATTCACGCACTTTCAGGCCGTAATGCGGCACGGTCAGCCGCGCATCACTGATGACCATATCACCAAACAGCATGATATCTAAGTCTAACGTGCGGGGACCCCAGCGCTCATCCTTGCGGATACGGCCGTGCGCCAGTTCGATAGCCTGGGTGGCATCGAGCAGCTGGTGCGGTGTCAGGTCAGTTTCCAGCAGAACAGCCGCATTAAGATAATCAGGCTGTCCGGCAGGTCCCATCGGCGCGGTGCGGTAAAAAGCGGAGTGGCGCACCAGGCGGCTTTGCGGGACAGCTCCCAGCGCGGCAATCGCCCGGTTGACCTGGTCAAGCGGATCGGCAAGATTACTGCCGATCGCAATATAGACCGGAATCATGATTCACTGTTTCCGTTACCCTGACGGGCACGCGGATGACGGCGGCGCGGGCGCGGACGGCGTTTGACCGGATCACTGCCCAGTTCAGTCACCATTGAGCGCTGCTGCGGGGCATTCGCCTGCTGGAAATCCGCCCACCAGTGAGCCAATTCCTGTAACTCATGACGGCCTTCCACATTCGCACGCAGTTCGAGCAGATCAAAGGCGGCGCGGAATTTCTGATTTTCCATCAGACGGATCGCGCGTTTACCCTGACGGCGCGGCAGACGTAACTGTAACTGCCAGATATCACGCATGGTGGTGGTCAGGCGTTTCGGAATAGCAATCGCGCGGCACTGTTCATCCAGGATGTCATTAATGGCAATCGCGAAGGCTTCGTAATAGGCGAGCCCGCTCTCCTGGGTCAGTTTTTCCGCATGTTCGCACAGCGGATACCACAGCATCACGGCAAACAGGAAGGCCGGATTGACGCGCTGATCGTTATGAATACGGTAGTCGGTATTTTTCAGTACCTGATCCACGATACGGGACAGCGGGGTGTCCGGGTTCTCTTTCAGCGGCCCGGCAACCAGCGGGAACAGCATATCCAGCAGATCGTATTCACGTAATAATTCAAACGTACGGTGTCCGTCACCGGCCTGTAATAACTTGAGAACTTCCTCGAACAGACGCGCAGGCGGGATATCACGCAGCAGTGTGCTCAGCGTGCGGATAGGCGCGGCGGTCTCCGGTTCGATGGTCATATCCAGTTTTGCGGCAAACCGGATGGCGCGCAGCATACGCACCGGGTCTTCGCGGTAACGGGTTTCCGGATCGCCGATCAGACGGATAATGCGCTGCTGTAAATCCGCCAGCCCGCCGACGTAATCACGGACGGTAAAATCAGCCACGCTGTAATAGAGGCTGTTAATGGTGAAATCGCGACGGACGGCATCTTCTTCAATGGTACCGAAAATATTATCGCGCAGCAGCATGCCGTTTTTGCCCTGCTGAGAGCGGGCTTTGCCGTCATCAGCCGGTTCGTTATTGTCATGTGGGCCACGGAAGGTCGCGACTTCGATAATATCTGGGCCGAACATAATGTGAGCCAGACGGAAACGGCGGCCGACCAGACGGCAGTTGCGGAACAGTTTTCTCACTTCGTCCGGCGTGGCATTGGTCGCGATATCGAAATCTTTGGGTTTGCGCTCCAGCAGCAGATCACGGACACCGCCGCCGACCAGATAGGCGTCAAAACCTGATTTATTCAGGCGGTACAGAACCTTCAGCGCATTCTCGCTGATGTCCTGACGGGAAATAGAGTGACTGTTGCGGGGAATTACCGTTGCGCTGACTGTCCCGCTGTTATCCATATTTTTTGCCGGTTTTTTGCGTTTAGCGGCAGGACGCGCGGGGGAAGCCTCACGGGGTGACGGATTCTGCGGCGTATGGTCAGCATTCGGGGCCGGCCTTTCACTGGCAGCCTCTGTGCAATCTGCCTTATTCTCGCGGGAAATCAGACTGCGACAGAACTTTGCGACTCGGTTTAAAATGGTACACCTCTGTATAACAATTAAATGATCTAAAAAATAAGCGACTAATAATATCGTACACTTGGTTTTTTGAGAATGCCTTAGCCCGGATATTGCGGAATTATTCCCTGTCCGTCACCACATCATCACGCGGTACGGCCGTAATATCCCAGTTCCGTACACTGTATGCCAGCAGTTCAGTCAGGGAAAGCGACAGCGGGTCCGTTTCCGGCAGCGGCTGCCGGAGCACCTGCAACGCCTGCCATAACAGCGGGCGCGGATCACTGAGCGGCACCGGGGTGGCATGATTTTGCTTGGAGAGTTTACGCGCCGCCGGGCCCAGCATCAACGGCAAATGCAGATAATGCGGCTCCGGCAGCCCGAGCTGGCGGTATAATGAGAGCTGATGTGAGGTGGGATACAGTAAATCCGCGCCTCTGACCACCTCTGTCACACCCTGATAATCATCATCGAGCACCACCACCAGGTTATAGGCAAACAGCTTATCTTTGCGGAAGATAATGATATCTTCCTCTGCCGTGGCGTTATCCGTAAACACATCGCCCCGCAGGCCATCGGTAAAATGGTACACCGGATGCGTCCTGATAAGCCGCAGTGCGGCGTTATCCGGCGGCAGTCCGCGCTGACGGCAGGTGCCGGGGTAATGGCCGCCGCTGTCATGGACATCATGCCGTGTGCAGGTGCAGTAATAACACAGCCCGGTGGCTTTCAGTTGCTCAATCACGTCACGGTAAGCATCATGGCGGCGCGACTGATACAGAACACCGCCGTCCCAGTGCAGGCCGTAATGGTCAAGAATACGCAGAATGGCATCCGCAGCACCCGGGACTTCACGGGGCGGGTCGATATCATCAATACGGAGAAGCCAGCGTCCGCCGAGGTGACGGGCCTGAAGATAACTCCCCAGTGCGGTCACCAGAGAGCCGAAATGAAGTGCACCGGAAGGTGAGGGTGCGAAGCGGCCGGTATAACCGGGCGCTGAGCCGGCAGAATATTCCGTCATCTGTAGTGGCATAAAAACGGACGGCGCTGTCAAAGCGCCGTCTGTGGTGAATCTGTCAGCCCGCCATCTGCTTTTCGCGGATTTCAGCCAGCGTCTTACAGTCGATACATAAATCTGCGGTCGGACGCGCCTCTAAACGGCGGATACCGATTTCAACCCCGCAGGACTCACAAAAACCAAAATCGTCGTCCTCAACCTTTTTGAGGGTTTTTTCGATCTTTTTGATCAGTTTGCGTTCGCGGTCACGGTTGCGCAGTTCCAGGCTGAATTCTTCTTCCTGAGCGGCACGGTCAACCGGGTCCGGGAAGTTAGCTGCTTCATCCTGCATGTGCGTGACAGTGCGGTTTACTTCATCCCTGAGTTGGTTGCGCCATGCTTCAA
Source organism: Morganella sp. EGD-HP17 (assembly GCF_000512315.2). Lineage (NCBI taxonomy): Bacteria > Pseudomonadati > Pseudomonadota > Gammaproteobacteria > Enterobacterales > Morganellaceae > Morganella > Morganella sp. EGD-HP17. The sequence continues at coordinate 74,488 of NZ_AZRH01000008.1, forward strand.
GTATCAGCTTGAAATGGGCCAACTGGGCTTCGTTCATGTATTCTTCGCCTGCCTTCTCGTGATACGGCTCCACGCCGGCAATGGCAAGAATGCTCAGGGACGAGGTTTTACGTTTTTGCCCTTCTTGCATAATGCTTCTCCTACACACGCATGTCTGACAATATCCCTTAGAGGGGAAAAATAGGCCGCTATAGATAGCAGATGATTATGGATAATGCAACCCTTGCTTTCATTAGTTTTGTAAGGTGTGAAGAACAGCGTGTTTATTCACCCCGCAACTCACAAAACATCCTATTTATTATTAAAAAAATTGATATTCACCCCATGAATGCAAAGGGTATCTTTTCTCCGGCAGTGATGCCGTCCGGTGTCATCCGCATTCTGTAACAAATTACTTCAGTTCCGGACTGTGATGCCTGCTGCAAAAGTGATGAATATTTTTTATCAATGTGTGCTGCGTCCGATACGGCCTCAATCCCTGAATGCAGTACAGCAAAAAACAGAACAGCACGATTTCCCGCTTCAGCAATTGCTTGTAACTCACGTAAGTGTTTTTGTCCACGTAAAGTTACGGTGTCGGGAAAATAACCGTGTCCGTTTTCCAGCAGCGTGACGGATTTCACCTCGACATAACAGGGCTTTTTCTGCGGATCGGTCAGTAAAAAATCGACCCGGCTGTTTTCACTGCCGTATCTTACTTCCTGTGCCAGCGTCTGATACCCGGCAAGTTCCGGGATTCGGTTCTGCGCAATCGCCTCAGCCACCACCCGGTTCGCCTGCATTGTATTCACACAAATCAGATGCCCGGCCTGTGTCTGCGTCAGTTCCCAGCTGTGCGGATACTTGCGCTTTGCATTGGCGGATTCGGAATACCAGACGGTATCACCCGGCGTGGCACAGCCTGTCATCGCGCCGGTATTAGCACAATGAATGGTGATGGTGCGCCCGTCCTGCGTGATAATATCCGCCAGAAAACGTTTATAACGCTGCACCAGCGTGCCCGCCTGTAACGGGGGATGAAATTCCATCGTAACTCCTGTCAATGTGACTGCACTTTTCAGGGGGCGGCAATGCTACAATGTTGCGCGTCGAAAGTTAAGCAGATAATGATGAGGTTTTTGTGACATATTCCCCCGTTTGTAACATTTATCCGGCACTCAGTACGGCACTGAAAAGTGCCCCGCAGGTGTTGTTACAGGCTCCGACCGGCAGCGGGAAATCCACTATTCTGCCGTTGCTGATGCTGAAAGACGAATCTGTCACCGGACGGATTATCATGCTGGAGCCCCGCCGTATCGCGGCCCGCAGTGTGGCGCACCGGTTGGCATCGCAGCTCGGGGAGCGTCCGGGGGAAACCGTGGGTTACCGGATGCGCGGTGAAACCAGGATCAGTGCAGCCACCCGGTTTGAGGTTGTTACAGAGGGAATTCTGGTCAGAATGTTACAGCAGGATCCGGAATTATCCGAAGTAAGCATCATTATTCTGGATGAATTCCACGAACGTAATTTGCAGGCTGATCTCGCCCTTGCACTGCTGCTGGATGTGCAGTCCTCACTGCGTGATGATTTGCGTCTGCTGGTGATGTCCGCGACCTTAGATAATGAACAGCTGCTGTCCCTGCTGCCGCAGGCGGAGGTGATCACAGCGGAGGGGCGGGCTTTCCCGGTGGAGAGACGGTATCAGCCGCTCAGTGCGCATCAGCCTTTTATCAGTGAGGTGGCCCGGGCGGTGTTGCAGCTGTATCAGCAGGAGGAAGGCTCTGTGCTGGTGTTTCTGCCGGGACAGGCGGAAATCTGCCGGTTACAGGAACAACTGACCGGTAAAACGGATGCGGATACTCTTATCTGCCCGCTGTACGGCGCACTTTCCCTGAAAGAACAGCAGCAGGCGATTGAACCGCCGCCGCCCGGTATGCGCAAAATCGTGCTGGCGACCAATATTGCCGAAACCAGCCTGACGATTGAAGGTGTGACGCTGGTGGTGGACAGCTGCCTGGAGAAAACCGCGCAGTTTGATCCGCGCAGCGGACTGACCAGGCTGGTGCGCAGCCGCATCAGCCGCTCATCGATGACACAGCGTGCTGGTCGCGCCGGACGTCTGGCGCCGGGGATCTGTCTGCATCTGTGCGGACAGGCGGAAGCCGAACGCGCTGCGGCTCACAGTGAGCCTGAAATCTGTCACAGTGATCTCGCCGGGCTGGTGCTGAACCTGGCGCAGTGGGGCTGCCGTGAGGTCTCACAGCTTGCCTGGCTTGATACCCCGCCTGCCGTGGCGGTACAGGTGGCGAAAAAACTACTGACAGAAATGGGCTGTCTTCTGCCTGACGGCGGACTGACTGCCAAAGGTGAGGCAATGGCCGCTTCCGGGACAGAGCCGCGTCTCTCTGCGTTGTGGCTTTATACCCTTAATGAAGAACCGGCACAGATATACTATGCTGCCCGGCTGATTGCCGCGCTGGAAGAGCCTTCCCGCGAAGGTAACGGTAATCTGCTGCATGATCTGACACATCCGTCCGCACGATGGGATAAGCGGGCGCAGCAGCTGTTACAGGCTGCCGGTCAGCCGGTCAGAAAACCGTCTCATGATCCGGACAACGGCTGGCTGTGCCGCACCTTATTACAGGGCTTTCCGGACAGAATCGCCGGGAAGCGCGGGCGCTCCGGCACATTTTTACTGGCAAACGGTACCGGTGCGGTAACAGATGAAAGCAGCCCGCTCAGCAATGAAGCCGGGCTTATCGCCCCGCTGATCCTGCAAAATGAGCAGCAGGCTAATGCACGGATCCTGAAAGCGGTGCCGTTTGAATTATCACAGCTGACAGAAATGGCACCGCACCTGCTGAAAAAAGAAAACCGCCTGACCCGTGATGAAAACAAAGGCAGCTGGCAGGCGTGGCAGGCGGTTACCTGCGGGCAGCTGATTATTGAGCGGAAACCACTGGCGGCACCGTCTGATGAGGTTGTCCGCGACGCGCTGCTCAGTTGGATCCGCGAACAGGGTTTATCCGTTCTGCCGCTGAATGAAGCCTGTGAGCAGTTACTTATCCGCCAGCAGCTGGCAAATGATCTGTTTCCGGAACAGCCGCTGCCGGCGGCGGATAATGATACACTGCTCGCCGGGCTGGGATCCTGGCTGTCGCCGTATCTGACCGGTGTGCGCAATCAGCAGCAGCTGGCAAAACTGGATTTATACGGCGCGCTGCGTCAGCGGATGGACTGGTCGCAGCAGCAATGGCTTGATGCACAATTCCCGCGTCATTTTGAAGTACCCACCGGCACCCGGATCCCTGTAGAATATGCGGCGGATAAACCGCCGGTGATGGCAGTCCGCATTCAGGAGATGTATGGTGTGCGTGAAACGCCGGTGGTGGCGCAGGGACGGCTGCCGGTGACGGTCAGCCTGTTATCGCCCGCACACCGCCCGATACAGGTGACAGCAGACCTGAAAGCCTTCTGGGGCGGGAGCTACCGGGAGGTGCAGAAAGAGATGAAAGGGCGCTATCCCAAACATTTCTGGCCGGACGATCCGGCAAATGCACAGCCGACAAAGCGTGTAAAAAAGTTTATGTAAATGCAAAGATAGTCTTTGTTTAACGGATTTTTACTGTGTCTGTTGCCGGAATCGGCGACAATAGCAACTGATGAAATAACCGCCTGTCCCGCCCGGCACATGATTGTGCGGCAGACAGACTGACGGGAGAGACCATGTCTGATTTTGATCGTGAACCCACCGGCCGCAGGGGCAGCAAGGCTTCTGCCGGCAAAAAAAGAGGGCGCTCAGACCGCCGTCGCCGCCGGGATGAGGATTATGACGATGATATTGAATACGATGATGAATTCGGTGATGACGAACCGGATGATGATGATTATGACGATGAAGAGGATAGTCCGCGCATGAGTAAAAAAGGGCGCAAAAACAAGCCGCCCAAACGGCGCTGGCGCTGGTTCTGGTTCCTGGTCAAACTCGGCATTGTGATGGCTATCCTGCTGGGGATCTACGGCGTTTATCTGGCCGGAAAAATCAGTGACCGCCTGGACGGTAAAGTCTGGGATCTGCCTGCTGCGGTCTACGGACGTACCGTAAACCTCGAACCGGGCATGGATTACAGCCTGAATGAGATGGTGAAACTGCTTGAAGGTATGCAGTACCGCAAAGTCACCAAAATCACCCGTGCCGGCGAGTTTTCTGTGACCGGTAATACTATTCAGATGCTGCGCCGCCCGTTTGATTTCCCGGACAGTAAAGAAGGGCAGATTAACGCCCGCCTGACTTTCGGCAGCAGCGGACTGGAAAAAATTGAAAACGTGGATAACGGTCGTGAATTCGGTTTCTTCCGCCTCGATCCGAAACTGATCACTATGCTGCAATCCGCAAATGGTGAGCAGCGCCTGTTCCTGGCCCGCAGCGGCTTCCCGGATGAGCTGGTCAAAGCCCTGCTGGTGACCGAAGACCGCAATTTCTATGAGCATGACGGTATCAGCATCACCTCCATCGGGCGTGCCCTTCTGGCAAACCTGACGGCGGGACGTGCGGTTCAGGGCGGCAGTACCCTGACACAGCAGCTGGTGAAAAACCTGTTCTTATCCAATGAACGGACACTGGTGCGTAAAGCCAATGAAGCCTATATGGCGCTCATTATGGATTACCGTTACGACAAAGACCGTATTCTGGAACTGTATCTCAACGAAGTGTATCTGGGACAGAGCGGGGATGAGCAAATCCGCGGCTTCCCGCTGGCGAGCCTCTATTACTTCGGCCGTCCGGTGGATGAGCTGAGCCTCGACCAGGTGGCACTGCTGGTGGGGATGGTAAAAGGTGCGTCGGTCTATAACCCGTGGCGTAACCCGCAAAATGCCCTTGAGCGCCGTAACGTGGTGCTGAAACTCCTGCAAACCCAGGGCGGTGTGATCGATCAGGAAATGTATGATGTCCTGAGTGCGCGTCCGCTGGGTGTGAAAGAGAAAAGTGGCGTGATCACCCCGCAGCCTGCATTTATGCAACTGGTCCGTCAGGAACTGCGCGAGAAGCTCGGCGATAAAGTGGATGATCTGTCCGGCGTGAAAATCTTCACCACACTGGATCCGGTTTCCCAGGATGCGGCTGAAAATGCCGTTGAGGAAGGCGTGAAAGCCATCCGTGCAGAGCGTAAAAAACCGGAGCTGGAAGGGGCGATGGTGGTGGTTGACCGCATCAGCGGCGAAGTCCGCGCGATGGTCGGCGGCTCCCAGCCACAGTTTGCCGGGTTTAACCGCGCTATGGCAGCGGAACGCTCTATCGGCTCGCTGGCAAAACCGATGACTTATCTCACCGCGCTTGGTATTCCGGACACTTATCGTCTGAACACCTGGCTGGACGACCAGCCGCTGACCATTAATGTTCCGGGCGGCGGCGGTACCTGGTCACCGCGTAACGACAGCAAAACCTTCAGCGGCCGTGTGATGCTGGTGGATGCGCTGGCGCGCTCTATCAACGTACCGACGGTTAACCTCGGTATGGCGGTTGGTCTGGATGCGGTGGCGGATACCTTTGTCCGTCTCGGCGCGCCGGCGAAAAATATCCAGAAAGTCCCGGCGATGCTGCTCGGTGCGGTAAACCTGACACCATTGCAGGTCTCTCAGCTGTTCCAGACCATCGGCAGCGGCGGTAACCGCGCGACACTGTCCGCACTGCGCTCGGTGATTGCGGAAGACGGCACGGTGATTTATCAGAGCTTCCCGCAGGCACAGCGCGCGGTGGCTCCGCAGGCGGCTTATATGACGCTGTACGGCATGCAGCAGGTGGTAGAACGCGGTACCGCGGCCCGCCGTCTGGGATCGAAATTCGGTAAATACCATCTGGCCGGTAAGACCGGGACTACTAATCTGATGCGCGACAGCTGGTTTGTCGGTATCGACGGCAAAGAAGTCACCGTATCCTGGATGGGGCTGGATGATAACAGCCCGTCCGGCCTGTACGGCGGCTCCGGTGCCCTGGTGCTTTATGGCCGTTATCTGGACAATCAGCCGCCGCTGGCACTGAACCTCACTCCGCCGGAAGATATCGCAGAGATGTCTGTCAATGCGGACGGCAATTTTGTCTGCAACGGCGTGGGTGTCACCCGGGCATTACCGGTCTGGACAACGGACGCACAGGCGCTGTGCGGACAGCAGGCACCGGCTCAGCAGCAGGGCGAAGAAGCCCCCGGCTGGCTGAAAGAGATGTTCGAACAGTAATCCCCTGTTCTGCGAAAAGCACTGAAAACCCGCCGCAAGGCGGGTTTTGTTTTTTTAGTGACCATTGCGGATTAGGTGTAATGGCATTATGATCAAGTATGCGATATAGGTCCGGAGGAAAAATGAAAAACAGTAAGAAAACGCCACAGACGCTGATAATGCCTGATAGTGAACAGTTAATCCGGGCTGTTGTAACATCTACAGCGGTTGAAACCGGACAGGAGCCTCAGAAACTGGCTGAGGCTCTGAAAGAAAAACGTGAAAAATATGCCCACCTCAGACTGGCTGTTTAGTTTTTGCTGAGTGCCTGATTAACCTAATATTTCATTGGTTCATAATTCAGATTTAATGCTGCGTGGATAGCAGCAATATAATGTGCCGGATGTTGTTTCCAGCAGCTGTAATCCAGAGGCGGTAACCCACTCTGAACTGCCATAACATCAGCGATAAGGCGGGACAAACGGCCATTTCCTTCACGAAACGGATGAATCAGAATAAACTCAGTGTGTACGACTGCGATGGCTTCAGTTAGTTGTTCTCTGGTCATTCCTGTACAGGGCGTGTACCTGCTCAGAAATTCTTTTTCGAATTGTGAAAGCAACCCCGCAATTCTGCCTGCAGGCGCGAAGATGAAGTTATCTTTGCTGATATTAACAGTCCGGATTTGCCCGGCCCAGTCATAGATATTCCCCAGCCACTGACGGTGCCATTGTTTTATTAGTGGTACGGTAATTTTTCCGGCAGGAAATGCAGTACTGAAAACAATCTTATAAAGCTTTTCCAGCAGTACTAATTCGGCATCATTAATATCATTGGTTTCAGACAACTGAAGCTTGTTTTCCAAAACATCATCACCTGAACCGGCAGCAAATTTCCCTTCACTGTTTGATACATGATACTTATTCATTCTGCTGATTTATCCGTTTTACTGTGTGGTATGTTTTATCCCGGACAAAAATTAAACCATAAAAAAACTGCGCCGAATTCGTTGCATTGAACGTTTGCGGCGCAGTTCACAGTTAAAAGCCGGTGACGATTACTTCTTCTGCTTCGCTTCCTCAGCAGCTTCTTCGGCTTCCACTTCTTCATACCAGCGCGGGTGATGTTTCTTCGCCCAGCGGCGGCTGACTTTACCTTCCACCATACCTTTGATCGATCCTTTCACCCAGAAGGCCATATACATATGGATCAGGATGGCGTGGATCAGGACGATAGCCGCCGTTGCGTGGATCAGCAGACTCCAGCGGATCATCCACATCGGGAAGTAGTGTGCAAAGTACGGACGCCAGATGATGATCCCGGTGGCAAGCAGGACGAAGATCATGCTCATAATGCTCCAGAACATCATTTTCTGTCCGGCGTTGTATTTACCGACACGCGCCACATGATGCTCATTGCCTTTCAGCACTTCGATAATGTTTTTAATCCAAGGCAGATCTTCTCTGTCCGGGATGTTGTGCTTAACGAAGCGGAAAAACATAAACATCAGCACGACGAAAATCAGCACACCAAAGAACGGGTGCAGAATACGCCCCATTGCCGGCGTCCCGAAAGTTTCCGTCAGCCATTGCAGTGTCGGGAAGAACAGCGCAATACCGGATAAGGAGACCAGGAAAAAGCAGATCACCACTGTCCAGTGACAGGCACGATCAATAAACTTCGTGCGGACGATCATTTTGCTTTTCTTACTCATGGTGAGTTTCCTCCTCTTCCTCATCGTCCGTCTCTTTGTTCGGGCCGATCCCCACATAGTGGAATACCAGTCCGGCAAAGGTAGCGATGAACCCGATAGCTGACAGCGGTTTCAGTACCCCTTTCCAGAGATCAATCGGTGTATCAATCTGCGGATCTTTCGGCAGCCCGTGATAGAGCTCCGGATTATCCGCGTGCTGCAGCACATACATCACGTGTGTGCCGCCGACACCGTCCGGATTGTAGACTCCGGCATTGGCAAAGCCGCGTTTTTTCAGCTTCTGTACGCGCTCGTCCGCCACTTCCAGCATGTCTTTTTTGGTGCCGAAATGGATAGCACCGGTCGGACAGGTTTTCACACAGGCAGGCTCCTGGCCCACGCTGACCCGGTCAACACAGAGTGTGCATTTGTACACCCGGTTATCTTTCGGATTCAGACGCGGAATATTGAACGGGCAACCCGCAATACAGTAGCCGCAGCCGATGCAGTGTTCTGACTGGAAATCAACAATACCGTTGGCATACTGAATAATCGCACCGGCAGACGGACAGGCTTTCAGACATCCCGGATCCGAACAGTGCATGCAGCCGTCCTTGCGGATCAGCCATTCCAGTTTGCCGTTCTCTTTGGTTTCGCTGAACCGCATGACAGTCCAGGATTTGGCGCTGAGATCAGTCGGGTTATCATAAACCCCGGTACAGAACCCGACCTCATCACGGATGTCATTCCATTCGGAACAGGCCACCTGACAGGCTTTACAGCCGATACAGGTGGACACATCGATCAGCTTGGCGACTTCAAACTTGTCGTCACGGGCCTGAGGAGGCGGCGTTATGCTGTTGGTCGCAGAACGTTTGATAATGTCTTGAGATTGCATGGACATAATTCCTCCTTACGCCTTCTCGATGTTGACTAAGAACGCTTTGAATTCAGGCGTTTGCGAGTTGGCGTCACCGACTCCCGGCGTCAGTGTGTTGGTGATAAAGCCTTTTTGGGCAGCACCTTCAAAACCCCAGTGGATCGGGAGCCCGACCGTTTCGACCGGTTTACCGTCCACCATCAGTGTCTGAAGGCGCGGTGTCACTACCGCAACCGCGCGGATAAAGCCGCGTTTACTGCTGACTTTTACTTTATCGCCGCTGCGTATCCCTTTGGCTGCGCCCAGGGTTTCACTGATTTCCACAAACTGTTCCGGTTGTGCGATAGCATTGAGCCGCGCATGTTTGGTCCAGGTATGGAAATGCTCGGTCAGGCGATAGGTTGTGCCCACATACGGGAATTCCGTGTGACTGCCCAGACGGTTTTTGTCGTCCTCAAAGATACGGGCGGCCGGGTTGGATATCACCTCCGGATGCAGCGGGTTAGTACCAATCGGCGTTTCAAACGGCTCATAGTGTTCCGGGAACGGTCCTTCCGCCATTTTATCGATGGCAAACAGACGGCCTAAACCTTCCGGCTGCATGATAAACGGCCCGGTACCGGCTTCCGGCGCAGAGGCGTTGAAGTCAGGGATATCGTTACCGACCCACTTCTTGCCGTTCCACTCGATAAGCACGCGGTTTTTATCCCACGGTTTACCCTGCGGATCGGCTGAGGCGCGGTTATAAATAACACGGCGGTTCAGCGGCCATGCCCATGCCCAGCCGAGGGTGTTACCGATGCCGGACGGGTCACTGTTATCCCGTTTCGCCATCTGGTTGCCCTGTTCCGTCCAGCAGCCGGTGTAGATCCAGCAGGAGGACGCAGTTGAACCGTCATCACGCAGCAGCGCAAAGGAGCTGAGCAGCTCGCCTTTTTTGGCCTGTAAATTGCCGTTGGCGTCATACAGATCTTCAAGGGCCACGCCGTTGTTCTCTTTGGCGACTTCATCGGATTCCGGATTGAACGGCTGCTTGTAATCCCAGGACATTTTCATCAGCTGGTCAACACCCTGACCGCCTTCCTGCTGATACAGTTCGCGCATTTTCCACAGAATACCGGCAAGGATCTGACCATCGGTACGGGCTTCCCCCGGGGCATCCGCTGCTTTCCAGTGCCACTGTAACCAGCGGCCGGAGTTGGCAATCGAGCCGTCTTCTTCCGCGAAACAGGTGGACGGCAGACGGAACACTTCGGTCTGAATGGATGCCGGATCCACATCATTCATATCACCGTGGTTCTGCCAGAAACTTGCGGTTTCAGTGCTCAGCGGATCAACGGTTACCAGGTATTTCAGTTTGCTCAGGCAACTGACCACTTTGTTTTTGTCCGGGAAGGACGCGACCGGGTTAAAGCCCTGACAGATATAACCGTTGATTTCGCCTTTGTTCATCATGTCGAAATACTTCAGCACGTCATAAGCCTGATCCCATTTCGGCAGCCAGTCATAGCCCCACTGGTTCTCTTTGGTTGCTTCATCGCCGTAGAAGGATTTCATCAGGCTGACGAAGAACTTCGGATAGTTGCTCCAGTAGTTGACCTGGCCCGGCAGCGTGGCTTTCGGCGTATTGGCTTTCAGATAGCTGTCGATATCAGTCTGTTTCTCAGACGGCAGGGTCAGATAACCCGGCAGACTGGTGGAGAGCAGGCCCAGGTCTGTCAGACCCTGAATGTTGGAGTGACCGCGCAGGGCGTTCACGCCGCCGCCTGCCACACCCATGTTACCGAGCAGCAGCTGGATCATTGCCATGGTACGGATGTTCTGCGCGCCGACGGTATGCTGCGTCCAGCCGAGGGCATACAGGAAGGTTGCCGCACGGTTGGCCGGGCTGGTGGAGGCCAGAATCTCACAGACTTTGAGGAAATCCGCCTGTGGCGTGCCGCAGATTTTTTCCACCATCTCCGGCGTATAACGGCTGACGTGTTCTTTCAGCTTATTCCACACACACTGCGGGTTCTGCAGGGTGTCGTCACGCAGCGCATAGCCATCTTCACCGAACTGGTAATTCCAGGTGGTTTTGTCGTAACGGCGTTTTTCAGCATCGTAGCCGCTGAATAAACCGTCTTTGAATGTGTAATCCTCACGCACCAGTAACGGTGCATTGGTGTAATGGCGCACGTACTCGTCGTGGAATTTTCCGTTTTCCATCAGGTACAGGATCACGCCGGAAAGGAACGTAATGTCGGTCCCGGAACGGATAGGGATGTAGTGATCCGCCACGGAAGCGGTCCGCGTAAAGCGCGGATCGATAACGATCAGTGTGGCATCATTGTTGTTTTTCGCTTCCATCGCCCAGCGGAAACCGACAGGATGTGCTTCCGCAGCATTCCCGCCCATCACCACAACGACGTTGGCGTTTTTGATATCAACCCAGTGGTTGGTCATGGCACCGCGACCAAATGTCGGAGCAAGACTTGCTACCGTTGGTCCGTGTCAGACACGCGCCTGGTTATCGACTGCCAGCATCCCGAGGGAACGGGTAAATTTCTGGGTTAACATCCCGGTTTCGTTGCTGGCGGCAGAGGCGCAGAGCATCCCGGTGGTCAGCCAGCGGTTTACCGTGGTGCCTTCGCTGTTTTTCTCAATGAAGTTGGCATCACGGTCGGCTTTCATCAGACGGGCGATACGCTCAAAAGCGTCATCCCAGCTGATGCGCTGCCATTTATCCGAGCCCGGCGCGCGGTACTGCGGATAACGCAGACGGCTTTCACTGTGAATATAATCAAGCAGACCGGCACCTTTCGGGCATAACGCCCCGCGGTTGACCGGGTGATCAGGGTCGCCCTCGACGTGGAAAATCGCTGATTTGGCATTCATGGCACCATCACCCATGCTGTAAATCAGTAATCCGCATCCGACGGAGCAATAGGTACAGGTGTTACGGGTCTCTTTTGAACGGAGTAATTTGTATTCCCGGACATTAGACATTGCTACTGACGGCATAAAGCCTAAAGCGGCGGCAGTTGTTCCGGCGAGACCGCCGGCACAAACCTTAAAGAACTGTCTGCGGCTGAAATTCATCGCATCCTCTTTTTTATTTATTTGTAAAAAATCGTGAGGAGAATATCAGCAAAGGTTGAATTTATATTGCCTGAAATCAATGAAAGTGAACTTTGATGTTTAATAATTATCAATTGGGGTTTTTAGTGTTTTGTAAATAATCACAAAGTGGTAGAGAAAATTAAGAATATTGATTCAGATCAATTAAAAAAATAAGCGTCCGGAGAAAAAAGAAAAATAAGTCAAATTTCACCGGCGGCACATAATAAGATTATATTTGTTAAAAAACAATTTAAAAATGGCGGATATCCGAATCATCATTTTTAAAATGGGAAGGGGATTGCCCCATCTGTTTTTTAAACATAATTGAGAATGCCCCCGCACTGTTGTAACCCAGCTCATACGCCACTTCGGTAATCGATTTTCCGGACAGAATATGAGACAGCGAGTTCAGAAGACACGCCTGCTGCCGCCATTCTGAAAATGACATCCCGGTCTGGGTGCGGAAAAAACGGCTGAAAGAGCGCTCGCTTTTGTGCAGCTGTTCCGCCCATTCCCCCGGTTGTGAGGTGATAACCGGTTTGCGCATAAACTCACGGCACAGACGACCGAGCTTCTCATCACGCGGGATCGGCGCGAAAAACGGCAGCGGGGGCATACGCGCCAGCTCGCAGAGGATCAGCTGCATAAGCACACCGTCACGCCCCTGAATATCATATTCCGCCGGGCTATCCACCGCCTCCAGCAGCAGCTGGCGCAGCAGCGGGGAGACACTCACAACTTCACAACTGACGGCGTGACGCGGCTTTGCTGCCGGTTCGATATACAGACTGCGCGTGCTGACATTCAGCATCCGGGTTTCATGAGCGACCTGTTCCGGGATCCACACACCACAGGACGGCGGGATCACCCACTCGCCGTCTGCGGTACTGACTTCAATCAGCCCGGTGGCCGGATATAAAAACTGTGCCCGGCGGTGAGCGTGGTATTCCAGCAGGGTATCGGGCAGATAATCGGTGCCGAGCGCAATGACATCCCGCGCGATATTATCCACGCTTTTTAACGGAATATTTCTCATGAGTGCTGTGCTCCGTATCTGACTGAAAGTAAAAACCGGCGGGTGTTATATCAGATCCCGCCACCGCAAAACAGGGCTTTTGTGACAATAACAGACGCGGATGCCACATCTGTATTATTACGGTAACAAACATAAAACGTTCAGTTAACAGTAACCGGAAACAGGCCGGAATTCAAATGTCGTTGTCTGATTTGCGCATGGCGGCAATATATTAATCCATTACTATTTTGCTGCCGCCATTCTGTTTATACAGATTTTAATTATTTCCGGTTATTAAGCGATTACCGGTGGCGTGAAGTTATTTCCGGTCATTTAAAATTAAATAATATTTATTATTTCCTGATGTTTTAAATACCGCACTCTGTTTCTCACCCGGGGTAAATCCATTATGAGTCATCAATCCGGCCACGATAATGAAAAATCCGGCGCTCCCGGCGAAATAAGCCGCCGCCGCTTTATACAGGTCAGTTCTGTATTATCTGCGGTGCCGTTTCTGGCATCCGAAAGTATTGCATCCGCGCCGGCTGATCCGGCACATATTCCGGTTCATCAGACGGATGACGGCGTGCGCATTGTACCGACCTGCAGCAGTTTTGACTGCGGCGGGAAATGTGATATCCGCGCTCATATCAAAGACGGAAAAGCTATTCGCATCACGACCCGGCCGGATGCGGAACTCAATGAAGAGATGCCGATCATGCGGGCCTGCGTGCGCGGACGCGGCTACCGGAAATTTATTTATCATCCTGATCGCCTGAAATACCCGATGAAGCGGGTCGGTAAGCGCGGTGAGGGTCGTTTTGAACGCATCAGCTGGGAAGAAGCGACCAGCCTGATTGCCGCCGAATGGCAGCGCATCAGTGACAAATACGGCCCGGCATCACGGTTTGTCAGCCTGAGTACCGGGGTGACCGGCGGGATTTTTTCCGGCGCGAATATGCTGCGCCGCCTGTTTAATCTGACCGGCGGCTTTCTGGAAAACTATCATTCCGTCAGTAACGGCAACACCATGGCGGCCACGCCCTATACCTACGGCACGGCGGCCAGCGGCAGCACACTCGATACCCTGGAAAATACGCCGCTGGTGATCCTGTGGGGACATAATCCGAACGAAACGATTTTCGGGCACAGTAACCACTATTTCCAGAAGATGAAAAAAAACGGCACCAAATTTATTGTCGTTGATCCGCGCTATTCCGATACCGCCTCTTCGCTGGCGGATCAGTGGATCCCGCTGCTGCCGACCACCGACAACGCGATGATGGATGCGATGATGTATGTCATCGTGACAGAAAATCTGCACGATCAGGCATTTATTGATAAATACACCCTGGGTTTCAGTGAAGATCAGATGCCGGAAAGCGTGGCGGATAATGAATCGCTGGTGGCGTATCTGACCGGCCGCAAAGACGGCATGGCCAAAACCCCGGAATGGGCAGAGAAAATCACCAAAGTCCCGGCGGACACTATCCGTCAGCTGGCGCGTGAATATGCCACAACCAAACCGGCGGTGCTGATGCAGGGCTGGGGGCCGCAGCGTCATATCTGCGGTGAGCGCAGTGCGCGCGGGGCCACGCTGCTGGCAACGATTACCGGTAATGTCGGTGTGCGTGGCGGCTGGGCAGCGGGTTACGGCATGGCGCTGAATCCGGAATTGCGTAAAACCATCGCCGGACCGGTGCTGTTTGATAACCCGGTCAAAGCCAAAATCAACATCACCAACCAGGTGCAGGCGTGCGAAGACAAAAACCTGGTGACGCCGGATAACGGACTGAAAAATGCAGACAAACTCGACACCGAAATCAAAATGATTTTCTCGATGGCGGGTAACTACATGACCAACCAGAACACCGATATTCTTCATGCCGCAAGCGTGCTGGAGGATGAATCAAAAGTCGAATTTATCGTCTGCAGTGACCTCTATCTCACTCCGAGTGCGAAATATGCTGACCTGCTGCTGCCGGAAACCAGTTTTCTGGAACGCTGGAATATCGGCGGCACCTGGAGTTACGGCGATTATCTGATCCTGTCTGAAAAAGCCATTGAGCCGGAGTTTGAACGCCGTACTGATTATGACTGGCTGTGCGAAGTGGCAGAGAAACTGGGTGTCCGTGATGCTTTCACCGAAGGCCATGAAACAGATCGCGACTGGATAGAGTTTCTCGTCAATGACGCGGCACAGAAGCGCCCGGAAGATAACATTCCAACCTTTGATGAGCTGCTGGTCAAACGCCGCCATTTATTAACGCATCGTCCGCATACGCAGAATGTCGCGTTTGAGCAGAATATTCAGGATCCGGAAAACAACCCGTTCCCGACCCCGTCCGGCAAAATCGAGATTTTCTCCAAACGCCTGTATGACATGCACAATCCGGAGATCCCGGCGCTGTCTCACTATGTTCCGGCAACAGAAGGACCGGAAGACAGTCTGACCGCGAAATATCCGTTACAGCTGATCACCTGGAAAGGGCGCAACCGCGCGAACTCCACGCAGTTTGCCAACCCGTGGTTACAGGAAGTGCAGCGCCAGGAGTTGTGGATCAACCCGGCGGATGCGGCTGATCGCGGCGTCAGTGACGGTGAGAAAGTGAAAGTGCATAACGATCGCGGTATCACCATGATCCCGGTGAAAATCACACCGCGCATTATGCCGGGCGTGGTGGCATTACAGGCCGGCGCCTGGTGGCAGCCGGACAGCAACGGCATTGATCAGGGTGGATGTGCCAACGTGCTCACCTCGTCACGCAGTACCGCGCTCGCCCACGGCAACGCGCACCAGACACTATTAGTTGAGGTGGAAAAAGCATGAGTAAATTCATTGTTTATCCGGCAGTCAGTGACAAACAGTTAGGTTTCTATATTGATTCCGCCCGCTGCTCCGGCTGCAAGGCGTGTCAGGTGGCGTGCAAGGACAAAAATAATCTTGATGTCGGCCGCCGTTTCCGTCGCGTGTATGAAATGACCGGCGGCGGCTACAGCCGCAATAAAAACGGTGCGCTGATTAATAACGTGTTCGCCTGCACACTCTCCATCTCCTGTAACCACTGCAAAGATCCGATCTGCGTGCGCAACTGCCCGACAATCGCAATGCATAAGCGCGAAGGGGACGGCATTGTGATGGTCAATACCGATAAATGTGTCGGCTGCGGTGCCTGTGCGTGGTCGTGTCCGTACGGCGCACCGCAGATGAATCCGGAAACGAAACAGATGTCGAAATGCGATTTCTGTATTGATCTTCAGCAGAAAGGTGAGCAGCCGGTATGTGTCAGCACCTGTCCGCTCGGGGCGATTCAGTTCGGACCAATTGAGGAACTGCGGGCGAAATACGGCTCACTCGATTACGTGACAGGTTTGCCGGATCCGTCAATCACGCATCCGAATCTGGTGATCAATCCGCATCAGGGCGCAAATTTTGATGACATGAACAGTGAGAGAAAAGAAAAATGAATGAGTGGTCACTTTTAATTTTCACTTACATGATGAATGCGGCGGCGGGGCTGTGCGTTATGAGCGGGGTGTTTGCCGTGCATCTCAGCCGCTGCCTCCCGGCGGACAGTTTCAAACGCTTTATGATGCTGACGATTTTTATTATCTGCACCATTGCGGGGGCTGGCTCGGTCGCATCAATTACCCACCTCGGCGTGCCGCTTAATGCGCCGAATGCCGTTAATAATGTGTTCAGTGCCTGGCTCAGCCGTGAAGTGGTGGTAACGGCCGCGTTTGTCGGTGCGCTCGGTGTCAGTTTTCTCTGGCTGTGGAAGACAGGAAAATTCTCTTTTCTGTTATACGGTGGCGCCATGGCTGTCGGGCTGGCTGATATTTTTTGTATGGCATCGATTTACCGTTACACCTCGATTCTGACCTGGAATGACATCAACACCTATCTGATGTTTTACGGCACAACACTGACACTCGGTGCCGTCCTGTTTGTGCCGGTGGTGATGGTGATCCGGAAAGCCGGACACCGGGCCGGGATTACACTGCCCGCAGACACATTATCATTATCACAGCTGTGGCTGCTGTGGGGAGTGATGGCGGTAAGTCTGATCGGGCGCCTGCTGTATCAGCCGTTTTATGCGCATTACCTGACCCGTACACAGCTGACACACAAATCAATCACATTCCCGCTGTCACCCATTGAAGCGTATGACAGTATTGCCGGGCTGCGGATTGGTGTCTGGGGTGCGGCGGTGATTGGTGTGGCACTCTGCGGTATCTCTCTGGTGCGGGCACAGAAAAAAGCACGCAGCGGTTTACCGGTCTGCGCCGGGTTTATCAGCGGCTGTCTGCTGACCATCGCGGCAGAGTTTATGCTGCGTTATGTGTTCTATTACATTCATATCTGACGGGGGATGTAATGAGTAAAACAGCTCACTATGCGGCCGCGTTTAACGTACTGGGGATCTGCTATCTGTTCCCGCCGGATGATGACAGCAACCGGGCCGCTATGCGCCTGTTTACCCTGCCGGGATTTGCACAGCAGTGGCCGTGTGAGGTGGACAATACACTGTGTTCACAGCTGAGCCGCACGGCTGCGGAGGGCACAGAGGTACTGAAATCCGCATGGCAGTCTCTGTTTGCCGGGCCGGGAGCGTTACCGGCTCCGCCCTGGGGCTCAGTGTATCTGGATGCGGAGGGATTACTGCAGGGGGATTCGACCCTTGCACTGAGCGCATTCTTAAAACAGGAGCGGCTGAAACTGAAGACGCCGTATCCGGAACCGGCTGATCATATCGGGCTGATTTTATTCCAGGCGGCGGTACTGGCATCTGAAATGCGGAGCGCGGCGGTTAACACACTGCTCAGTCAGCATCTGATGAACTGGCTGCCGCGTTATGCGCAGCGTCTGGATACACACGGACACAGTCCGTTTTATTCCGCGCTGACCCGGCTGGCGCTGACCACCGTGCAATCATTTATAAAAGCATAATATTCACAGTTATAAGGTTTGATTACATTGCCCGTATCTTATACGCCTCTTTCTCCGGAGTCGTATTTTTTTATCTGTTGTATTACGTATTTCTTTCTGCATCCACCGGCCGGGGAATTGCTGATTTCTCAGCTTGCACAGGAAACCTATGATTCCCTGACAGATAAATCCAAAAGCTCACCGGAATCCTATAAAAAACTGTTTTCTGTTAATCCGCCGTATAACCTGGTTTTGCGGATCACGTATGTGAATAAAGATAATAAGAAGAATATCTTTATCGCCTCCGGACTGGCTGACAAAGATGAGTGCTCGGTGCACTTTAACGGCTGGCTGACAGAGCAGCGGGAATTCTGAGGCCGTCATAAACAAAAACACCCGGACCGATGCCGGGCGTGACTGGTTATGCGGGCATTACAGCTCAGAGAAAGCGTAAGCGGCCGCATCAATGGTTTTGCGGATATCTTCGTCGCTGTGCGCGACAGACATAAATCCGGCCTCAAAGGCGGATGGCGCCAGGTAAATACCCTGTTGCAGCATCAGGTGGAAGAATTTCTTAAAGCGCTCAACGTCGCAGTTCATCACATCCTGATAGCAGGTGACCGCCGGGGCATCGGTAAAGAACAGGCCGAACATCCCACCGACATGGTTAACCACAAACGGAATACCCGCTTCACGGGCTTTTTCGCACAGACCGTCTGCCAGCATATCCGTCAGTTCGGTCAGGCGCTGATGCACACCCGGCTGGGCGATTTCATGTAAGCAGGCAAGACCCGCCGCCATCGCGATCGGGTTACCGGACAGCGTTCCTGCCTGATAAACCGGGCCGGTCGGAGCGAGTTTTTCCATGATTTCACCACGGCCGCCGAAGGCACCTACCGGCATTCCGCCACCGATAATTTTACCCAGGCAGGTCAGGTCCGGCTCAACATCATAATGTGCCTGAGCACCGCCGAGGGCGACACGGAAGCCGGTCATCACTTCATCGATAATCAGCAGCGCACCGAACTCATCACACAGAGCGCGCAGGCCCGGCAGGAAATCCGCTGACGGCGGTATACAGTTCATATTCCCGGCGACCGGCTCGACAATGATACAGGCGATATCGTGCGGATGTTTTTCAAACGCCTCACGGACAGAGCTCAGGTCATTGTAGGTGCAGGTCAGTGTGTGTCTGGCAAAATCTGCCGGCACACCCGGTGAATTTGGCTGGCCGATGGTCAGTGCGCCGGAACCGGCTTTGACCAGCAGGCAGTCTGCGTGTCCGTGATAGCAGCCTTCAAATTTGATGATTTTATCGCGGGCGGTATAGCCGCGTGCCAGACGAATGGCACTCATGGTGGCTTCGGTACCGGAGTTCACCATACGCACCATATCCATGGACGGCACCAGTTCGGTGACAAATTTCGCCATTTCCACTTCGTCGGCAGTCGGTGCGCCGAAACTCAGCCCTTTTTCCACCGCTTTGATGACGGCGGTGCGGATGGCCGGGTGATTATGCCCCAGCACCATCGGTCCCCAGGAGCCGACATAGTCGATATAGGCTTTGCCGTCGACATCATAAATATAGGCCCCGTTGGCGCGCTCGATAAACAGCGGCGTACCGCCGACACCGTTAAAGGCACGAACCGGTGAGTTCACACCACCCGGGATAAAATGTTGTGCTTCAGTATAGAGATTTTCAGAACGGCTCATGCAGGACTCCTGTCAGTCGGTGAGCGGGAAATTGCGGCTATTGTAAAGGAGAGCGGCGGTGAATCCAACTTATCGCATTATCCTCATGATAACTATATCCTTATTAATAGTGTGGACACTGTGCTTTCTGTGTGGCGAAACTTGAACGATTGCCGGAGGTGGTGGATAATCAGCAGTAGTGTCCGGAAGCGGTCAGCTTCTGCGTGTGTTTACTGGTTGCGGCCAGTCTGGAGTAATAAATGAGCGATGATTCAGCAATGCCTCTGCAATTTACTGATGCGGCAGCTAAAAAAGTAAAAATCTTAATCGCGGATGAAGAAAATCCGAACCTGCGTCTGCGTGTGTATATCACCGGCGGCGGTTGCAGCGGTTTCCAGTATGGCTTCACGTTTGATGATGCCATCAATGACGGCGACATGACCATCGAAAAAGAAGGCGTGGCGCTGGTGGTTGATCCGATGAGCCTGCAATATCTGGTCGGCGGTTGTGTGGATTATACCGAAGGGCTGGAAGGTTCGCGGTTTATCGTCACCAACCCGAATGCCAAAACAACCTGTGGCTGTGGTTCTTCTTTCAGTATCTGATTTATCCGCAGACAAAAAACGGGCGCTTTTGCGCCCGTTTTGTTTTTATGCCGATAAGTATCATTAAAGAAAGAAGGGTTATTTTCTGCAACCTGTATCACATACAATAAAAGAGGATAATTGTGTATATCCGGCCTCAGATAGAGAAAATCGGTCATTCAGGATGATTTTATTCCGCTGCACTGCAAAAACCAGGATCTCCGGCTGAAACAGGAGCATATAAATACGGCGGACTATATTATATAACGGTGTAATACTAATATTATTTGTCAGATAAACTGATGAGTTAATAAAATGAAACAAAAATATATTATTTAATATTTTTAATCCAGGTTTTTTATTGTCATATAGTTTTTAATTTAATTATTTATTAAATATCAATCGCATTTACGGCATTTTAACATAGTGCTGAGGTTGGTTTATTTCTTTGATTTGTAATGATTTTTATTTATTCGCTCAGCTCCATTATATTCATCATTGTCTGATTATATTATCGCTGCATGTTTATATATATAGCGGCAAGTTGATTTCATCTTGATCCCGCTCAATATGCCGGTATTTCACTCATTTACACTGAACATGTAAAAATATTACCTGTTCACATCGGTCACACCTGAAATATGAGAAATAAATGCAGGAATATACCGGACTATTTTATCTCAGCCAGTGATACCCGCCGGAGAGTTTCCGGCAGCGTACGTTAAGGAATCTTCTATGATTTACCCGCTGACAGAACAGACCCCGGTTTTACAGCATAATGCGGCGTTGCAGCGGTATGTCCGGCGTTATGCCGATATTGAAAAACAGACACAGCAGGCCATCGCACAGTACGGATTGTCTTTTGAATCGCCGTACCGGCGTCAGGCCGAAACGGACGCGCTGCGCCTTGAGGTGAAAGCACTGGGTGCGGTTTTTGCCAACAACGGTAAAAGCATCCACAGCCGCTGGCTGTCATCCGCCTGTGTGCAGTGCCGCACCGGCGAGGGCAGTTACACCACGTTTTTATCCCTGAAATGTCACCGTGACTGCTATTTCTGCTTCAATCCGAATCAGGAAAATTACGACGGTTTTCAGAATGAGATGCGGGATGCCATTGGTGAGGTGAATGCGATTGCCGCAGAAGGGTATCCGCTCACCCATATTGCCCTGACCGGCGGCGAGCCGTTGTTGTTTCGTCAGGAGAGTATCCGCTTTTTTGAAACAGTGCAGGCGAAACTGCCCGGCGTTCATACCCGGCTGTACACCGCCGGTGATCCGCTGGATCGCAATACTGCGCTGGCACTGGCGAAAGCCGGTCTGAAAGAGGTGCGTTTCAGTATCAAAATTGATGATCCGCCGGAGAAAATTGAAAAGGTTCTCAGCCGGATAGCGCTGGCACGGGAGATTTTCCCGGATGTGATGGTGGAAATGCCGGTGATCCCGGGTAGCGAGGAGCAGATGTATGACCTGCTGCTGAAGCTGGATGCTATCGGCGTGGACGGCATCAATCTGCTGGAATTCTGTTTCCCGCTGACCAACAGCCCTGCCTATCAGGAACGGGGCTTTGCCCTGAAAAATCCCCCTTATGAAGTCTATTACAACTACTGGTACGCAGGCGGTCTGGCGGTGGCAGACAGTGAGCTGGCCTGTCTGCGGGTGCTGAAATTTGCCCTCGGAAATCAGCTTTCCGTTGGTGTGCATTACTGCTCGCTGGAGAACAAACACACCGGCCAGGTGTATCAGAGTAATGCATTTATCAGCGCGGAGCCGTATTACCTGTTTTCTTCCCGTGATTACTTTTTCAAAAGCGCCAAGGTGTTCGGTGAGGACTGTGCTGCCGTCGCGGCAGCATTGCGTAAGGCGGGTGTCCCGTTCCGTGAGGATCTCCTGCACGGTTTTTTACAATTCAGTCCTGAATCGATTATGCGCCTGACAGACATCCCTGAACTGCCTGTTCTGCTGACATCCCACATTGCGGAAGCCGATGAACAGGGCAATCCCCTGATTAAAGAAGTGCGGGTGGAATTCACCACACCCGCTGAATTTTCGCCCGACGATATCCACGGAGGTATGTGTGAACAGTGATAACCGGGATCCGGATTATCTGTATGCGCGTCAGTTTGCTTATGACGTCCTGCGCCGTCTGCTGACGGACGAACCGACAGCGGAACTGCTGGTTTATCTGCGTGATGAGGGGCTGTCACTGTTTCCGGCAGATGACGCACTGCCCGCCATGCAGAGTGCGCTCGATGCCATGCAGGATGATCTGAATACCCGCATGCTTAAACGCGGTGCCGCCGATTTTGAGGCGCTGCACTGGGATTTCACACGCCTGTTTATCGGGCCGGAATCGCCGCCTGCACCGCCGTGGGAGTCAGTTTATGTCTCCCGCGACAAACTGCTGTTTCAGGAAAGTACCCTGAATGTGAAAACCTTTTATCAGCAGAACGGTTTTCATCTGCCGGAAAAGGAGTATGAGGCGGCGGATCATATCGGCTATGAGCTTGATTTCCTCTGGAAACTGAGTGAACAGGCGTCACAGGAGCTCGACCGGGAACAGGCGATGTGTGAGCGCATTACTGCGCCGCTGGCCGTTTCCTCTGACTTTATGCAGGCACATCTGCTGGCGTTTATCACGCCGTTTTGCCGTGAACTGAATAATCACGCGGAGACCGCGTTTTATCGTCAGCTCAGCACACTTCTGGAAGTCTTTGTCCGGAGTGATTATAAGAAAATCAATGAATTAATAAACTTACAATAATAATTTAAAAACCTGATGATGAGGTAAGAGCAATGTCAGACAGACAGAAAACCGGCGTAACCCGCCGTTCATTTCTGAAATGGACGTCGGCGGCATCCGCCATGGCGGCACTGCCGTTAAGCAGACAACTTCACGCGGCCACCCCGGCACCGGCACAGACCACCCCGGCGGCGGCACCTGCCGCCAAAGGGCAGTGGAAACCTGTCGCCTGCTGGCATAACTGCGGCGGGCGCTGTGTTAACAAAGCATTGGTGGCCGATGGTGTGGTGGTCAGACAAAAAACTGATGATGTGGTGGCGGATTCCCCTGACTTCCCGCAGCAGCGCGGGTGTCTGCGCGGGCGTTCCCAGCGTAAACAGGTGTTCGGGGCCGACCGCCTGAAATACCCGATGAAACGCAAAAACTGGGCGCCGGGCGGCGGGGACAAAACCCTGCGCGGACGTGACCAGTGGGTGCGTATCAGCTGGGATGAGGCACTGGATATTGTGGCCTCCGAAACCAAACGCATCACCGGACAATACGGCAATGAATCCCTCTGGGTTACCGGCGGTAACGGTACGGATTTCCAGAGTGTGTTCTCCGCCGCCGGGGGCTTTACCGGTGACTGGGGCACCACCTCCTGGGGCGCATGGTTTGAAACCCCGGCCCATCTGGGCCTCCTGGAAGGGTTCTACACCTTCGGCACCAATGACCGTTTTGATATGCGCAACTCACAACTGATTGTGATGTGGGGCGCAAACCCGGCGTGGTCCAGCCCGGGCAGCCCGACTTATAACTATTATCAGGCGAAAAAAGCCGGGGCACGTTTTATCAGTATTGACCCGAGTTATACCGCCACCGCAGAGCTGATGGATGCGGACTGGTATCCGATCAACCCGGGTACAGACCACGCGCTGGCGCTGGGGATTATGCATGCACTGCTGGAGATGGACAGCCCGGAAAATCCGCTGATCGATTGGGAATTCCTGCGCCGCTGCACTGTCGGTTTTGATGAGAGCAATATGCCGTCAGGGGCGGATCCGAAGAAAAACTTTAAGGATTATCTGCTCGGCACCTACACCGGCAAACCGACCACGCCGGAATGGGCGGCGGATATCTGTGGTATTTCTGCATCGGACATCCGCTCGCTCGCGCGTCAAATCGGCGGCACACAGCGTGTGGCGCTGTTAACCGGCTGGGCACCGGCGCGTATTCATAACGGAGAGGGATGGGTTCAGGCATTCTCAACACTCGGATTTATGACCGGGCACATGGGCCGTCCGGGCCGCATGACCGGTGCGTGTTGTCACTATGCCGCCGGGAACAACGGTACCCGTCTGGTGATGGCCGGTGCGAACGGCTTACCGGCAGTGAAAAACCCGGTCACTCTGAAAATCAACCACAACGAACTGAACCGTGCCCTGCTGGAGAAAAAATTCCGTCAGCGCGGCGTGGGGGATGTGGACGCTAATATTCAGATGATTTTCCATCCGTTTAACGCCACTTTACAGACCCGCGCCAACATTATGCAGGGAATTGAGGCTTACCGCAGCGGTGTGGAATTTATCGCGACCGCAGCGTATGTCCCGCATACCTGTGCGAAATATTCCGATGTGATCCTGCCGGTGACAACCGAGTGGGAGCGCGAGGGAACCATTCTTAACCCGAGTAACCGTGAAGTCATCATTGCTGCGGTGAATGTGACTCAGCCGCTGTATGAAGCGAAAAGCGACCAGTGGATCGCCAAAGAGCTGGGTAAACGTCTGGGTGTCAATGTGGATGAGATCTTCCCGATCTCCGAAAAACAGCAGTTCTTCAATAAACTCAACGGTGCAACCATCATTACTGAGGATGGTGTCACCAAAGCGCCGCTGTTTACCATCACTCAGGCGGATATTGATGAGTGGCAGGTGACCGGTACGCCGCAGGAAGGGCGCATCACGCTGAATGAATTCCTGACCAAAGGGAAGTATCAGGTGGAGCGCACGCCGGATGATAATTACGGCTATATCGCGTATGAGGACTTTATCCGCGATCCGGCGGCGAATCCGCGTCCGACGCCAAGCGGTAAGTTTGAAATCTACTGCGAAACCCTAGTGGAGAAAGCGAAAGAGTGCGGCTGGACAGAATTACCGCCGATCGCCGAATACATCCCGTCAGCGAGCGGCTATGAAGCCAGCTTTAAAGATTTCAGCAAAAAAGAGAAAGGGGATTATCCGTTCCAGGTTTATAACCCGCACTATCTGCGCCGTTCACACAGTACCCTGGATAACGTGCCGTGGCTGCGCGAACAGTGGCCGAGCCCGATCTACATTAATACCTCTGATGCGAAACGTCTGGATATTAAACAGGGCGAAACCGTTCTGGTGACCAGCCCGCAGGGTAAAATTCTGCGTCCGGCGCTGGTGACCCAGACGATGAAACCGGGTGTGGTTGCACTGCCGCACGGCAGTTGGACCAATGTGGATGAAACCACCGGGATTGATATGGCCGGGGCGGATAACACCCTGACCATTCAGGTACCGACCGGACTGGGTACCTCCGGGTGGAACACGATGCTGTGTAACATCGAAAAATGGCACGGTGAGCAATTAACTGACGATGCGCGTCTGCCGCAGCGGATTATCGGATAAGGGGCACAGACATGGATAACCAAGTTGGATTTTATATAAATGTCGCCGCCTGCATCGGGTGCAAAACCTGTGTTGTGGCGTGCAAGGATAAGAACGATCTCGAAGTCGGGCGTAATTTCCGCCGTGTGTATGATATCGAGGCCGGGGAATATCCGCGCCCGCGCCGCTGGCATCTCTCCATTGCCTGTAACCATTGTGACGATCCGCAGTGCGTCAGTCATTGCCCGACAACCGCGATGCATAAGCGGGAAGAAGACGGAGTGGTGCTGGTGGATCATGATAAGTGTGTGGGCTGCCGTTACTGTACCTGGGCCTGTCCGTATGAAGCACCGCAGTTTGATCCGGCGATCGGTATGATGACCAAGTGTGATACCTGTCTGGATCTGCGGGAGCAGGGCGGCAATCCGATGTGTGTGGATTCCTGTCCGATGCGCGCCATTGAGTTCGGCCTTATCAGCGAACTGCGCAAAAAATACGGCACCAATGCCGATATCGGCGGTCTGCCGAGCTCATCCATTACCCGGCCGAACCTGGTTGTCGGCACCAAAGGATAAGGAGAATTATCATGCATGAACTGCCTCTTGTTATATTCACCTTATTTATGCAGGCTTCGGTCGGCTGCCTGGTGATCACGCTGCTTTGTTATTTCCGTCTGTTCGGCTGCACGGATGCCCGCACCGGGATGAAATGGGTGCGTGTTCCGCTGGTTGCTTCTTTCCTGCTGGGCTGTGTCGGGTTACTCGGCTCCCTGTTCCATATGGGGAATCCGTTCCATATGTTTTACACCATGCTGCACGTCTCGACCTCGTGGATGAGCCGTGAAGTCTGGGCGACTGCGATTTATATGGCGCTGCTGTTCTTCAGTGTCGCGCTGCTGCTGTTAAAACAGAAGGTGAACGGTTTCCTGCTGCTGTTAAGTGCGGCGGCGGGGCTGGTATATATGTATGCGATGTCCGCACTGTATGCGAATACCCTGTTTAACCTGTGGGGCGGGCTGTTTACCTATGCCGGATTCTTCGGCACAGTGCTGCTGACCGGCGGGATGATCGCAGGTCTGCTGCTGGTGACAGCGCTGGGCTTTGCCCGTGAGGATGTGCTGATTCAGCGTGTGGTGAAGATTTCCCTTGCCGCCGGTGTGGCCGGGCTGCTGCTGATGCTGCTGGGCGCATTATCTCTGCTCGGTAATATCGGTGAGCCGATTTACGCCGGGATGACACCGCGTACCATGCCGGAAGGGCTGCTGAACCTGAATATCATCCGCGTGGTGCTGATCGGGCTGGGGATGTTCTTTGCCGGTCGTCTGCTGTGTCAGAAAAACGAACAGGTCACTAACGGTACACTGATGATGGCTCTGGCGGCCATCTGTGTATTTGCCGGTGAAGCGGTTGGTCGTGTGGTGTTCTTCTCACTCGGCGCATAACACGCAGTATGAAACAGAAAATCCGGACGTGAGAGCGTCCGGATTTTTTATCAGCGGGTCAGAATCACATCCCCTAAGATATTGTCTTTCAGCAGGCCGCCGTTTTTCGCCCGGAACAGCACAAAATCAATATCCCGCGCCTGATAGCGCTCACGCAGAATGGTGGTGATCTCTTTGAGCGCCTTACCCTGCAGTAATCCGTCAATCATCATCGCCGGCAGCAGCGACTGGTCACTGTAGGTCAGCGGATTGAGCGATCCCATAACCCGGTTGAGATAGTGATCAAAGACCGGCAGCGAGTTTTCCGGATGTTCGCGGTTCAGTTTAATCTGCACGTCGATCACGGTATTAAAATCAATACCATAATGAGCAATCCGGTCGCGCAGATCATTAACATAGCGATCAACATCATCGGAATAGAGGGTACTGATGGTGCCGCTGAAATTAAACAGATTCATGTCGTTCAGGCGTTGCAGAATATAAATGGCAATATAAAGATTGTAGCGTGACGGGATCAGCAGACAGTTATCAATCCACCAGACCAGCACATGATGCGGGCTGATGCTGTCATCAATATATTTGACCGGCGGATAGATCATTATTTCTGTATCACTTAATTCACCGAGGTGCGTCTGGATCAGATTATCCACTTGACGCCACTCCAGTCCGCCGCTGCCGCAGCCGAGTGCCGGAATTGCCACGGATTTCAGCCCCTGTTTTTTAATCAGAGCTTTCAGTTCACGCAGACCACTTTCGATAAATTCATAACCGGAAGGTGAATCCCATTTATTCCGGGTCGGGAAATTAATAATTTTATGGCCGTGTTCATCGGTCACTGATAACTGGCCGGCACCTATTTTCTTTGCATAAAGCTTCATAGGCGCGCGCATTTACCGGATAATCCAGTCTGAACTGATAGGCAATTCCTTTTCCCATAACGCCCTGACAATTAACGGCATTTACCAGCGCCTGAGCATCAGATCTCAGTAAATCACCTTTGAGGTATTTAATCATCGTTACAGTCCGTTTCTTTATTCAGTCTGTAACATTGTCGCCTGCTCCGGCGCTGACGGGTATCGGAATCTTCTCGGGTTTACGGAATAATAATAGTCGCGGGGAAATAAGTAATAATAACAGGAAAAATAAAGCTGAATTAAATACAGAAAAATAAAAAAAAGAATATGCCACATAATAAGCGGCATATTATTAACATGATATATTCATATCAGGTGTTATTTATTTTCTCACATAATTCTTCCGCAGCTTTTAACAGCCGGGGCGTGCCGCGCTGGAACCAGTCGGCATTAATCGTAATCACCGGCACATCAAGCTGCGGAGACCAGAAGCGCTTTACATTCTCCACTTCGCGGTTATCCCCGGAGATAAGGATCATGTCCGGTCTGCGGGTCAGTACCTGCTCACGGTTGACCTGCGGCCAGGGCACCGGGCTGTCGGCAAACACGTTTTTACCCCGGCACAGGGTCACCACTTCACTTTGCAGGGTGGTGCCGGACGCGGTGAAAATCGGGTTCTGACCAAACTGGAGAAAAATCAGTTTCTCCGGTTTATCGCTGTAGCGGGTTTTCAGGGCGTCAATCCCGCTGCGCATATCGGCAGCCGCTTTTTCCGCCAGTGCCGGTTGCGGGCTGTAAGGCGCGAGGCGATCCAGATCATCCGCAATTTCATCAAGATTGCGCGGATCGAAATACTCGACTTTGATCCCGAGATGCTCCAGCTGGCTCAGCGGGCGCTGCGGGTTGCCGCCGCGCCAGGCCATGATCAGATCCGGTTTCAGGGCAATAATGCGCTCAAGGTTCAGTCCCTGCCAACTGGACACCTGCTCGATGTTTTTCGCTTCCGGCGGGTAATCAGCATTGGCGCTGACACCGACCAGGTTCTCCCCCAGACCGGCGGCATACGCCATCTCCGCCAGTGACGGGGAGAGTGCGATCACCCGCTGTGCCGCGGCCTGAGCCCCGCAGGCTGCCAGCAGAAGCAGTAGTCCGGCGAGGCGCAATGACGATTTTATCATTTCAGTGAATCAATATTGGCGAGGATTTCCGCCACCATCAGAGATGATTGCTTTGCTGCCAGCGGCAGAAACTCATCAAAGCTGAGGTGCGAGGCTTTATCCGCCACGTCAGAGATAGCGCGGACCACCACAAACGGTACCTGATACTGATGGCACACATGGCCGACAGCCGCACATTCCATTTCCACGGCTATTACTGACGGGAAGGTGGTACGGATACGCGCCAGCGGCTCTGCGCCGTTGATAAAGGCATCACCGCTGCAAATCAGGCCGCGCACGGCGTTCAGTCCGAGGGTCTGAATGCATTTTTCAGTCAGTGCGATAAGACCGGCATCAGCAATAAAGGCCGGCGGGCATTGTGCCATCTGGCCCGGTTCATAACCGAAGGCAGTAACATCAGCATCGTGATAACGGACTTCCGAGGAGACAACAATATCGCCGACATTCAGATGCGGGGCGAGGCCACCGGCAGAACCGGTATTAATCACCACGTCCGGTTTGCACAGCTCCAGCAGCAGAGTGGTACCGATCGCTGCGGCGACTTTGCCGATACCGGATTTGAGCAATGCAACATCAACACCGTTAATCTGACCGGTATAGATTTCGCAGCCGCCGTGGCGGAGGGTCTGCATGTTGGTAATCTGATCACGCAGCAGGGTTACTTCCTGCTCCATCGCACCTATGATACCGACTTTCATTATGTCATACTCCCTGAATAGAAATTGAACTGCATATTAACGGATTAGCAACAGTTTATCACCGAATCCCGGCGGGTGGTGTCTTTTCCCGTGCGGATAAGAAGACGGAGGCGACGTGCCGGTTATTGATTTTAAAAAGAAGCTGAATTTTCACCGCCAGTTTGGTGCTTCTGCGGAGGAATCTGCACAAGAGTTTCTGGTGAATCAGGCATTTGAAAGTGATCGCGGCCGTATTATCAATTCTGCCGCTGTCCGTCGTCTGCAACAGAAAACTCAGGTGTTTCCGCTGGAGCAGAATTCCGCTGTCCGCAGCCGTCTCACACACTCCCTGGAAGTGCAGCAGGTCGGGCGCTATATCGCCAAAACGATCCTCAGTCAGCTGAAACAATCACAAAAACTGGAAGAATACGGCCTGGATGAGCGTACGGATGCCTTTGAAAGTGTGGTTGAAATGGCGTGTCTGATGCATGACATCGGCAACCCGCCGTTCGGGCATTTCGGGGAGGCGGCGATTCAGAAATGGTTCAGTAATCTGCTCGGCGAGCCGCAGACCGGAGATGAGGATAACTGTCAGATTGCCGCACTGCGCCTGACCGGCTCACCGCAGGCGGATCATCTGCGCCGTCAGCTGCGCCGGGATTTGTGCCTGTTTGAGGGCAATGCCCAGGGAATGCGGATGGCACACCATCTGCTGAAACTGAATCTGACATTTGCTCAGATAGGCAGTGTGCTGAAATATACCCGTCCCGCATGGCAACTGGAGCCGGTGCCGGAGGAGTTCGATTATCTCACCAAAAAACCGGGCTATTACTGGTCTGAAAATACCCTGATTCAGCGGCTGCGTGATGAATTACAGCTCGGCGAGTTCTGCCGTTTTCCGCTCAGTTATATTATGGAAGCGGCGGATGATATCTCGTATTGCATTGCGGATTTGGATGATGCGGTGGAGAAAGGTATTCTGACCCCGGATACCCTGGTGACCTATCTGCGCCAGGAGTGGCAGGCGCTGGAAGGCTCTGCGGATTCCGCGCTGTTCCGCGATACCGTTGAGCAGGCGTATCAGTCGCTTACCCGCAGTCAGCACCGCAGCCCGCAGGATCAGTTTTTTATGTATCTGCGGGTCTATATCACCAATAAACTGGTGCCGTATACCGCGCAGCGCTTTATCGATAATCTGCCCGCCGTGTTTGCGGGTACTTACAATCAGGCGCTGCTGGAAGATAAAAGTGAAGAGCACCGTCTGCTGAAAACCCTGAAACGGGTCGCGTTTAAATATGTGTTTACCCATCACGAAGTGGAAGAGCTGGAATTACAGGGATTCCGGATCATCAACGGCCTGCTGGATTTTTACCGGCCGCTGTTAATGATGCCGCAGGCGGATTTCGCCGATCTGGTCCGTGAAAACTTTCACAAACACTATTTTATCGAAACGCGGCTGTTACATAAGCTGTCACGCAAGCAGCGGGCGGCTTACGGGGAAGCTGTTGCCGCACTGGCAGATAAACCGCAGGAAGAGCAGACCATCCTGGAATTTTATTACCGCGCCAGGCTGATTCAGGATTATATCAGCGGTATGACCGACCATTACGCTTATGAAGAATTCCGGCGTTTCTCCGTTTGTCAGTAAGCTGCTGATTAATGACAGCACTTTCGCACAAATGACATGACAATTCCGGTTCAATATTACCGGAATTGTTGCTACGATTAATCCGCAGGTGTTGCTGAAATAGATTCACTGTATTCGGCGGCGGATCTGTTCATCATATTGTCGCAGCCTGAATTCGTTTCAGGGGCTATACCGTCGCACCAAAAGTATTAACCGGGATTACATCACGTATGCAAAAAGAGTATCGGGTCGGGATTGAATTTGAATATTGGCTGACACAGTACCGGAATAAAAGTGCCGCCGGTATTAAATCCTTTGACAATATTACCCTGTCAGAGCTGGCACCTGCACTGAATAACCGCCCGGGGATGGATGATGCCTCGCTGCATAAGGGTGATGCGGGTATTAAAGCCGGTTACTGGTATGTTGAGGGCGATGAGCGGTTTTCACCGGAAGGCAAACTCATTGCCCAGGTTATCAAAGGGATAGAAATCCGCACGCCACCGGCAAAGTCGGTGACAGCGGCACTGGATTCCCTGCAGATTATTGAAGCGCAGCTGAGTGAACGTCTGAAAGCGTGCGGGCTGGGGCTGGCAATCAGTGCTTATCATCCGGTTTCGCCGCGCTATCAGTTTAATCCGCCGCTGAATGCATGGGAAAAAGCGTTCCGTGAGGAGCACGCTGCTTTCCGCCACGCGGATCTGGTAATGCAGACCTGCGGGCCGGATATCAATATTTCCGTGCCGGAAATGAGTGACGCCCGTGTTGTGCACGCGGTTGAAAAACTGACGTTCTTTGCACCGTACCTGGTGGCGCTTTCGCTGAACGGTCCGCTGGAAAACGGGCAGTTATGGGGCGGTTTATCCCGCCGTACCGCACTGCGCAGTTGTCACCGTCCGGCCTGTAAAGGGTTCCTGACCAACTC
Organism: Morganella sp. EGD-HP17; assembly: GCF_000512315.2. Classification (NCBI taxonomy): domain Bacteria; kingdom Pseudomonadati; phylum Pseudomonadota; class Gammaproteobacteria; order Enterobacterales; family Morganellaceae; genus Morganella; species Morganella sp. EGD-HP17. The sequence goes on from NZ_AZRH01000008.1 coordinate 106,630, forward strand.
GGCGGTGTATCCGCATGACTTTATTTATCCGGCACGTAACGAGGGTGAGCACGGTCGGATTGAATTCAAAGCGTTCGATGCGGTTCCGGACCCGGCGCTGATGGGCGCATTCTGTGCGTGGATCCTCGGGCTGGTGCTGGATGACACCATTTCCTTTAATTACAGCGTGCAGCCGGACGCCCGCTTTAATGCGATTGCCCGCGAGCCGTTTGCCGACCTGACTGTTTCCACGGTGGTTGAGACACTGCTTATCGCCGCCCGGCGCGCGCTGGAGCAGCATGGCCTGCTGAATGAAGCGGCGCGGCTGCAGTTACTCAGTGAACGTCTGGCAAACAGAATGACCCCGGCGGATGAAATGATCACCCGTTTCCTGGTCAGCGGGGAGTTAATGCATTTCGGCGGATTGTGGCCGGAGCAGGATGCATAACGCTGTCATATCAGGATACATTTTTATTGCCGGTAACAATAAACCGTTATTTTTTAAATAACGGTTTTTTTTGTGCCAAAAAAATCAGCACCGGTAAGTTCATGTAAATTTATTATTTATCAGTGGCTGATATTGCGTATTATTCAGCGGGTGGTGCGGTATCAGGCATTATAAATAATGAAACCGGCAGCACTGATGTGTAACGATAAATATCATTTATCCTTTTAACAAATAGTGCTGAGGCACTATCCGGCAGTATGGTATAATCAGCGCCATGCATTTTTTACCGGTCCATGACGTGTTATTTGCAGTGTATCCGAAGAATCCGTTGGTCAATACGCTGCTTTATGGGAAAATCACCGGCCTCACAGACAACGTTTTTTATCATTATGGCGCAATTTTATTCTCAGCCCCGTCAGACCCCGCGGCAGTCCCGGACTGTCACAGTCACCGCTGACTCTCTCGATGCCCTCGGGCAGGGCATTGCCCGCCTTCAGGGAAAAACTGTTTTTATCCCGGATCTGATGCCGGGTGAGTCCGCACAGGTCAGGCTGACGGAAGAAAAGCGTCACTATGCCAAAGGCAGTGTGGTGAAACGCCTGTCTGATAACCCGGCGCGCCGCAAACCAGCCTGCCGTCATTACGGACAGTGCGGCGGCTGCCAGCAGCAGCATATTCCGGTTGCCATGCAGCGGGAAACCAAAGCGGCGTATCTCGCGTATCTGCTGACCCGCGAAACAGGTGAGGCGTGCGGGGAGATCCCTGTTCTGAGCGGGGAAGAGTACGGCTACCGCCGCCGGGCGCGGCTGGCGCTGGTGTATTCCCCGAAAACAAAACAGCTGACCATGGGATTCCGTCAGGCGCAGAGCAAATCAACGGTTGCTGTCACACAGTGTCCGGTGCTGGTTCCGCGTCTGGAGGCATTACTGGTACCCTTACAGCGCTGTCTGTCGTCTCTGGCCGCCGCACCGGAACTCGGTCACGCGGAACTGGCAGATACCGAAAGCGGACCGCTGCTGGTACTGCGTCATCTGGCACCGCTCAGTGATGCGGATTTGTCCGCACTGACGGCGTTTTGTGCTGAACACAATACCGCGCTTTATCTGCAGGGCAGTGCCGGTGCACCGCCTGTGGCAGTTTGTGCGCCGTATCCTCCGCATTACGCGGTAGCCGGGTTAAAATTACAGTTCAGTCCGCAGGATTTTATCCAGGTGAACGGTGCCCTGAATGAGCTGATGGTGGCACAGGCGCTGAACTGGTTGGAGCTGACAAAACACGATCGCGTGTTAGATCTCTTCTGCGGGATGGGTAATTTTACGCTGCCGGTGGCGGAACGCGCCGGTGAGGTTGTCGGGGTGGAAGGCGTGGATGCGCTGGTCCGCACGGCACGGGAGAATGCCCGTCTCAATAATCTGGCGAATGCCGCATTTTATCACGCGGATTTGTCGCAGGATATTACCGGGGAGCCGTGGGCGGCTTCCGGGTTTAACAAAGTATTACTGGATCCGGCGCGTGCCGGGGCGGCTGAGATTATGCCGCATATTGTTGCGCTTTCCCCTGAGCGCATCGTTTATGTTTCCTGTAATCCCACAACACTTGCAAGGGATAGTCAGGTTCTGCATGGTGCCGGGTATCACCGGAATGCTGTCCGTATGCTGGATATGTTTCCGCAAACCGGCCATTTGGAGTCGATGGTGCTTTTCACAAAGACACCACCGGTCAGTCAGTAGGGAGAATGTATGGTCGCGGTAAGAAGTGCGCATTTAACACCGGCCGGTGAGTTTGACCCGGCACACTGGATTAACAGCCTCGGGCTGCATAACCCGGTGACGGGTGAAAAACTGGAAGAGGTCTGGCATTACTGTCATCAGAAGGTTGATGGACATCAGGATGCGGCGCTGTTGCTCGGGCGCGGTATTGAGATGGTGGAGATTTTATCCACCCTCAGTATGGATCTTGACAGTCTGCGCGCAGCGTTGCTTTTTCCGCTGGCCGAAGCGGAGATCCTCGGAGAGGAAGAGATAAGCGAAGCCTTTGGTTCCGCTATCTGGCTGCTGGTCAAAGGTGTGATGGATATGGATGCTATCCGTCAGCTGAAAGCCACCCATAACGACGAAACCAGTTCGGTGCAGGTGGATAACATCCGCCGTATGCTGCTCTCCATGGTGGAAGATTTCCGCTGCGTGGTTATCAAACTGGCAGAGCGGATAGCCCATCTGCGCGAAGTGAAAGATGCCGGTGAGGATGAGCGCGTTCTGGCCGCCAAAGAGTGTTTCAATATTTATGCCCCGCTGGCGAACCGCCTCGGGATCGGGCAGCTTAAATGGGAGCTGGAGGATTACTGCTTCCGTTATCTGCACCCGGATGATTACAAACGCATTGCCAGCCTGCTGCATGAGCGCCGTCTTGACCGCGAAGAGTATATTGATAACTTTGTCACGACCCTGCGCAACGACATGAAAGAAGAGGGCATTCAGGCCGAGATCTACGGACGGCCGAAGCATATCTACAGTATCTGGCGCAAGATGCAGAAAAAATCGCTCTCCTTTGATGAGCTGTTTGATGTCCGTGCCGTGCGGATTGTGGTGGAGCGTCTTCAGGACTGCTACGCCGCGCTGGGGATTGTTCATACCCATTTCCGTCATCTGCCGGATGAGTTCGATGACTATGTGGCGAACCCGAAACCGAACGGCTATCAGTCGATTCATACCGTGGTACTGGGGCCGGCGGGTAAAACCCTGGAGATTCAGATCCGCACCCGGCAGATGCATGAGGATGCGGAACTCGGCGTTGCCGCGCACTGGAAATACAAAGAAGGTACCGCAGGCGGCGGCAAAACCGGCAGTTACGAGAACCGTATCGCCTGGCTGCGTAAACTGATCGCGTGGCAGGAAGAGATGGCCGATTCCGGCGAAATGCTGGATGAAGTGCGCAGTCAGGTATTTGATGACCGCGTTTACGTTTTTACCCCGAAAGGGGATGTGGTGGATTTACCGGCAGGCTCCACGCCGCTCGATTTCGCCTACCATATCCACAGCGATGTGGGTCACCGCTGCATCGGCGCGAAAATCGGCGGCCGTATTGTGCCGTTCAGTTACCAGTTGCAGATGGGCGATCAGATTGAAGTGATCACCCAGAAACAGCCGAACCCGAGCCGTGACTGGCTGAACCCGAACCTGGGGTATGTCACCACCAGCCGGGGCCGCGCCAAGATCCATAACTGGTTCCGCAAGCAGGATCGCGATAAAAATATTATCGCCGGGCGGCAGATGCTGGACAACGAACTGGCCGCGCAGGATATCAGCCTGAAAGAGGCGGAAAAACTGCTGATCGCCCGTTATAACGTTCACTCGCTGGATGAAGTGCTGGCCGGTATTGGTGTGGGTGATATCCGCATCAACCAGCTGTCGAACTACCTGCAAAGCAAACTGAACAAGCCGACTGCGGAAGAAGCTGACCGCGAGGCCCTGAAAACCCTGGAAAAAGCCCCGCCGGCCAAACCGGCACCGGCTCACCAGAGCAGCGGCCGTATTGTGGTTGAGGGCGTCGGTAACCTGATGCATCACATCGCCCGCTGCTGCCAGCCGATTCCCGGGGATGATATCGTCGGCTTTATCACCAAAGGCCGGGGAATTTCTATCCACCGCGCGGATTGCGAACAGCTGGCGGAATTGCAGGAGCAGGCACCGGAACGTCTGGTGGAAGCGGTCTGGAGTGCGAGTTACTCCAGCGGCTATTCCCTGGTGGTGCGGGTGGTGGCAAATGACCGCAGCGGCCTGCTGCGCGATATCACCACCATTCTGGCCAACGAGAAAGTGAATGTTCTCGGGGTGCGCAGCCACAGTGATGTAAAACAGCAGATTGCCACCATCGATATGGATATGGAAATCTACAATATCCAGACCCTCAGCCGTGTGCTGGCAAAACTGAACCAGCTGCCGGATGTGATTGAGGCAAAACGTCACACTCAGTAAAACGGCCGGAAATCGGTTACACTGAAAAGCAGACTCCGGTCTGCTTTTTTTATCACTCCCGGAAATCATATTCAGGAATTAATCACATGTCTGTATCAGTTGAGCGCCTGCTGGCGATCATGTCGCAGTTACGCGACCCGGAAAACGGCTGTCCGTGGGACAAAGCGCAAACCTATGCCACTATCGCCCCTTACACCCTGGAAGAGACCTATGAGGTTCTGGACGCTATTGAGCGGGCGGATTTTGACGATCTGAAAGGTGAGTTAGGTGACTTATTATTCCAGGTGGTGTTTTACGCGCAGATGGCGAAAGAAGAAGGGCGTTTTGATTTTGAGGATATCGCCGCCGCTGTCAGTGACAAACTGACCCGCCGCCACCCGCATATTTTTGCCCGTGAGCAGGGGATCGGCGCGGAAGCGGCCATTTCCGGCTGGGAGCAGCGAAAAAGTGCCGAACGCGCTGAAAAATCACAGTATTCCCTGCTGGATGATATCCCGGCAACACTGCCTGCCCTGATGCGGGCCTATAAAATCCAGAAACGCTGTGCGTCTGCCGGATTTGACTGGGACACACTTCCGCCGGTGCTCGGCAAGGTGTATGAGGAACTGGATGAGGTGATGGAGGAAGTGAATCAGCCGCAGGTGAATGATGAGCGCGTGGCTGAAGAGCTGGGTGATTTGCTGTTCGCAGTGGTGAATTTTTCCCGTCATCTGGGACATAAACCGGAAATGGTGTTACAAAAAGCCTGCCGTAAGTTTGAGAACCGTTTTCGTCAGGTGGAGAGCGATATTGCCGCCCGCGGACTGACCATGGAATCAGCAACACTTGATGAAATGGAGAAAAGTTGGCAGGATGTTAAATCCCGTGAGGGGTAAGCTTAATGCTTTCAGCTAATGATTTTACCGGAGAATGAAAAGTTTTTTATAAAATGTAAGACGTTGATTAGTTAGTGTAAAAAGGCGGTTTTTACCGCCCCGGGAGCGACGGATAACCGAAAAGAGGTGACGAGATTATTTGTCGCCAAAATAAGGTTAGGGTATACTATTTTCCCGTCCTGTTATATCCATCATCTATTACACCTAAACTTTCAGGTTCAGCATGAAAACTAATTATATTTTTGTGACCGGCGGGGTCGTATCCTCTCTGGGTAAAGGCATTGCCGCAGCCTCTTTAGCGGCTATACTCGAAGCCCGTGGACTCAATGTCACCATGATGAAACTGGATCCGTACATCAACGTCGATCCGGGAACCATGAGCCCGACCCAACACGGGGAAGTTTTCGTCACCAACGACGGCGCTGAAACTGATCTCGACTTAGGTCACTACGAGCGCTTCATTCGCACCAAAATGACCCGCCGCAATAACTTCACCACCGGACGTGTTTACTCTGAAGTTCTGCGCAAAGAGCGCCGCGGCGACTATCTCGGTGCCACCATTCAGGTTATCCCGCACATCACCAACGAAATCAAAGATCGTATCATCCGTGGCGGTGAAGGTCATGACGTGGTGCTGGTGGAAGTCGGCGGGACTGTCGGTGATATCGAATCATTGCCGTTCCTGGAAGCTATCCGTCAGATGGCGGCGGAAGTCGGCCGTGAACACACCTTATATCTGCATTTGACTTTGGTTCCGTATCTGGCGGCTGCCGGTGAAGTAAAAACCAAGCCGACTCAGCACTCAGTGAAAGAATTATTATCCATCGGTATTCAGCCGGATGTGCTGATTTGCCGTTCAGACAGAGTGATTCCTGCTAACGAACGCGCCAAAATCGCGCTTTTCTGTAACGTTCCTGAAAAAGCAGTGATCAGTCTGAAAGACGTAGATTCCATTTATAAAATCCCCGGCCTCTTGAAATCCCAGGGATTAGATGATTATATCTGTAAACGATTCAGCATTAATGCTCCTGAGGCAGATCTCTCAGAATGGGAGCAGGTGATTTATGAGGAAGCCAATCCGTCAGGTGAAGTTACCATCGGGATGGTCGGCAAATACGTTGAACTGCCGGATGCCTATAAATCCGTTATCGAAGCACTGAAACACGGCGGCCTGAAAAACCGCGTCACTGTGAACATCAAACTGATTGATTCTCAGGATGTGGAAACCCGTGGTACAGAACTGTTACAGGGTCTGGATGCGATTCTGGTGCCGGGCGGTTTTGGTTCCCGTGGTGTGGAAGGTAAGATTATGACTGCCCGCTATGCCCGCGAGAACAACATTCCGTATCTGGGCATTTGCCTGGGAATGCAGGTGGCACTGATTGACTTTGCCCGTAACCTGGCCGGTATGGATGACGCGAACTCCACGGAATTTGATGCTGATTGTAAGTACCCGGTCGTTGCGCTTATCACCGAATGGCGCGACGAAGACGGCAATATTGAAGTCCGCAGCGAAGAGAGTGATCTCGGCGGTACAATGCGTGTCGGCGGTCAGTTATGCCACCTGACGAACAATTCCCTGGTTCGCCGGTTGTACGGCAAAGATGCGATTACTGAACGTCACCGTCATCGTTATGAAGTGAACAACATGTTACTGAAGCGTCTTGAAGATGCGGGTCTGCTGGTTGCGGGCCGCTCAGTGGACAACAAACTGGTGGAAATCATCGAGAACCCGAACCATCCGTGGTTTGTGGCCTGTCAGTTCCATCCGGAGTTCACCTCTACCCCGCGTGATGGTCATCCGCTGTTTGCAGGTTTTGTCAAGGCAGCCTCTGATAACCAGAAAGGTCTGCTAAAATAAGATGTGAGGTGAGTGACCGGCTGTAAGTGCCGGTTACTTATCTGAAAATTTAACTTGTACTGAGGAAAACCTAATGTCCAAAATCGTTAAAGTGATCGGCCGTGAAATCATCGACTCCCGCGGTAACCCTACTGTAGAAGCTGAAGTACACCTGGAAGGCGGTTTTGTGGGTATGGCGGCTGCTCCGTCAGGCGCATCTACCGGTTCCCGTGAAGCGCTGGAACTGCGTGACGGTGATAAATCACGTTTCCTGGGTAAAGGTGTTCTGAAGGCAGTCGGCGCGGTAAATGGTCCGATCGCACAGGCGCTGCTGGGTCAGGATGCCAAAGATCAGGCAAAAGTTGACCAGATCATGATCGACCTGGATGGCACTGAAAACAAATCCAACTTCGGTGCAAACGCGATTCTGGCTGTGTCTCTGGCAAACGCCAAAGCCGCTGCCGCATCAAAAGGTTTACCTCTGTACGCACACATCGCAGAACTGAACGGCACTCCGGGCAAATACTCTATGCCGCTGCCGATGATGAACATCCTGAACGGTGGTGAGCACGCTGATAACAACGTGGACATCCAGGAATTCATGATCCAGCCTGTCGGCGCGCCATCTCTGAAAGAAGCTGTCCGCATGGGTTCTGAAATCTTCCATCACCTGGCAAAAGTGCTGAAAGCTAAAGGCATGAACACTGCGGTGGGTGATGAAGGTGGTTATGCACCAAACCTGGGTTCTAACGCAGAAGCGCTGGCTGACATCAAAGAAGCCGTTAAAGCAGCAGGCTACGAGTTAGGCAAAGACGTTACCCTGGCGATGGACTGTGCAGCATCTGAGTTCTACAACAAAGAAACCGGTATGTATGAACTGAAAGGCGAAGGCCGTACCTTTACCTCTCAGGAATTCACTCACTACCTGGAAGAGCTGACCAAAGAGTATCCGATCGTTTCTATCGAAGATGGTCTGGACGAATCTGACTGGGATGGATTCGCGTATCAGACTAAAGTCATGGGCGATAAAATCCAGCTGGTCGGTGATGACCTGTTCGTGACCAATACCAAGATCCTGAAAGAAGGTATCGAAAAAGGTATCGTTAACTCCATTCTGATTAAATTCAACCAGATCGGTTCACTGACCGAAACACTGGCTGCTATCAAAATGGCGAAAGACGCCGGTTACACTGCCGTTATCTCTCACCGTTCCGGTGAAACCGAAGATGCCACAATTGCCGACCTGGCTGTCGGTACCGCAGCAGGCCAGATCAAAACCGGTTCTATGAGCCGTTCTGATCGTGTTGCCAAGTACAACCAGCTGATCCGTATCGAAGAAGCGCTGGGCGAACGTGCTCCGTTCCACGGCCGCAAAGAGATCAAAGGTCAGTAATTGTTACTGTAAATGTTAAAAAAGGTGTGTCCGGCGGACACACCTTTTTTTATGTCCGCGTTATCTTATCTTACGAATATTTCCCCGCTTTTTATCCGTTCCCTCAATGACTAAAACTGGTTGTTTACCATGCTATGACAAGTTTTTTTACTTATTCTGTTGCCTCAGATCGCAAAACGGACGATTTGTGATGTATTTTGTTATTAATACTTTTTATATTTCACATGAAGATAAATTGTTTAACATTTTTAGCATTCACGCAAAAATGCCGGTTATTAAACTATGACAGCAATCGGTTTCGTGAATACTTTTTCATCCTACTGAGGGAATTATCATGGACGCTTCAGAAACGCTCACCCAATCCACCGGGCTGGGTTCTTTTAATACAAAGGGACTCATCATACTGGCTCTGGACATTGTGCTGCTGATACTGCTGCTGAAATATCTGCCCTACAGCGACAAAGAGAATGCCGGGCTGGCGCTGATGGTGTTCGTCGCTGTTTTATGGCTGACTGAGGCGATTCATGTCACGCTGACCGCGTTACTGATCCCGATTCTGGCTGTATTTCTCGGATTACTGGGCGCAGGTAAGGCATTACAGTCTTTTGCCAGTCCGACCATTTTCCTGTTCTTCGGCGGTTTTGCACTGGCGACGGCGCTGCATATTCAGGGGCTGGATCGCCTGATTGCTAACCGCCTGCTGCTGATTGCCCGCGGTCGTTTATGGGCGGCAGTGATTCTGCTGTTCAGTGTGACCGGCGCGCTGTCCATGTGGATCAGTAACACCGCTACCGCCGCGATGATGTTACCGCTGGTGCTGGGTATTCTGGGGAACCTCGATATCCGTCACGACCGTAACACGTTCGTATTTATGCTGCTGGGCGTGGCCTACAGCGCCAGTATCGGCGGCCTGGGAACGATGGTCGGCAGCCCGCCGAACATTATTGCCGCAAACCAGCTGGGAATGGACTTCTTCACCTGGATGAAATACGGCATTCCGATGGTGCTGATCCTGATGCCGATTATGTTCGGTATTATGTACCTGATGTTACGTCCGAAGCTCGGTGCCCGCTTTGAAATTGAAGTGGAGCAGGTTCAGTGGACACCAAAACGTCTGCTGACACTGGCGATTTTCGGTCTGACCGTTATCTGCTGGATCGGCAGTGCACCGCTGAGTGATCTGCTGGGTAAAATCAAAGATTTCGATACTATTATCGCCCTGAGTGCCGCTGCGCTGATTGGTATTACCGGGGTGGCCAGCTGGTCACAGATTCAGAACAACACCGAGTGGGGCGTTCTGTTCTTGTTCGGCGGCGGTCTGACACTGAGTATGATCCTGAAAGATTCCGGTGCCAGTGAAGTGATGGCGGACTGGATGAAAACCTCCTTTGGTAACAGCAGCTGGCTGGTGATTATTATCGCTGTCACCACCTTTATTATTGTGCTGACGGAGTTCACCAGTAACACCGCGAGTGCTGCACTGCTGGTACCTATCTTTGCCGGTGTGGCAGATGGTCTGGGAATGCCGGTGATGGCACTGACCATGATTATCGGTATCGGTGCATCCTGTGCCTTTATGCTGCCGGTGGCGACGCCGCCGAATGCGATAGTGTTCGGGACCGGGTTTATCAAACAGTCTGAGATGGTGCGGGTCGGTGGTGTGCTGAATATCGCCTGTATCATTGTTATCTCAGCCTTTGCCTGGTTGTTCTGGGTATAACAGCACAGCTGATAATAAACACGAAAGCAAAGTTCAACACAGAAAACCTGCTGATTTATCAGCGGGTTTTTTTATACCGGCAACAAAGAATATCGGTGCGGATGTACTGATATCGCAGAAGTGCGGGAAAGAAGAAGAGCAGCCGGAAAGACATTCAGGTATCACCGGATATGAAAAAGCCCTGCGTCATGCAGGGCTTCAGATAAAGCGTGGTGATTCAGTGATTATCAGCCGCGTTTATTGGCAACATAAACCGTTAGCTCAATACCCGGATGCAAGTCCTTCATTTTGACTTTACTGTTCCAGGACATCAGCTCTTTCAGTGTCACACCATGGCGCTGCGCAATACTGTAGTAAGAATCACCCTGACGCACTTTATACTTCGCCAGACGCATAGCATTTTTGGTGGCGGCTTTAGATGGTTTCACCACCGGGCTGCCTTTCACCTGCAACGTTTGTCCCGGTTTCAGAACCGCAGCGCTTTTCAGTCCGTTCAGCTTTTTCAGTTCAGCGACGGTCATCTTATGGCGGTTGGCAATGGCGTAGAATGAATCGCCACTTTTCACTTTGTACTTCGCGGCCTGCGCACGGCCTGCCGGTGAACTCAGCTGTTCAGTACGCTGATTGTTTCTCGCGACCGCTGTGCGGATATCATTAAGTACCGCGTCATCAGATAATGCGCTCATCAGCTGGTCGACTTTGGTTTTCGGCAGCATCAGATAGTGAGGACCGGCCGGTGAGGTTACACCGCGTTTCAGGCTCGGGTTGTAATCTTTCAGTCTGGAAACCGGCATATCCAGCAGTTGTGCCGCGACATCCAGGGAAATCTGCTGACCGATATTCACCCGTGCCAGGGCGCGCTCTGCATCCGGTACCGGTAAATTCACACCGTTACGGTCACTGTTGCGGATAACATTGCTCAGGGCAAAAATACGCGGCACATAATCCATGGTCTCTTTTGGCAGGGATAATGACCAGTAATCTGTTGGTTTTCCGGCGGCAGCATTGGCTTCCATCGCGCGCAGCACGCGGCCTTCGCCGCTGTTATACGCGGCCAGGGTCAGTGCCCAGTCTCCGCCGAACATATTATTCAGGCGCTCCAGTAAATCCAGCGCGGCAGTGGTGGAGGCAGCCACATCACGGCGGTCATCAACCCACTGGTTCTGGTTCAGCCCGCTTGCTTTGCCGGTACTCGGGATAATCTGCCATAACCCGGCAGCCTGGGCCGGTGAGGTGGCATGCGGATTAAAAGCACTCTCCACTATGGGCAGCAGAACCAGTTCCATCGGCATGTTACGTTCATCGATTTTACCGATGATCCAGTACATGTAAGGTTCTGCGCGCAGTGTCACATCGTGGAGATAGCTCTTTTTGGCGAGGTAAGAAAGTTCTTCGGCGCGTATGCGGTCATTGTCCGGGATGTTCATTTTCATTTCATCGCGGATATAACCCCAGATATCATCTTCGGGACTGACGGAGGATGCCTTTGCTGCGTTCATCTGCCGGGCAGTCAGTAAAAAACCGTTACCGGAAGGATAATGAGGGTCCTGTGCAGTTTTCTGCGGCGCAGTCTGACACCCCGCCAGCAAAATTGCGGCGGCAAGGAGTGTAGCTTTGATTTTCATGTTGGCGGAATCAGCATTATTATTCTTCAGTCTGTAGGTTTTGCAATCATACTGGTGTTATTCCGCCCTGACAACGATTACGGCTAAAATTGATCTTTTTTTGCGCGTAAAGACGTAAAAGTTTCCTCAGCCGTCGCCGTATGTTTACTTACTGATAAATTATGTTGCAGATCAATATTATCACAGTTAAGAAAAACATTAATTTTCCTTTCTGTTTTCAGTGTGACGGGCAGTGTAGCTTCATGATTCTGACGTAATTCAGAAATATATTGCTGATATGCCTGAATATCGTTGTTTTCCGGCCAGACAGCGTGCGCAAAGGCGAGGTTAGACTGTGTATATTCATGCGCACAGCAGACCAGCGTCTCATCCGGCAGCGCTGCAAGGCGGCTGACCGAACGGAACATCTGTGCCGGTGTGCCCTCAAAAATACGGCCGCAGCCACCGGAGAAGAGCGTATCGCCGCAAAACAGATAAGGTTCGCAATAATAAGCCACATGACCGAGTGTATGCCCCGGCACTGCCATGACCTGAAATGTCAGCCCGCCGCAGGTAATCGTGTCATTATCCTGCACGCAGTGATTTGCGCCTTTCGGCAGGGTTTCGGCGGGACCGTAAACCGGCAGGCCGGGATAATGTGACACAATCTCCGCCGTGCCGCCGGTGTGATCCGCATGGTGGTGTGTCAGCAGGATGGCTGAAGGGGTCAGTCCCCGCTCCCGCAGTGTATTCAGTACCGGCTCACTGACGCCGGGATCAACGATGACACAGGTGTGCGCATTATCCCGTAATAGCCAAATGTAGTTATCTGATAACGCGGAAATTCTGATAAGCTCCATAGATACCTCACCTTTCTGAGTGTGAACCAAGGATAAAGCCATGTTTTCTGCACGAGCGACAAAAACTCTGACGATGCCGGACTCGTGGTGCGATATTCCCTGCGGACGCCGCTTCCGGCAATCGCTGGAAGCACAGCTGGCGCCCTGGTGGCCGAAAATGTTTGGTTTTCATCTGATTAAGATCGGCGCGCTGAGCTGTGAAATTGACAGCAGCAGCTGCATGATCCCGCATCAGGTGAATGTGGCACCGCAGGGTAACACCTTACAGGTATTCGGGGAGGCGGCGCAATTGCCGTTTCTGGACAAATCCGCGGATGTCTGTGTGCTGGCACATAATCTGGGCTACAGCAGTGATCCGCACCGGTTGCTGCGGGAGGCTGACCGTGTCCTGATTGAGGACGGCTGGCTGATTATCAGCGGATTTAACCCGCTGAGCCTGCTGGGGGCGCGTAAACTGATCCCGTGGCGTCTGAACCGGGAGCCGCAGTGCAGCCGGATGTTTTCACAGTTCCGTATGCTCGACTGGCTCAGCCTGCTCAATTACGAAATTATGTATCACCGGCTGACCACGCCGATCCCCTGGTGTGATCCGGCAAGTTTCGGCAACCGGCATGCGCGGATTTTCGGCTGTCTGGGGGTGATTGTGGCCCGTAAACGCACGGTGCCGCTGACGTTCACACCGCAGAAGCTGCGCCTGCTGCGGCCGAAACTGAACAATGTGGTGGGCGCGACACGCCAGCAGACGCCGCCGCGCTGTCTGAAACGGCGCTGAGGATTATTCCGCTGCCGGCTGATAACCGGTATCGTCCTGTGACGGAGATTCTGCCGCTGCACGGGCGAGTTCATCACAGCGCTCGTTTTCCGGGTGCCCTGCGTGGCCTTTCACCCACTGCCAGTCAATCTGATGGCGGGTGATGGCGGAATCCAGGCGCTGCCACAAATCGACATTCACCACCGGAGATTTATCCGCTTTGCGCCAGCCGCGCCGCTTCCAGTTATGGATCCACTGCGTGATGCCCTGACGGACATATTGGCTGTCGGTGGTCAGCACGATATTACACGGACGTTTCAGGGTTTCCAGCGCCACAATAGCGGCCAGCAGCTCCATCCGGTTATTGGTGGTAAGAAAAAAGCCCTCACTGAGTGCTTTCTCATGGCCTTTATAACGCAGCAGCGCGCCGTAGCCGCCGGGGCCCGGATTTCCGAGGCAGGAGCCGTCGGTGAAAATTTCTACCTTGTCACTCATCTCTGGTAGACTCTTCCTCTGATTGATTGGCAATTACCTGAGTCTGACACAAAACGCCATTATGAGCACTGATATTACACGACAAATTGTTCTCGATACCGAAACCACCGGTATGAACAAACTGGGTGCCCACTACGAGGGGCACAATATTATTGAGATCGGTGCGGTTGAAGTGATCAACCGGCGCCTGACCGGCCGTAACTTCCATCTCTATATCCGGCCTGACCGGCTGGTGGACCCGGAAGCCTTTGGCGTGCACGGGATCAGCGATGAATTCCTGATGGACAAACCGGTTTTTGCTGACATTGCGGATGAATTTATTGAATTTATCCGTGGCGCAGAACTGGTTATTCATAACGCGCCCTTCGATATCGGCTTTATGGATTATGAATTCCGCAAGCTGAACCGGGGGATCCCGCCGACCGCGGAATTCTGTACCATCACTGACAGCTTAACGCTCGCCAGACAGCTTTTCCCCGGCAAGCGTAATAACCTCGATGCCTTATGTGATCGCTATCAGATAGATAACTCAAAACGTCTGCTGCACGGCGCGTTACTCGATGCCGAGATTCTGTCGGATGTTTATCTGGCAATGACCGGCGGCCAGACATCACTGGCTTTTTCAGCGGATAATGAGAGCAGCGGCGAAGAGAACGTTCAGACTATTCAGCGCGTTACCCGCCCGCAGAGCGGTCTGCGGGTGGTATATGCCACGGATGAGGAAATTGCCGCGCACGAGGCGCGTCTGGATCTGGCGGAGAAAAAAGGGGCGAACCCGTGCATCTGGCGGAGCTGACTGCCTGCCGCAGTGACTGTGGTGCCTGCTGTACTACGCCATCCATCTCATCACCGATTCCGGGGATGCCGGACGGTAAACCTGCCAATACCCGCTGCGTTCAGTTATCGGAGCAGAATTTGTGCCTGATTTTCGGCTCACCGCTGCGTCCGGCGGTTTGCTGCGGACTACAGCCCTCGCGGGAAATGTGCGGGGATAGCCGGGATGAGGCCATGATTTATCTGCTTGATCTGGAAAAACAAACCGCGCCCTGAAACCGGATGAGCGCGTTGCGGGAGACCGTGTGTCGTGTGCGGTGACCCGTATAAAACAGTATATTCAGGTGAAAAACTGTGCAATTGCATGGATTTACACAAATCAGGTATTGACGAACGGGAACCGGCATCGTATTATCCGCACCGTTCCCGAAAAGGAACACACGGAGCGGTAGTTCAGTTGGTTAGAATACCTGCCTGTCACGCAGGGGGTCGCGGGTTCGAGTCCCGTCCGTTCCGCCAGATTACAGAAGCCCTGACAGTAATGTCAGGGCTTTTCTGTTTTTACACTGCACAATCGCCCTGTATCATTATCATCCCCCGGTATTACCTCTCTTATCATTTTGATAATGCGTTGTGACCACACGCATACTTTATGTGAATAAATAATGTTCAGGTGCTGGCACATATCTTGCTGTTTGTTTTCCGTAACCGGTTGCGCGGCCGTCGCCGCTGTGCCGGTAAAAACAATAAAACCAATCACAGAGGTTGTATTTATGAAAACAAACACCGGGAGTGATGAAGTCAATGAAATGATGCCGATGCGGAAACTGTTTCCGTATGCTGTTCAGCATATTTTTGCCATGTTTACCGGCACCATTGCCGTGCCGATAGTGATTTCCCAGGTTCTGAAACTATCGCAGGAAGATACCACCCTGCTGATTGCCGCCGCGATTTTTGTCTCCGGCGTGGGGACACTTATCCAGTCACTGAGTATCACCAAATACGTCGGCGTCAGTCTGCCGCTGATCCTCGGCACCTCGTTTGTGGCGATGCCGCCGGTTTTTATTATCGCCTCGCGGTTCGGCGGGGGGCTTGAATCGCTGCCTTATGTCTTCGGCGGAACCCTGGCCTCCGGGGTGCTGCTGTTCTTCCTCGCGCCGCTGTACGGAAAAATCGCTTTCTTATTCAAACCGATAGTCATCGGCTGTTATCTTATAATGCTCGGTGTTTCCCTGCTGCCGGTTTCGTTTTCCGGCATTGTCGGCTATCCGGGGGATGCCTCCTACGGCGACCCGGCCGGTATTTTTCTCGGTGTGCTGACTATCGCGGTAATTGTGCTGTTAAACCGCTTCGGTAAAGGCGCGTTGCGGGAAATGTCGATTCTGATCGGCCTGATCGTGGCCACTTTGGTCGCGGTGGTGATGGATATGGTCAATTTCGGCCCTGTGAGCAGTGCCGGGTGGTTTTCGTTTGTTCGTCCCGCCCATTACGGCATTCAGTTTGATCTGACCGCCATTATTCTGATGTTCCTCGGTACCTTTATGGCCACTCTGGATTCTGTCGGTACTTTCTCCACTGTCGGCCGCCTGTGTAACCGCTCTATGGAAGGTAATGCCCTGAACTCTCCGATGCGCGGGGAAGGGGTGGCGGTGACCATTTCCGGGCTGTTTAACTGTACGCCGCTGACCTCTTTTATTAACAATGCGGGGGTGATTATTATTTCCGGTGTGCGCAGCCGTTATGTAACCGCGTGCAGCGGTGTGATCCTGATTATCCTCAGTATTATTCCCAAATTCTCCGCAATTGCGACCATGATCCCCGCTTCGGTTTTCGGTGGTGCGACCCTGGTGATTTTTGCCTTTATTACGGTGGCGGGGATAGATACACTGACAAAATCTGTCGATATGACCAAAATGGGCAATATGATGGTGGTCGGGATTTCAGTCAGTGTCGGGCTGATGTTTAACGGTCAGGGGGAAGCCCTTTCTCAGCTGCCGGAAATGCTGCGGATTATTCTTTCCCAGGGCGTGATAGTGACCTTTGTTCTGGCTATCGTGCTGAATCTTTTATTCAATTTTGACAGTGTCGTCGGTAAAAAAGAGAAACCGTAATATCTTCGTCTGCCGGTAAGCGGAATTTTTCCGCTGCCGGCAGGAAACTCCCGCCATCCGCCGGATAAGCGCACAGAATGCGGTATTTCCGCTTGCTATTCATTGCGGTAATCGGGTTTAATAGGTCACTTCCGCTGTTGCGCAATACCTGGTGCTAAAACGATTTAGTCAGCGAAAATGCCGCCTGTGCGAAGTATTGTTTCTGTCCTCAGACACGCCTCGCCTGACGTCTCATTGTTGCCTTTTCAGCCCCGACCCTTTGCCTCTGACCGGTGATAAGGATTGCCATCCGTGCGCGGCACTGCGAAAATAGCCTGTATCTGCTTTTTATCCGAACCTGGAGTAGACAATGACCTCTCGTAAAACTCTTGCTAATGCGATTCGTTTCCTGAGCATGGACGCGGTGCAAAAGGCAAATTCCGGACACCCCGGCGCACCAATGGGCATGGCTGATATCGCGGAAGTACTGTGGCGCGACTATCTGAAGCACAACCCGGCCAATCCGCACTGGAGTGATCGTGACCGCTTTGTGCTGTCAAACGGCCACGGCTCAATGCTGATTTACAGCCTGCTGCACCTCACCGGCTATGATGTATCGATGGATGACTTAAAAGCCTTCCGTCAGCTGCATTCCAAAACCCCGGGTCACCCTGAATACGGCTACACACCGGGTGTGGAAACCACCACCGGCCCGTTAGGCCAGGGTATCGCAAACGCAGTCGGTTTTGCTGTTGCGGAACAGACACTGGCGGCGCAGTTCAACCGTCCGGGGCACGATATTGTTGATCATCACACCTACGTCTTTATGGGCGACGGCTGTATGATGGAAGGGATCTCCCACGAGGCCTGTTCTCTGGCCGGTACCCTGAAACTGGGTAAACTGGTTGCCTTCTATGATGACAACGGCATTTCTATCGACGGTAATGTTCAGGGCTGGTTCACTGACGATACCGCCAAAC
This sequence comes from Morganella sp. EGD-HP17, assembly GCF_000512315.2. Classification (NCBI taxonomy): domain Bacteria; kingdom Pseudomonadati; phylum Pseudomonadota; class Gammaproteobacteria; order Enterobacterales; family Morganellaceae; genus Morganella; species Morganella sp. EGD-HP17. The sequence continues at coordinate 124,413 of NZ_AZRH01000008.1, forward strand.
GCTTTGAAGCTTACGGCTGGCACGTCGTGCGCGGCATTGACGGTCACAACCCTGACCAGATCAAAGCAGCCGTTGAAGAAGCCAAAGCGGTTACTGACAAACCATCCCTGCTGATGTGCAAAACCGTTATCGGTTTCGGTTCACCGAAGAAAGCCGGTACTGCGGATGCACACGGTTCTCCGTTAGGTGATGCGGAAATCGCCGCTACCCGCGAAGCACTGAACTGGCCGTATGCGCCGTTCGAAATCCCGCAGGAAATCTATACTGAGTGGGATGCGAAGAAAACCGGTGCCGCTGCTGAGTCTGAGTGGGATGTGAAATTCGCTCACTACGAAAAAGCCTTCCCTGAACTGGCCCGTGAATACCGCCGCCGTGTAAACGGTGAGCTGCCTGCGCAGTGGGAAGCGGATGCAAATGCCTTCATTCAGAACCTCCAGGACAACCCGGCCAGCATTGCCAGCCGTAAAGCATCACAAAATGCACTGGAAGCGTTCGGTAAAGTGCTGCCTGAATTTATGGGCGGTTCCGCTGACCTGGCACCGAGTAACCTGACCATGTGGTCCGGCTCAGCGCCAATCAATGAAGACAAAGCGGGTAACTACATTCACTACGGCGTGCGCGAGTTCGGCATGTCTGCCATCATGAACGGTATCGCCCTGCACGGCGGTTTCATTCCTTACGGCGCGACCTTCCTGATGTTCGTTGAATATGCCCGTAACGCGGTGCGTATGGCGGCACTGATGAAGATCCGCAGCATCTTCGTTTACACTCACGACTCTATCGGTCTGGGTGAAGACGGCCCGACTCACCAGCCGGTTGAGCAAATCGCCAGCCTGCGCGTGACACCAAACATGAGCACATGGCGTCCGTGTGACCAGGTGGAATCTGCGGTAGCCTGGAAATACGCGATTGAGCGTAAAAACGGCCCGACATCCCTGATCTTCTCCCGTCAGAATCTGGCACAGCAGCCGCGTACCGCGCAGCAGCTGGCAGATATCGAAAAAGGGGCGTATATCCTGAAAGATTGCGCTGGTCAGCCGGAAGTGATCCTGATTGCCACCGGTTCTGAAGTGGAACTGGCCGTGAAAGCATACGAGCAGCTGACAGCCGAAGGCCGTAAAGCGCGTGTGGTTTCCATGCCGTCCACCGATGCATTCGACAAACAGGATGCTGCTTACCGTGAATCTGTTCTGCCGTCAGCCGTGACCGCGCGTGTTGCTGTCGAAGCGGGTATTGCGGATTACTGGTTCAAATACACCGGTATGCAGGGTGCCATCGTCGGCATGCATTCATTCGGTGAATCTGCACCAGCCGGTCAGCTGTTCAGTGAATTTGGTTTCACTGTTGAAAACGTGGTTTCTCAGGCGAAAGCTCTGCTGAAATAATCTGCTGATACAGATTCTGAAAGCGCATTCCGGTTTTTTTGACCGAATGCGCTTTTTTTATATCTGCTCCTCTGACTGTCTTGCGATCTTTTTTCATTTAGCATAACCTGTCTTTATTGAGCTGAATCGTTTCAGTTTCGAGGGGTGCTGAATGTGCCGCAGAGGATAAAAAAGATTGCGGTTTCTATGATAAATACCCCGTACAAAAACCCGTGAGTCCGTTATTCTTAGTCCGCTGATAATTTGGCTATTTCTGAGGATACTATGACAATAAAAATTGCAATCAACGGGTTTGGGCGAATCGGGCGGAGTGTGCTGCGGGCGTTGTATGAAACCGGGCGTAACACGCAGATTACCGTTGTTGCTATTAATGAGCTGGCGGATTCCGAAGGTATTGCACACTTACTTCAATATGACACAAGCCACGGACGCTTTTTTAAACCGGTACAGCTGAAAGAAAAAAATGTGCTGAAAGTCGGTGATGACACTATCCGCATCCTGCATGAAGCGGATATTCACCAGCTGCCCTGGGCAGAGCTCGGTGTGGATGTGGTGCTGGACTGCAGCGGCGTGTACGGCTCCCGTGATGACGGGCTGGCACATATCGCCGGCGGCGCGAAAAAAGTGCTGTTTTCCCATCCCGGCGGTAATGACCTGGATGCCACCATTGTCTACGGTGTTAACCATGACACACTGACGGCGCAGGATAAAATTGTATCGAATGCGTCCTGTACCACCAACTGCATCATTCCGGTGATAAAATTACTGGATGAGGGATTCGGTATCGAGTCCGGTACAGTGACCACCATTCACGCGGCGATGAATGACCAGCCGGTGATTGATGCATATCACAGTGATTTGCGGCGCACGCGGGCGGCCGGGCACTCCATCATTCCGGTGGATACCAAACTGGCTGCGGGGATCCGGCGGATTTTCCCGAAATTTGAAGATCATTTTGAGGCGATTTCAGTCCGGGTGCCTACAATTAATGTGACGGCGATTGATTTGAGCGTCACCGTAAAAAGTAATGTCACCACGCAGGATGTAAACCGCCTTCTGCAAAACGCAGCGACGGGGGCATTTCGTGGTATAGTGGACTACACAGAGTTACCGTTAGTCTCGGCGGATTTTAACCATGATCCGCACAGTGCTATCGTTGACGGCACCCAGACCCGCGTCAGCGGACAGCATCTGATAAAAATGCTGGTCTGGTGCGATAACGAATGGGGCTTTGCGAACCGTATGCTGGATACCACTCTGGCAATGGCTGAGGCTGGTTTTCACTGAGGGACGGCGTGCCCCGGCAGAAAATTGAACACAATTTAACTGATAAGAGAATCAACAAGAGGATTCACCATGTCCGTAATTAAGATGACCGATCTGGATCTGGCGGGTAAACGTATTTTTATCCGTGCTGACCTGAACGTTCCTGTCAAAGATGGCAAAGTTACCTCTGATGCACGTATCCGTGCCTCGCTCCCGACAATCGAAGCCGCACTGAAACAGGGTGCCAAAGTCATGGTGACCTCTCACCTCGGCCGTCCGGTTGAAGGGGAATACAACGAAGAGTTTTCACTGAAACCGGTTGTTGATTATCTGGCAGATAAACTGAGCTGCCCGGTGCGCCTGGAAAAAGATTACCTCAATGGTCTGGAGCTGAACGCCGGTGAGCTGGTGGTGCTGGAAAACGTCCGCTTTAACAAAGGCGAGAAAAAAGACGACGAAACCCTGTCAAAACAGTATGCATCTCTGTGTGATATTTTCGTGATGGATGCATTCGGGACTGCACACCGCGCCCAGGCATCGACTCACGGCGTGGCAAAATTTGCCCCTGTCGCCTGTGCCGGTCCGCTGTTATGGGCGGAACTGGATGCACTCGGCAAAGCGCTGGATAACCCGGCACGCCCGATGGTGGCGATTGTCGGCGGTTCTAAAGTCTCCACCAAACTGACCGTACTGGATTCTCTGTCCAAAATCGCGGATCAGATCATTGTCGGCGGCGGTATCGCCAACACCTTTATCGCAGCGGAAGGGCACAATGTCGGCCGTTCACTGTATGAAGATGACCTGATTCCGGAAGCGAAAAAATTACTCAGCAGCTGTGATATCCCGGTACCGGTTGATGTCCGTGTGGCGACTGAGTTCTCAGAAACCGCAGAAGCGGTGCTGAAATCAGCCAATGACATCAAAGATGACGAGCAGGTTCTGGATATCGGTGATGAATCCGCACTGCACCTGGCTGAAATCCTGAAAAATGCCAAAACCATTCTGTGGAATGGCCCGGTCGGCGTGTTTGAGTTCCCGAACTTCCGTAAAGGAACTGAAATCGTGGCTAACGCCATTGCTGACAGCGACGCATTCTCTATCGCAGGCGGCGGTGATACCCTGGCTGCTATCGATTTATTCGGCATTGCTGACAAAATCTCTTACATCTCTACCGGCGGCGGCGCATTCCTGGAATTCGTCGAAGGCAAAAAACTGCCTGCCGTTGTCATGCTCGAAGAACGTGCAAAACAGTAACAGTCATAATCAGATGACAATAACGGGCGGTGTGAGCTGCCCGTGACAACTTCCGAAAGACCAATACAGGAAATTTGACATGTCTAAAGTTTTTGATTTTGTAAAACCCGGTGTCGTCACTGGCGATGATGTTCAGAAAATCTTTGCGGTAGCCAAAGAGAATAATTTTGCACTGCCAGCGGTAAACTGCGTCGGGACAGACTCGATCAACGCCGTATTGGAAGCGGCGGCCAAAGTCCGTGCGCCTGTTATTGTTCAGTTCTCAAACGGCGGTGCCGCATTTATCGCCGGTAAAGGTTTCAAAGGCGAAGGCCAGCAGTCCGCTGTTCTGGGTGCCATCTCCGGTGCGCATCATGTGCATCAGATGGCGGAACATTACGGCGTGCCGGTCATTCTGCACACTGACCACTGCGCGAAGAAATTACTGCCGTGGTTAGACGGCCTGCTGGATGCCGGTGAAAAACACTTTGCCGCAACCGGTAAACCACTGTTCTCTTCTCACATGATCGACCTGTCAGAAGAGTCACTGGAAGAAAATATTGAGATTTGCAGCAAATACCTGACCCGTATGGCGAAAATCGGTATGACCCTGGAAATCGAACTGGGTTGCACCGGTGGTGAGGAAGACGGCGTGGATAACTCCCACCTCGATAACTCCGCGCTGTACACCCAGCCGGAAGACGTGGCGTATGCCTATGAAAAACTGAATGCCATCAGCCCGCGTTTCACTATTGCGGCGTCATTCGGTAACGTACACGGTGTATACAAGCCGGGTAACGTGCAGTTAACACCAAAAATTCTGCGTAACTCTCAGGACTACGTCTCTGAGAAATATAACCTGCCGCACAACAGCCTGGATTTCGTTTTCCACGGCGGTTCCGGCTCTACTGCGGAAGAAATCAAAGAAGCAGTGGGTTACGGTGTGGTGAAAATGAATATCGATACCGATACTCAGTGGGCGACCTGGGAAGGTATCCTGCACTACTACCAGAAAAATGAAGGTTATCTGCAGGGCCAACTGGGCAACCCGGAAGGCGAAGACAAGCCGAACAAAAAATACTATGACCCGCGTGCATGGTTACGTGCCGGTCAGCAGACAATGATCGAACGTCTGGAAAAAGCATTCAAAGAACTGAACTGCGTTAACGTTCTGTAATTTGTTGCGTGAATAATAAAATCGCCCGGTATTGCCGGGCGATTTTTTTTACGGATTATTTTTTCTGCTGGCTTTCATTCCGCCGGATTATCGATTCAATTAACTCATCGATATGAAGATTGACCAGCATCTCTACCGCGTCACTGCGGGTTTTGCCGGAGAGCATAGATAAATGCGCTATTTTCCGGACGGTTGTGCCGGTCAGTGACAGCGAAACCGCCTTCTTCTTCTCTTTATCCAGTGACACTTTCCCGCTGTAATACACCGATTTCTGACCGTTATGGTTTTCCAGCTCTTCGTTCATCTTTTTCAGTGTTTTGCGATCCAGTGTGCCGGAGTCAGTCATTTCATAGGTATGTGAGGCTTTGCGGTAGCGGATTTCCGCTGACCAGGTATCACGTAACTCTTTGAAAGTACGGGTCAGAGTTGCCTCTGAGCAGCGGAGTGTCGCCAGGATTTCATCTGACGGAACCGGTTTTCCGGTACCGAGCAGGGTTGCCAGGGTGAATAAACGAACCTGTCGTGTGCTTAATTGCATAGTCTGGGGACACCTGTATAAAAACAAAGAGACAAAGCCGCTGTTATGCCGGAAACGGCTGTTCCGCATAACAGTTCTATTTAATCAGCTGATCAGGATATATCAAGGCATTCAGATATAATAGTGCAGGATATTCAGTCTGATGATATTTCTGTCCTCAGTTTCACCCGTTTTGTGTTTTAAACGGCTGTCCGTCTGTTTTCCGCTGTGCGATCCCGTACACCCGTGCACGGGCCAGAATGGCAGATGCCCAGCGCCGGTGTGTCGCCGGTTCGCACATAGCTCCCAGTGACTTGAATACCGCCTGTGTGGAGTTGAGGATCCGCAGTGCATCCGCGTGCTCATCAGCGGAGACCCGCAGCGCCTGCTCAATCACTGCCACCTGATTCGGGTGGATAGCAGTTTTACCCACCAGTCCGTGAGCGATATCCAGCGCCAGTTCCCGTGTCATGACATCGTGATCATCAATATGCTCGCAGACCGGTGCGGTCATGGCGAAATCGTGCGGGGCGAAAACAGAGACCAGCATTTTAATCACATAACCCATCGGGCCGTCATACAGGGTGAGATGACGCGGGCGGCGCAGGGAAATCACATTCATCAGATCATTGCCGCCGATACGCAGTGCGATGATTTTGTCATGGCAGGGATGGGATTTAAGTACCTGCGCCAGTTTCCGCATCTGCACCACATCACAGACTTCTTCTGTTTCCAGGGTCGGCATCATACACAGCGGGGTGTTTTTCACCACCAGCCACCAGACCGGCAGCGTTTTCTGTGTGAACTTAGGCAGCACCAGCCCGTCAACGGCACTGAGATCGCAGTGCTCGCGCAGCCACAATCCCATTTCCGGGTGACGCGGACGGATAAACACCAGCGGCCAGTTCTGGTTTCCGGCACGCTGTTTTTCCGCTGTCAGCGCGGCCAGGATGCCCTGTAAATTCTCCAGTGCCTGCGGGATATCCGCCTCACTGACCGCATCTTCCAGACAAATAATCAGTGAACGCAGTCCGCTGATTTTATTACTGATAATCGCATCCGTGATATCGGTGCGGGTGGCGGGCATATAGAGTGAGGCCCCTAAATTCCACGGGGAGAGACGTCGGGTCATGGTGATACCTTCCTGATAATAGTGACGGCGCGGTACTGCCCGAGGGCATCGCCGGCTTCCGTGATAGTGATCCCTTTCTGACGGGCGAGATAAAGCAGCAATTCCACATCCGGCTCTGTGCAGTCGCGCACAAAGACGTGATCCGGCACCCGGCGCAGGACAGCACGGGTGGCTTCGGCAATACCGGGTTTGATTCTGTTCAGATCGTTGACACCACAGCGTTCAGCCAGTGCAGTGATCACCGCACGGCTTTTTTTCCGCAGTGCTGTTTTGGTGTCCGGCTCCGGGAAGGCCGCAGCCGGAGCCGCGGTTTCCTGACGGCGCAGCGCGGCAACAGTATCGGTGAGTGTCCGGCTGCACTCATAAGGTTGTAAATGCTCACAATGCACACAGCCGTGCGGACCGGTATCTGACCAGACAGAGCGGGAGATCAGCCCGGAAACCGGCGCCCCCATAATCCCGGAGGGGATCAGCCAGTCATCATCAGCAGCGGAAAGCCAGGCGCATCCGGCAGGATCGGCCAGCACCACCAGGCGCGGATCGGCCGGGTAGCCGGGTCTGTCTTTCAGGGAGCGGATCAGTTCACCGGTGATGGCGCCTTTACCTGTCCAGCCGTCAACAAACACAATACCGGCGGTGCCGTGATGGTGTTCGATCCACTCCAGCGCCGCCGTATCAATACCGCGATCGCGGATAATACTGATGCCGTAATGGTGTGAGATTTTTCCCGCATCACGCAGCGCCTGATGCAGCATCACCCCTAACGGCACACCGGCGCGGACCAGGCTGACCAGCACAACCGGCTGATCTGCAAAATAGTCACCCAGTGTACGGGCGAGGGCGCTCACATCCCGCGCCAGACGCGGTGCACCTTTTTTCAGTGCGCGGTTAAACAGATCAAGATGCCAGTCTGTGGGAGCGGGCTCCTGGCTGAGCATATCGGAATAGTGTTTCTGTCCGGACTGAATAAGCTGCTCTTTCAGTTCCACCGGGGTCATATCAATGGTGACCGGCCGAAGCAGAAACTGCACATCATCCGGCAGATAACTGCCTGAGAACGGCAGGAAATTATACATCGGATACCTCACTGAAAATCCGGGCGGCGACTGCCTCCGCAAACTGACTGCGGGACGGCATCCCGAACCAGGTACAGTGTTTCATAAAGCGGTAATCACTCAGGCTGTCGCCGAGGCCGATAACCGGAAAGGTGCCGCGCTCTGCCCGTAATAACGTCAGCAGGTACGTAACAGCATGGCCTTTTTCTACCGGATCCGGCAGCCAGGCGATATTGTTGCCGTTGCGGTGGATGTAAAATCCGTCTGCCGGAAACTGTTGTTCAATCTCTGCGGCAACGGCATAGAGTTCCGCTGTGCGGGTACTGTCAGTGTGTTTCATCACCAGATAGACCGGCACATCATCGTATTCATAATTAATGCGCGCCCATGCATCAATACCGCGCTCTGTCATCCGCTCAGTACAAAACTGCTGTAGTGACAACAGCCGTTCACAGTAAGGGCCGAGGGCGGTCAGCATTTCAGACTGCCAGCCGGGTTCCGGCGAACCGTCCGGTCGCAGGATCACCGCGCCGTGCGTGGTTATCGCATAAGAGCGGAACGGGATAGTGACGCGGCGGAGTTCCTCCGTACCGCGTGCCGTAACCGGAATGAGATCGGCATGCGCCAGCAGCCAGTCTGTCAGCATGGCCTGTTCTTCCGTCATAAAACTGCGCGGTTGTAATGTGCGGTCAACCGCACCGGTGCGAAACGGCGTAAGTGCCTGCTCCTGTGTCATTTTGCGTTTTGTCTGGAACAGGGTGTCATCCAGGTCGCTCAGGATCACCGGTTTAGTCGTCATAAATCACCTCCGTCAGCGGCGCACAGCGGGCCAGCGCCTGTAATAACTGCGGATCAAACGCCGCCGGATCCGTTTCTGTGCACAGCAGAATGCGGTCAAATGACTGATGTGCCACATTGTAGAGATAATTGGGGATCCCCAGCCCGTAGTTATCCGTGAAGGAAATAACGGATTCAATGGCACCGCCCGGGGCTATCGGGGAGCGGGTCAGGGCGCTGAATTTTACATCCGCTCCGGCCTCTGCCAGCCGTTCGGCCAGCAGGAACGGCTGCCAGACAAACTCCCCGGAGCCGAGCACCAGGAGCCGCTCACCGGGTGCGGTCGTCACCGTACTGCCAAAACCGGTGTGCGGATCATGCAGACCGAGCCGCACCCGCGTCAGCGGACGGCGGATTGGCACGGCTCCCGCAGCGCTGACATTCACATCCGGCATCTCCGGCAGGGCCGCATCCGGATCAGCTTCCCAGCGCCAGCTGCCGCTGATCAGAGAGACATGCCGCAACGGCAGCCCGTGCTGAACAGTGGCCGGATCCTCACGCCAGTCCGTCAGTGTGACAGTCACAACCTGTTGTAAATCAGGCAGCTGACCGCTTTCATGCAATGCAGTCAGCAAATTGGTAAACGTATTGCCGGTGGTCGCTTCATCATCTGCCAGCACCAGGGTTTTTGCCTGTTGCAGCCGGGTTTTCAGCTGCGGATCGGCCGGGAAATAGAGCAGATGATCCGTGGCGTGGCTGTGATTTTCTTTAAATTCACACAGCAGTTCACCGTCCGCCGGATGGCGGGTGGAAGAGAGATACAGGGATTCCGGGTACTGACGGCGGATTTCGCTGTATACGCCGGCTCCCAGACCGACAGCGGTTTCCGCCATACCGATAACCAGCAGCGGCTGCGGCAGATCCTGCGGAAACTGCTCACTGAGGCGGCGGTAAACACCACGCATGATTTCCGGCTCGACCGGGATATGGCGGCCCAGCACTTTGCTGACAAACAGAAATGCCCGTTTCGGGTTACGCCGCTCTGCGATCCCGAACAGCGCATCCAGAGTTTCCGGTGTGGCATCGCTGCGGACTTCCAGCGTGCCGGTTGTCAGTGTGAACCGGTGGTGACCGGGACGGGAAAAACCGGGCATAGTGACCTCAGTGTATTACATTGTTCAGGGAAGACGGGTAGCTGACGGCTTCGGTCAGCGGGCGGACAATTGCCGGACGGAATGCAGTGCGGTTATATTCTCTGACCTCATCCGCACTGAGCAGCCCGGTACTGTACAGGGCAAACAGGCCCGGCAGATTCACCCTGCTCAGCGCGGTATAACCGATACCACCGGACGGCCGCATATTGATTTCCAGCAGTAGCGGCTGCCCGTGATGGTCATGGCGGGTCTGCACATTCACCAGTCCGTCGGCTTTCATCACCCGCGCACAGGCGCAGGCCAGCTCAAATGCAGCACCGTCATGTTCAAGGTATTGCAGGGAGCCTTCTTTGCGCCGTGCAACAGCAGCCAGCACCTCACCGTTATCCGCCAGAATATCCACGGAATACTCCGGGCCGGGCAAATAAGGCATCAGTACCTGCGCGGGGCATTTGTCAGCGCTTTCAAGGGCGGACAAATACTGCTGCGGTGTGGTGATCCGCCGTTCAGGGTTTGTGAACATGGACATCGGCGGCGTGTTGTCATCAAACTGCCAGAAACCGGCACCGTAAATGCCCTGAACCGGTTTAATACACAGCGGCAGCCCCGGAAACGGGGAACGGGTGAGTGCATCACGCAATTGTGCCGCAGAGGTGATCTGCACAGAAGGCACAACCGGCAGGCCGTGTGATGCCATCTCAGCAGCAAAGCGGACTTTATCATCCGCCACGGCGTAATCGGACAGAGAGGCGACGCCGGTTATCAGCCGGGTGCCGGAAGCCGTGATAGTGTTTCTGTGCGTTTCAAACCACGGGATATTCCGCCCGGCGTGGATTACCTGAATACCGTATTTCTCCGTAACAGACAGGATAAACGCCAGCCGCTCATTTTCATCAGCCGGTTCAGTCAGGGAAAAATCGGCTTCTGACAGGATCTCATGACGGGGCTGCCGGTGAGAGGCAAAAATCGTGAGATCAACCTGTAATGTCTGTGCGAACAGCCTGATATTCCGGATCAAGTCACGCTGAGAAGAGAGTCCTTCCGTCAGCCAGATCGCATGCACCATTATTGTTTATTCCTGTTCTGTTTTATCCGATAGATTAGGAGCGAGTTTATTTAGGATTAATCAACATGTCAATCATATTATGATTATGTTTAAATTGACAATCTACTGACTAAACCTGACATTTCCTGTAACTATTAATGTCATCATTTATGTTTTAACTATATGTTTAGATTGTATTATTAATTTAATGTGAAATATATCTTGCCAAAGAACTCCGTCATGATATGATTTTTTAAAATTCATTATCACCAGCACCTGTTGCCGGGTTTTATCTCCCGTTTAAGGAATGAAAATATGGTTTCATTGACGAAGAATCAGACGGTATCTCTCAGCAAGGCATCTGCCGCATTAAATCAGCTGCATTTCGGTCTCGGCTGGGATCCTGTTCAGAAAAAGAAAGGTTTTCTCGGTTCGCTGTTCGGCGGCGGTAACGACTCCATTGATCTGGATGCCAGCTGTATCCTGCTGGATAAAGACGGCCGTATTCTCGACACTATCTGGTTCCGCAAACTGAAATCAGACTGTAAATCCGTAATCCACGAAGGAGATAACCTGACCGGTGAGGGTGACGGCGATGATGAAGTGATCCGCGTGGATCTGAACCGTCTGCCGCAGAATACTGAATACCTGGCCTTTACGGTGAACAGCTTCCGTGGTCAGACATTTAACGATGTGGAAAATGCCTTCTGCCGTGTACTGGATCAGAGCGGTAAAGAGCTGGTGCGTTATCAGCTGAATGAACAGGGCTCACACACCGGTATCGTGATCGCTTCCCTGTGCCGCAGCGGCGGTGAGTGGAACTTTACCGCACACGGTGCTGCATGCCGCGGCCGCACGATTGATGACATGTCTTCTGACATCGTCAGTACGGTGGTGCGCTGATGAACATGACGCCCGGGGCGAATGCGCCCGTACCGCTGAAAACACTGCGGATTACGGTGCTGTCCGGTGCGGCGGCGGATGCCTCTGCGTTCCGTCTGTATGCTGACGGCAAAGTGCAGGGCGATCCGGACATGGTCTTCTACGGCCAGCCGCAGAATGATGACAACACCATCAGCTGGCAGCAGAACGGCAATAATACCGTCTTTACGGCGGATGTCAGCCGTCTGCGTCAGGATGTGCAGAAAGTTGCGTTTGTGGTCACCTGTGACGGCGGGCAGACTGTTGCCGGTCTGCGCAGCCTGGAAGTTCAGGTTGAGGCGGATCATGAAAAACTGCTCAGCGGCATTGTGGACACCGCCGGTCGTCAGGAAGCTGCACTGATCCTCGGTGAACTGTACCGCCGTAATAATGAGTGGAAATTCCGCTTTGTTGCCCAGGGTTTCAACGGCGGACTGAAACCGCTGGCGGAGCACTTCGGGGTGGATGTGGCGGCAGAATCTGCACCGGCAGCAGCGCCTGCACCAAAACCGGCAGAAAGCAAAATCAGTTTAAGCAAGATATCGCTGAGCAAAGAAAAGCCGTCAATCAGTCTGAGCAAGCGGGATAACTTCGGTGAAATCCGCATTAATCTGAACTGGCACCGGGACACTCAGAGCAGCAACTCCGGGGGCTTCCTCAGCAATGTGTTCGGTGGCGGCAACAAGGGAATTGACCTGGATCTGGGCGCATTCGTTGAGTTACAGAATGGTCAGAAATCGGTGATTCAGGCACTGGGTAATGCATTTGGTGATTACCGGCGCGAACCGTTTATTCAGCTGCAGGGCGATGATCGCACCGGCGCGGTTTCAGAAGGTGAGTGGCTGCATATCAACGGCGGCGAGTGGAAACACATCCGCCAAATTCTCATCTACGCCTTTATTTATCAGGGCGTACCGAGCTGGGACAAAACAGATGGCGTGGTGACGGTCTTTGTACCGGAACAGCCGCCGGTGGAAACCCGGCTGACAGAAGGGGACGACCGCCGCACCATGTGCGCGATTGCCCGCCTGGTCAATGAAAACGGGGCGATAAAAGTCGAACGTCTTAACCGTTTCTTTAAAAATCAAAGCGATATGGATGAAGCATTCGGGTGGGGTTTCCGCTGGAAAGCCGGCTCGAAATAATTTAAGTGAGGATACAGCAATGAGTATACTTAACCGGGTCAAAAGTGCGTTTAATTCAGGCCGCGAAGAGCTGACAAAACAGGTCAGCCGTTTCAGAAACCGTAAGTTTATGGAAGGTACAATCGCTGTCTGTGCCCGTATTGCGGTTTCCAGTGACGGGGTCAGTGCGGAAGAAAAACAGAAAATGATCGGTTTTCTGAAATCCTCTGAAGAACTGAAAGTATTTGAAACCGAAGAAGTCATTACATTTTTCAACAAATTGGTCACCAGTTTCGATTTCGACATGGAAATCGGCAAAGGTGAAACCATGAAATATATCCTGGCGCTGAAGGATCAGCCGGAAGCAGCGCAGTTAGCGGTGCGTGTCGGGATTGCAGTCGCGAAGAGTGACGGTAACTTCGATCAGGATGAGCAGAAAGCAGTAAAAGAGATCGCCGCTGCTCTGGGGTTTGACCCGGCAGAGTTCGGTCTCTGATTTTTATACCTAAGGGTTAATTATGGAATCAACACATATCGGTTTTCCGATGGAAACAGTCACCGTTTTCGTCATCCTCGCAATCGGTGCGATTTTTATTGATTTGTTTATGCACCGGGGCGATAAGCCGGTTTCACTGAAAAATGCGGCAATTTGGTCTGTTTTCTGGGTGGCTGTGGCAATGGGTTTTGCCGGGTTTCTCTATATCCACCACGGTTCGGAAGTTGCGAGCCTGTTCGTCACCGGTTATGCGCTTGAGAAAGTGCTGTCGGTCGACAACCTGTTTGTGATGATGGCGATTTTCTCCTGGTTCTCGGTTCCGGATCGTTTCCGCCACCGGGTGCTGTACTGGGGCATTATCGGGGCTATCGTTTTCCGCGGGATTTTCGTGGCGATAGGTACCGGTCTGCTGAGCCTGGGGCCGTATGTGGAAGTGATTTTCGCCCTGATCGTCGCCTGGACCGCTGTCATGATGCTGCGTAACCGCGAAGAGAAGGAAGAGATTGAAGATTACTCGCAGCACATTGCTTACCGGATGGTGAAAAAACTGTTCCCGATCTGGCCGAAACTGAGCGGACACGCCTTCCTGCTGACCCAGAAAGAAGTGGATGCCGAACTGGCAAAACCGGAGAACAAAGACGTCACTATCGGACGCGGTAAAAAAGCCGCTCTGTATGCCACACCGCTGATGCTGTGTGTGGCCGTGGTGGAACTGTCCGATGTGATGTTTGCGTTTGACTCCGTACCGGCGATTATCGCGGTGAGCCGTGAGCCGCTGATTGTTTACAGCGCCATGATGTTCGCGATCCTCGGCCTGCGTACCCTGTATTTTGTCCTGGAAGCACTGAAGCAGTATCTGGTTCACCTGGAAAAAGCGGTTATTGCGTTACTGTTCTTTATCGCGGTGAAACTGGGTCTGAATGCGACAGACAGCCTCTGGGGTCACGGATTACATATTTCGGCCACCAGCAGCCTGTTCGTGGTGCTCGGGGTCCTGGCACTGGGTATTGTCGCCAGCTTTGTTTTCCCGGAAAAAACGGAAAGTGCGGATAAGTAATTATCCGCCACCCGTCACTGATTTAACTAAGGAGTAAGTGAAATGAGCGTTTCTCTTTCTAAAGGTGGTAACGTGTCGCTGAGCAAAACAGCCCCTTCAATGAAAAACGTCCTGATTGGCTTAGGCTGGGATGTTCGTTCCACAGATGGTCAGGATTTCGACCTTGATGCCTCTGCCTTTCTGCTGACCGCCGCCGGTAAAGTGCGTGGCGATGCAGACTTTATTTTCTATAACAACCTGCGTTCATCTGACGGTTCAGTCACCCATACCGGCGACAACCGCACTGGCCAGGGCGATGGTGATGATGAATCTCTGATCATCAAACTGGATATGATTCCGGCGGAGATCGACAAAATCGTCTTCGTGGTCACTATCCATGACGCGCAGACCCGCCGTCAGAGTTTCGGCCAGGTATCCGGCGCATTTATCCGCCTGGTCAATGATGATACCAATACCGAAATCGCCCGTTATGACCTGACTGAGGATGCCTCCACTGAAACCGCGATGCTGTTCGGTGAACTCTATCGTCACGGAGCCGAGTGGAAATTCCGTGCCGTCGGCCAGGGTTATGCCGGTGGTCTGTCATCAGTCTGTGCACAGTACGGTATCAACGCGTCCTGAGTATTTTTTTCAGCGGGCTGATAACCAGCCCTCTTTATAATCCGCAGCAGGAGTCCGAAAATGGCAGTTTCTCTTACAAAAGGTGGTAACGTCTCCCTGACCAAAGAAGCCCCGTCAATGAGCGTGGCGATGGTTGGTCTGGGCTGGGATGCGCGTGTGACTGATGGTCAGGATTTTGACCTCGACGCATCTGTATTTATGGTGGGTGACGACGGAAAAGTATTATCCGACAGCCATTTCATCTTCTTTAATAACAAAATCAGCCCGTGCGGCGCGGTGGAGCACCAGGGCGACAACCGCACCGGTGAAGGCGACGGTGATGATGAGCAGGTTAAAATCAGCCTGAACACCCTTCCGGCAGATGTGAAAAAACTGGTCTTCTCCGTCACGATTTATGATGCGGAAGCACGTAAACAGAACTTCGGTATGGTCAGCAACAGCTTCATCCGTATCTGTAACAATGATAACGGCAGTGAAATTGCCCGTTTCGACCTGTCTGAAGATGCATCAACAGAAACCGCGATGGTCTTCGGTGAGTTGTACCGTCACGGTACAGAGTGGAAATTCAAAGCCGTCGGCCAGGGCTTCGCCGGTGGTCTGTCTGCATTAGCGTCTCAGCACGGTGTTAATATTTAATTATTGATATCAGCTGGTTGCCGTAAAAAATGCCCTGTCCGTGACGGACAGGGCATGCTGCGTTTACAAATCCGGCCGGGAGATTACTCGACTCCTGCTGCCTCCCCGGCCGGACGGCGCACATCGTTGGCACCGTATAAATAGCCTTCCCGCACCTTACCGGACACGGCGGCATCATTGCCGGAAGAGTCCGCACTGACTCCGGCGGCACCCGGTAACCCCACCATAATCAGCTCGGCGGCACCCCACGGTGTCTGTTCAACCATCTTATAACCCATTTTATCCAGCAAATTCAGTGAGTCTTTTGACACACCGCGCTGCTCGTAATACACCTCATCCGGCAGCCACTGATGGTGGATACGCGGTGCATTCACGGCCTCCTGCGGTGCCATACCGTGATCGATAATATTCAGTGCGGTTTGTAAGGTGATAGAGATGATCCGTGAGCCGCCCGGCGAACCGAGCACCAGGAAAATCTTACCGTCTTTGGTGACAATGGTCGGGCTCATGGAAGAAAGCGGACGTTTGCCCGGGGCAATCGCGTTGCGCTCACCCTGAACCAGACCGTACATATTCTTCTCGCCGATTTTGGTGGTGAAATCATCCATTTCATCATTGAGGAAGAAACCGGTACCCAGCGGGATCACCACCGCACCGAAACGGCCATTGATGGTATAGGTGGTGGAAACCGCATTGCCTTTGTTATCCACCACGGAATAGTGTGTGGTTTCCGGTTTTTCATGCGGGCCTGTACCCGGCTGCACCTGAGCGGAAGGTGTGGCTTTACCCGGAATGATTTCTTTGCGCAGCTCTTCCGCATAGGCTTTGCTGGTCAGTTTTTCGGTCGGGTTTTTCACAAACGCCGGGTCACCGAGGAAGGTGTTGCGATCCATATACGAATGGCGCATTGCCTCTGTCAGAGTGTGAATATAATCCGCTGAGTTAAAGCCCATTGCTTTCAGATCATAACCTTCCAGAATATTCAGGGTCTGGCAGATAGTCACACCGCCGGAGCTCGGCGGCGGGGCGGATATAAATTCATAGCCGCGATAGGTGCAGGTGACCGGCGCAACCTCAGAAATGGTGTAATCCGCGAAATCTTTGGCGGTCAGCTTACCGCCGCCTGCCTGAGAGGCCTTTTCCACGATTTGCGGGATGTCACCTTCATAAAAAGCGGGAGGGCCTTCTTTGGCGATGCGTTCCAGGGTATTGGCCAGATCGGATTGAATCAGGCGGTCGCCGGGCTGGAATGCGGAGCCGTCAGGTTTAAGGAAAATCCGCGCTGCTTCCGGATCCTGCTTAAAGCGGGCGGTGGTGGTGTCCAGCACATCGGTATCTGCGCGGGTCAGGATAAAACCGTCACGGGCCAGTTTTATCGCCGGAGCCATCACCTGCTCCCGTTTCATGGTACCGTATTTTTCCAGGGCATAATCCAGCCCTTTCACCGTTCCCGGCACCCCGGCGGCGAGGTAGCCGTACAGGCTGGCATCTTTGATCAGATTGCCGTCTTTATCGAGATACATATCCGCAGAAGCGGACGCCGGGGCCGTTTCGCGGAAATTGATGAAAATATTTTTTCCGTCTGCCAGATGCAGGGTCATAAAGCCGCCGCCGCCGATATTACCGCAGCAGGGATTCACCACCGCCTGAGCGTAGCCGACAGCCACTGCCGCATCCACCGCGTTACCGCCGGCTTTCAGAATATCAGCCCCGGCCTGTGACGCCAGATGCTGGGAAGAGACCACCATCCCGTTGCGGGCTTCAGCGGCGGGTTCGGAAGCGGCATACAATTGCGGGGAAAGCAGCAGAGAGAGCAGAAGAACAGGTGTTCGCCATGGGGTTATCATTATTATCTCCGTTGAACGTGCAGGGTTTTGTATGAGGGATTGATTGACTATTTGTTAATTAATAGTTAATTAACGTATAGCAGGGATACCAATATTTGAGAAATGGCGTGCGGGAAAATGTGAAACCGGGCAGAAAAGCAGGATGGGGAGATAATAAAAAACCCGGATAGCCCGGGTTATGCAGAACAGCGTGTCATTACGCAAACGAGACGGAAAACCGGTGCCGCCGCACCGGTTAACACAATCAGGCTGTTTTTTCTTCTTTCATGATTTTGTTCAGTTTCGGTACGATAGCCCACATAATCAGGCCGGCAACTGCCGTTGCGATACCGATTTTACCGAACACATCAGTGTAGATACCGAGAGTCTGAAGCGGATCAGTCACGCCTTCCGGCGGTGCGGTAAAGGTCGCCACGTAACCGCCCAGCAGTGTTGCCATTGCCTGGGTCAGGAACCACATCCCGAGAATAAAGCCCATCAGGTACTGCGGAACGAACGCAGCCACCATCGCCAGACCCAGCGCACTGATCATCAGCTCACCGACGGCCTGGAAGAAGTAGACCAGGACGATAAACCATGGTGATGTCAGACCGGACGCATCGGCAAACCACATACCGGATGCAGCGGCTGTCAGGAAGCCGGCGGAGCAGCAGAACATACCGATGGTGAATTTACCCGGCATGGAGAAATCTTTGCCGCGTGCGCCCATCTTGCTGTAGAAGTAAGCCAGAACCGGGCTCAGCACGATGATCCAGAACGGGTTCAGTGCCTGGAAGCTGACCGGATGCACATCAATACCCATAATGGTGTGATGCACGTTATAGATAGCGAAGAAGTTCAGTGAAGTCGGCATCTGGGCATACAGCACATAGAAGATAACCGCTTCCAGCATCAGAACAAACGCCACATACATCTTGTTCCGCTCAACACCTTTCAGTTTGAAAGCTTCGCGGAAGAAGAAGAAGATAACCACAGCGGTGACGCCGAGTAACACATAGTTGGCAATAATGACGTTGTGCAGTAACCATGCACACAGGAAAACAGTTGCCACACTACCGGCGATGACGACCAGCAGGCTGCCGAATTTTATTGGTTTGTGATCCGGCTCGGAACCGATATTACGCACCATTTTCTGACAGAACAGGAAGACCGCCAGGGCGATCAGCAGGCCGATACCACAGATGTTATAAGTAACGGTATAGCTGTATTTGTCCGCGATAACCGGTGCCAGTGACAGGGAAATCAGAGAGCCGATGTTGATCGACATATAGAACAGGGTGAATGCCCCGTCCAGACGCGGGTCTTTCGGCGGATAGCATTTTGCCAGCAGACTGGCCGGGTTGGCTTTGAATAAGCCGTTACCGACAGCAATGGTACCCAGTGCGTAGAAGATCAGGTCCGGGTGCATGATAGACAGGCCGGTCATAAAATAACCGACAGCCATCACGATGGCCCCTAAGATGATGGTCCGTTTGGTCCCGAGGACGTGGTCACCGACGTAACCACCGATGGAGATCAGACCGTATACCAGCGCGGCGAATGCCCCGAAGGTGATGAATGCCTGTTCCTGACTGAATCCCAGTTTCTGAACAAAGTAGACGGCCAGGATGCCTTGCACACCGTAATAGCCGAAGCGTTCCCACAGCTCCACGATAAAAATCATGAAGAATGGCTTGGGTTGGTTAAACAAACCAACCTGCGCGGGTTTACTCATGGTTTAATGCCTCTTATTAATAATTATTCATCACGCAAAAGCCTTCCCGGCATCGCGGAGGCAAAGCTAAAAGATAAACTCTTGCGTAAGGTTGAGTGTTTGCGTATTTGTCAGGGTATTTGCCAAAGGGCTCAGACTAATATATTGCTGTCTGAGCATCTCAAAGACAGATCACACTTACTGCAATAATTAATATCATAATTGAAATAAAATTCATTAGATTGACATCAATAATTAGTCCGCAATGGTTTTGTTGATGGCGTATTGAGCAGATTGATGGTTATTTATTCTGTTGTCCGGAGGGGGGCGGAATTAAATATGACAAACTGTAACAGGTATTTTTCTGATGAATAATGATTCGTTAACACATGATGTGTTAACGAATATTATGACAATAATGAAAGAGGATCAGGCAACTGCAGCAGCGGGGATATCACCGGTTTCGACAGTGCGGAAATCGCGGCGGAAGTAAATCAGGCCGTGACCTTCGTCGCGGACATCAATATTGCTGATCTCTGCCATAAAGATATTGTGTGTGCCGATTTCCTGCACCTGAGTCACCACGCCTTCCAGACAGGCCAGTGAGCCGTGCAGACAAGGTTGTCCCAGCGCTCCCGGCTGCCAGTGATCACCGGCAAAACGCGCGTCCATACTCAGGCCGGTCATCCCGGCAAAATCACACGCCAGTGCCTGGTGTTCATGGGTGAGCACATTGACACACAAACGTCCGTTGGCTCTGAACACCTCACTGAGCGCACTGCTGCGGTTGATGCACACCAGCAGGGTCGGCGGCGTATCCGTGACAGAGCAGACCGCGGTGGCGGTCAGCCCGCCGCGCCCGGCGTCGCCGTCGGTGGTGACGATATTGACGGCAGCGGAGAGTGTCGCCATTGCGTCGCGGAACAACAGACGCTGTGAATTATCCAAAGACATACCAACTCCCGGTGGGATAAAAAATGTGACGCAATTGTTGCTTATTTGCGAATGATACGCAGTCTAATGATAGCCGGGGAAAAATACAAGGGAGAGTCAGAAAATGCGGCTGCCGGAAGGACAGCCGCAGGCGGTGGTCAGCGGGGATTAACGGATCCCGCCGAAGCAGAGGTATTTGATTTCCAGATAGTCATCAATACCGTGGCGGGAGCCTTCACGGCCGAGGCCGGATTGCTTGATACCGCCGAACGGTGCCACTTCCGTGGAAATAATCCCTTCATTAATACCGACCATTCCGGCTTCCAGGGCTTCAGCCACGCGGTAGACCCGGCCGATATCGCGGGAATAGAAATAAGCGGCAAGACCGAACTCACTGTTATTTGCCGCGCGGATGGCTTCTTCCTCATCGCGGAAACGCACCAGCGGTGCCAGCGGGCCAAACGTCTCCTCACGGGTCACCAGCATGTCTGAAGTCACACCGGTCAGGACTGTCGGCTCAAAAAATAATCCGCCCTGTGCCGCCGGTTTCCCGCCGCTGACAACAGTCGCACCTTTGCTGACCGCATCGGCGATATGCTCACTGACTTTGCGGATAGCGGCCTCATTAATCAGCGGCCCCTGTTGTGCTTTTTCGTCGGTGTACGGCGCAACATGCAGGGCACTGACAGCCTCCGCCAGTTTCCCGGCAAAGGCATCATACACACCATCCTGCACATAGAGACGGTTGGCGCAGACACAGGTTTGCCCGCTGTTACGGAATTTGGCGGCCATGGCACCGGCAACCGCCGCATCGAGATCGGCATCATCAAACACAATAAACGGTGCGTTACCGCCCAGTTCGAGAGAGAGCTTTTTAACCGTCTCCGCACTCTGCGCCATCAGCAACTTGCCGACACGGGTGGAGCCGGTAAAGGAGATCTTGCGCACGACCGGGCTGGTGGTCAGTTCGCCGCCGATAGCCGCCGCATCAAGCCCGGTGACAACATTGAATACCCCGGCCGGAATACCGGCCTGTTCCGCGAGTGCCGCCAGCGCCAGAGCGGAAAGCGGGGTTTCCGCGGCCGGTTTCAGTACCATGGTACAGCCTGCCGCCAGTGCCGGAGCGGCTTTGCGGGTGATCATCGCATTCGGGAAGTTCCACGGTGTGATAGCACCGACCACCCCGATCGGCTGGCGTATGGTGGCGATCCGCTGTCCGCTCTGTGTGGCCGGAATGGTTTCGCCGTACACGCGCTTGCCTTCTTCGGCAAACCATTCAATAAAGCTGGCACCGTAGGCTATTTCCCCGCGTGATTCTGCCAGCGGTTTGCCCTGCTCCAGGCTCAGGAGTTGTGCCAGTTCCTCCTGATTCTCCATGACAAGAAAAAACCAGCGGCGCAGGATCTGCGCACGGGCTTTGGCGGTCAGGGCGCGCCAGCCCGGCAGGGCATTTTCAGCGGCGGCAATGGCAAGCCGGGTTTCGTGTGCGCCGAGGTCGCTGACGCGGGTGATCAGTCCGCCGGTGGCCGGGTTGGTCACATCAAACGTGGCCTTATCCTGTGCATCGGTCCACTGACCATTGATATAGCCGCCGGTGCGCAGCAGGGAAAAGGAAGGATTGGTTAACGATGAGGTGAACATAGAGAGCTCCGTTGCGTTTTCTCAAAAAAGTGATGAGGGCACTGAGATATCAGCAGAAGACCATTGATTTATTGTTAATATGGCGTTAATAAAAGGAGAGTCCTTTGGGTCTTCGTGACTGATATGCTTTTTATTCTAACAGAGGATGTCTGATTGCGCATTTTCCCGATAAAATTGCGCCTTTTTTTGATAACGTCGATGTTTATGATGTGAGTACATCGCGGAGAAATTACCCATTATGCATGAATCATTACTTATCGCCCTTTTGCAGGCCCGTGAAGTGGTCCTCGGCTACTTTCGCCCGACCCTGAAAGCACACCAACTGACGGAGCAGCAGTGGCGGATCATTCGCATACTGGCTAAGACCCCGTCGCTCGATTTTCATCTTCTGGCACAGAAAAGCTGTATTCTGCGTCCCAGCCTGACCGGTATTCTGACGCGGATGGAAAAAGCGGGCATTATCCACCGCCTCAAGCCCCTCAGTGATCAGCGCAAACTCTACCTCTCCCTGACTGACGAAGGCATGGCACTGTATCACCGTGTGCAGGCGGAAGTGGAGACCGGCTATCAGGCGCTGGAATTACAGTTCACACCGGAGAAGGTACGCCAGCTCTATGCACTGCTGGATGAGCTGGTTGCACTGCCGCAGCGCGACAACGAAGAAGAATAAAAAAAGGCCGCTCAGATGAGCGGCATTTTTACAGTGACAGGCTTACTTCTTGCCGAGCAGATGCAGGAAGTGAATATGTTTTTCGTACTGGTCAAGGATGTCATGAATAATCTGCTCCTTGTTCCAGCCCATAATGTCATAATCCTGTCCGCCCTCTTTCAGATGGATTTCCGCGCGGTAATAGCGGTGTTCCTCATCTTTTTCCTCGTCGGTCATACCGGAAAGGGCAAAGGACGGCTGATTGTAATAGCGCAGCCGGGTTTCATAGATAAAGTTCATATCATCCCCCAGATCGACCTCAAAGGTGATCCGGTCGTCGCGGCTGCGGTCGATATGGCTCGGTGTGCTCTGTTTTTCCAGCTCCTGAGACACCATGTCCATCGCCTCTGACACCACTTCATCAATAAAGCGTTTGACCAGCGAACGTTTCGGGAAATAGCCGATATTACGCAGACGGCGCTGCCACGGGATCGGGTTGCGGCTGGCGGTCGGTGCAATGGTCGCCAGTTGCTGACTGTCGCGTTTATGCACATCAATCCGCAGGGCTTTGATCAGTCCGTAAATCGAGAACAGCAGCACAACCGCAAACGGCAGGGCGCTGGCGATAGTTACGGTCTGCAGGGCGGATAATCCCCCGGCCAGCAGCAGAGTGATCGCCACCACGCCCATCAGTCCGGCCCAGAAGATCCGCTGCCAGACCGGCGTGTGGGTATCCCCGCCGGAGGCCAGGGTATCCACCACCATCGCGCCGGAGTCAGCGGAAGTGACGAAGAAGACAATCACCATCAGCATGGCAAAGAAAGAGAGCACCGTGGAGAACGGGAAATACTCGAGGAACTGGAACAGTGCCAGTGACACATCCTCTTTCACCACCGCGGCGAGGGCGGTTGCACCCTGATTTTTGATCAGATCAATGGCGGTATTACCGAAGAAGGTCATCCACAGCAGGGTAAAGCCCGCCGGGACAAACAACACGCCGAAAACAAATTCACGGATGGTGCGCCCGCGTGAAATCCGCGCGATAAACATCCCGACAAACGGCGACCACGACAGCCACCAGCCCCAGTAAAGCAGGGTCCAGCCGCCCAGCCAGTCGTCTGACTTCGGCTCATAGGCAAAGAGATTAAAGGTATTACTGACGATTTCAGAAAGATAGCCGCCGGTGTTCTCAACAAAGGATTTCAGCAGCAGCACGGTCGGGCCTAATACACCGACCATAATCAGCAGCAGAACCGCCAGGCCGAGGTTCAGCTCTGACAGAAAACGGATGCCTTTATCCAGACCGGACACAACCGACAGCGTGGCCAGTGAGGTGATCACCACAATCAGCACCACCTGAACAGTTTCTGTCTGCGGCAGGCCGAACAGATGATTCAGCCCGGCATTCACCTGTAACACGCCGAAGCCGAGGGAGGTCGCGACCCCGAATACCGTACCGACCACAGCGAAAATATCCACCGCGTGACCGGCTGCGCCGTAAATACGGTCACCGATAATCGGGTAGAGTGCGGAACGCAGTGTCAGCGGCAGGCCGTGGCGGTAGCTGAAAAACGCAAGGATCAGCGCCACAACCGCGTAAATAGCCCAGGCGTGTAACCCCCAGTGGAAGAAGGTCAGGCGCATGGCCTCTTTTGCCGCTTCAACCGTTTCCGGTGTGCCGACAGGCGGGGAAAGATAATGCATCACCGGCTCGGCGACACCGAAGAACATCAGCCCGATCCCCATCCCTGCGGAGAACAGCATGGCGAACCAGGAAATATAACTGTATGCCGGACGGGCGTGATCAGGGCCGAGTTTAATATCACCGAAACGGGACAACCCCATAAAGGTGACGCTCAGTAAAATCAGGGCGACGGCGAGGATATAGAACCAGCTGGCATTTTTAAACAGGCTGGTCTGAAGGGCTTTAAGGTGTATGTCCGCCGTCTGGGGAAACAGGGCGGCAAAGCCGACAATCAGAAGAATAACCAGGGCCGAAATATAAAAAACCGGCGGGTTAATCTTCATTTTTTTTGCGGATTGTTCAGTGTCCTGATGACTCATGAATTATTCCTTTTATCAGTTGCAGATAACGCCGGCAGTAAAAAGGGGAGAACTGCATCAAAGCGTCAGATTTTCCTTCTGAAAACGGTACGCGGCTGCGTAGCGGTAAATAGAAACCCCGGCAAAATAGTATCAGCGGGAGATCAGAAAAAACGGAGATAAATACAGGTTAAACCTGCGGAAAAAATGCGGTGATATTAGATTTTATTCCCCCGGTTGGTGAAAAAAAGAGGATTATAGTGCCAAAAATGTCACTCTGCGGCAAGTCACGGGGTATTTTTGAGGGAAAAAGAGATATTTTTATCTGTGAATTTTATTTGCGGTAATTGACAAATTGCCTGAAATAACACAATAAAAAAGCCGGAAACAGTCATTGTTTCCGGCTGACGGCTGTTTTACGGATTGATACGGGATATTACCTGTTCAGGTTTACTGAGCATCTGCGGGTTTTCCGCTGACATCCTGTTTCAGCTCATCAATTTTTTTATCAGCGGCGGCTTTGGCTTCATCCGCTTTCTGTTTCAGCTCTGCGGCTTTTTCTTCCGCGGCTTTTTTGGCATCTTCACCTTTATCTTTGGCATCAGCCAGCAGGGCATCAGCCTCTTTTTTCAGTTCATCCGCTTTGGCATCGGCACTGTCACGGATTTCGGCAGCTTTCTCTTTGGCGTCAGCCATCACCGCGCCGGCTTTTTCTTTGGCATCACCGGCGGCTTCAGTTGCATTCTGTTTCAGTTCAGCGGCTTTCTGCTCTGTTTTATCCGCTGCCTCTTTGGCATCCTGCTTTATTTCATCCGCTTTCTGCTCTGCGGCTTCCTTAATCTGCGCGGCACCTTCCTGTGCTTTCTGTGCGGCGGGATCCGTTTTGCTGCTGTCGTCACACCCGGTGGCCAGTGCAAATACCCCCGCAAGGATGAGTGAACTTAATAATGCTTTTTTCATGATTAACTCCTCTTCAGCAATACTGAGTAAAATAACCGGATAACATCGTGTCCGCGATTATTGATTATATAATAAAATCAGGCAGTCTGCTGACAGATATAATTTTCTGTCAGGGTTATCCCTTTCAGCATAGAAAATGAAGCGCCGGTTGTATAGTGCTGAGGGGGATTTATCAGTAACGGCATAAAATAATATCCCGCTGCATAAAAATATCCGGTAATATCAATACAGAATGCAGTCTTATAAGCGCAACATAGTAACATGTTTTATTTCAGTTGGTTAGCGTTGTTTGTCAGTGTAAGGAAATACCATGACATATTATCTGCTGGTTATCGTTAAATTTATCATCGGCTTTGTTATTGTGTTAACGCACATGAATATCTCCGGGAAAACCCAATTATCACAAATGACACCGGTTGATTTTATTGGAAACTTTGTACTGGGCGGCATTATCGGCGGTGTTATTTACAGTGATACTATTCCGCTGACGCAATATATTATTATTCTGCTGATGGGGGTGAGTTTTATCAGCATAATCAATTGGGTCAGCAAACATATCAGTGTGCTGCGCGCGGTGACTATCGGTAACCCGATCCCCATTATTAAAAACGGGGCGTTTATCATGGACAGCATTCATGAGAAGCGCAATAAAATCGATATTCTGAATATCACCTCCCGCATGCATGCACAGGGGATCTATTCATACCGCGATGTGTACTATGCGCAGATAGAGCCGGACGGCCAGCTGACGGTGATTTGTGACCAGTCACAGATGCCGTCAGTTATTGTGATGAAAGACGGCGTACCGCGTAAATATGAGCTGGAACAGATTGGTCATGATGAGGCGTGGCTGGCAGAGTGCCTGAAACAGCAGGGAATTGACGATCCTGAGACCGTATTCCTGGCGGAATTTTATAACGGCAACCTCAATGTGGTGATGAAGGACGGGCGGATGACCAGCCATCACAGCGAGCCGTCACAGCCGTAAGGTTTTTTCTCTTACGGCACGATAACGACTTTTTCCGGATATTTCTCACGGAATTCGTGCGCTTTCTGCCATTTATCGTCACAGATAATTTTATCGATAACGGCAATCTCCGCGATCTTTAAAATCCCCTGCTGGCCGAATTTGCTGGAGTCGGCCAGAATAATTTTCTGCTTACTTTTTTCCAGCATTTTCCGCGCAATCATGCCTTCTTCAACGCTTTTGACCAGAATACCTTCATCGCGCACACCGCCTGCACCAACAAAGGCGAAGTCCGCATAAATATGATCGATTTCATGCAGGGTTTTCGCGCCGAGATTGGCCCGGAATTCATGGCTGTATTCACCGCCCAGCACATACACTTTCGCCAGCGGGTTCTGCGAGGCGATTTTATCCGCGATAAGGGCGGAGTTGGTGAAAACGGTAAATGCAATCGCCGGTAACTGCGCGGAAAACAGCAGCGTTGTCGAACAGGAATCGATATACAGTGTGTCGTGCTCGGAAATCAGCCCGGCAGCGTAGCGCGCGAGGGTCATTTTTTCCTCGCGGTTCAGTTCCAGCCGCTGTTCAAAGCTGCCTTCGCTGACACTCTTTTTCTTCATCGCCCCGCCGTGAATTTTGATGATCTCGCCTTCTTTCTCCAGAATGGAGAGATCACGGCGGATCGTCTCAGAGGTGACATTCAGTGTATCAGCAAGATCCTGCACACTGACTTCCCCCTGCTGATTCAGCAGATCGAGGATGTATTCCTTTCTTTTTATCGGATTCATGACCGTTCTCATCACACTCGTAAACATGAACAATATTAGCGCATTATGTGTCGTTGCGGAATGCCGCTCTGTAATGATGAAGTGCGGCAGCAACGCCATCCTCCCGGCAGTCAGCCGTAATATACCCGGCGGCCTGCTTCAGTGCCGGTACGGCATTGCCCATTGCCACGCGCAGATCCGCTGCGGCAAATAAAGAGAGATCGTTTTCCTGATCCCCGATGGCCATGATGGTTCCCGGCCGCAGAATACCGCGCTCCGCCAGTATTTGCAGGGTACTGCCTTTGCTCACGGATGCGGGAACCAGTTCAAAATAGTGCTGATCGGTAAAGAATGCGCTGACCTTTG
Source organism: Morganella sp. EGD-HP17 (assembly GCF_000512315.2). Classification (NCBI taxonomy): domain Bacteria; kingdom Pseudomonadati; phylum Pseudomonadota; class Gammaproteobacteria; order Enterobacterales; family Morganellaceae; genus Morganella; species Morganella sp. EGD-HP17. The sequence goes on from NZ_AZRH01000008.1 coordinate 151,875, forward strand.
CCGGTAACTGCGGGCGAAGGTTTTCAGCCCGTTGCCGCAGGGCTTCCGCTTCCCCGCACAGGGTGATTTTAATGATATTTGTCCGGCTGAAAATATCGTCTGCCGCGAGTGTCTGTATTGGCAGGCCGAATAATTCAGCTTCATGAATTGTGTATTCTGATATTTCCCCCGGCGGACAGAGCAGAGCATCCTCCCCGAAAGCATGCCAGCCGGTGGTGAGCAGGTTTTGCAGTGCGGATAACACGGCCGGAGAGAGGGTTGCCCGGTTGAGAACGGATTGTGTGCGGCAGTCATAAATCACCGCGCCGTTACAGGCGCCGATAGCGCGGAGCACCGGAAGCAGCCCGGCGCTGTCCGTCAGAGACAAAATCGCCCGCAGCGGGCGGGCAGAGCAGATAACAATATCCGTTTCCGGCGGCAGCGCCAGCAGTGCCCGGCGGTTGCCCTCTGAAATACGGTTATCCGGATGTAAAAGCGTGCCGTCGAGATCGATAGCCAGTGTGGTCATAAAAAGCCTCAGCGGGAGCTGTGCCCCCGCCCGGGAATACCGTCAGTTATGATGAATAAAGGATTGGGTGACCTGTGCGGCCGCCTGACATACCACGTTATCAATCGCGGTGCCGACCACTAAAATATTCACACCGGTTTCTTTAAACGCTTTGGCATTGGCGACGTTAATACCGCCTTCCGCCAGTGTCGGAACACTGACCGCGCCCACCAGCGCTTTCAGCCGGGCTTTAATCTGTTCCGGAATTTCACCGGCGGCCACGCCCTCGTAGCTCATACCGGTCATCAGGCCGATCATATCCACGCCGATGGCTTCCATTTTCTTCGCCACTTCCGCGACCTCTTCCGGGGTTTCCGCCGGGATGCCGAAGGTATGCAGATCGTCCGGGTGGCCGATGTAGGCATCCACGGTCAGGCCGAAGCGGTGCGCAAGACTGACAATATCCGCCAGATCCTCAAAAGTGGATTTATGGGTGTGCAGGCCGTCAGCTCCGGCACGGGCGATCTGTAAAATATCCTCTTCTGTCACCGGCACCGGGATGGTTTCGGTGAATCCGCCGGCGATCCCGACCGTAATAAAAACATCATCCGGGATCACATTACGGATACCGTTGACGGCTTCCGCCATCTGCGCGGTGGAGATCTCATGGCGGATCTGCTCGGCGGCGTGCATGTTATTCACGCCTCTGTGTCCGCGTGCCAGCGCCAGCGCCGGATGGTTCGGCTCCAGCATTTTGACCCCGGCATCACACACTGCTTTCGCCAGTCGCGCGTCATCACCGGTGATACCTGTGCTGAGCAGAGTCTGCCCGTTGTGCAGCGCAATAGCATTTCTGACTTTCGCCATGGCCTGTTCACGTTTTTTATTCATATCACCTATAAACATATCAACCTCTTATTACTTTTTTTGTGTTTTTGTATGACGGCACCCGGAGGTGCCGTTTTTATAAAGCCCTGGTGTTGGCGTGTGATATTTTTCACACTTATTCATTGCTGTGTTGTCTTTGCATCAGCCTGCGGCTTTCGCGGTTGTCACGGCACTGAAACGGTTGGCGATGACAGTAATGGCGCAGGTTAAAACCAGAATCACGGTCATGGTCAGCGCCATGTAAAGTGCGTTACTGGATAAGAACGGAGAGGCAAACGCCGGGACATACGCCACCCCTTTGACATTAAACATGCCGAGCATCATGCCGCCGATCCCGGCGGAGAGAATGGCACCGCCGAACACGATTTTGTTGGCAAACATGAAGGGATACGCCGATTCCACAAAGGTGCCGAATCCCAGATTGATAAGCAGTCCCGGGGCGGCGACAGCGGCCTCACTGCGTTCACGCGGGGCAATGACGTTTGCTAGGTTAATACCGGCGGCAACCATCACCAGCCCGACCATATCCACCGCGCCGAGGAAGCTGACACCGGTTTTTTCCATCTCGAGCAGTACCAGCGGCAGGATCACCGCGTGATACACACCGCCGAGGATCGCAGGCCAGATAACCAGACCAGCCAGCAGTCCCGCCAGAACCGGACTGAAGGCGAGGGTGCTTTCCAGCGCCAGTTTGATGTAGTTACCGGCCAGCAGCGCCAGCGGACTGAGGAAATAGAACATGATAAGACCGGCGGCCAGACCGGAAATCCCGCCCGCCACGATGTTGACGGTGGTCATCGGAAATTTCCAGCTGATGCACAGGGCAAACAGGTAACGGACAAAAATACCCGCCATGATCCCGCCGGCGATCCCGCCGATCAGACCACCCTCGACCGAGAGCACCCCGGCGACAACCCCGGAAACAATCGAAACCTCATCCAGTTCGGAGACCTGTTTGGCGGCAATCACCGCCACAATCACCGGCAGCCCTTTGAGCAGCAGCTGGAAAATCGCATCCAGGCTTTCCAGTCCCGGGATGTGGCTCAGCGCCAGTACAATCGCCATGGCAATAAAGCCGGGCAGCGCGGGGATCATAATGCCGCGGATATTCATCCGCTTAAGCAGACTCTTATCGGATGGCCCGCCGGTGCTGCCTGCACTGCCCAGAACCGGACGGAATTTAATACCCCAGTGTTTACACAGGGAGGAGATAAACGAGATAGCCCGGGTTCTGCTGGTGGTGCCGGTGGTACCCGAGGTGGCAATCACATTGGCACCGGCGGCGGCGATATGGGCCATCGAGGTGCCGCCGGTACCGGCGATCGGCACTTTCTTTTCCGCTGCGGCCTGAAGTGCCAGGCGGTTGGCGTTGTGCGGATCGCCGCTCATAATAATGATGCCGTCGATATCGCCCTGTTCTATCAGCCGGGTAATCTGTTCATCACTGCCGCGCACGGCATCATTGACTTCTGCGAGGGTGCCGGAGAACGTCACCGCTGGCACGGCATCTGCTTCTGTCAGGGTGTAGACCGCGGCAGCGGTAGAGGGTTTGGCAACATCCATCGACGCCTGTGCTGCAATAAACTGCACTGCAGCAACAGAAACACCGGCGGACTGACATTGTGTGTAGATTTCGCTCAGAAGTTTTTCAGGATCTGCACCACCGAGGTTGTACAGGTTCCCGCCACTACTGCCCAGTATGACAATTTTTTTCATAATCGGACCTCAGGGGATTCAGGGTAAGTAACGACTTATTGTTGTTTTTTGTTGATATTGCTTGGTATAACAACGTAAATCAACACATCAAAATAGGGCGTATTGTTTATGAAATAATCACTGAATTGATTCGTTTCGGGTAAAATAGTGTGGAAATGTGATTTTTGTAGTGTGATTAGCTGGTAATGTCGGGATTTTATTTTATTTAATGCTGTTTAATTATTAGCTAATTATTTTGCTTTATGTTGTTTTGTGTGAGTTTGATCATAATTAACCGTGTCAATCACACAGAGAAACCACATAAAACAAAAAAAGCCACTCTGGGGAGTGGCTTCAGAATAAAGATAAAAAACGGATCAGCCCGGCAGATTAACCAGTGAGTCGCGGGTGATATCGCGGATGGTTTTTGCTCCGGTCAGTGTCATTGCCACGCGCATCTCTTTATCAATCAGATCCAGCAGGTTTTCGACTCCCGCCTGTCCCTGCGCCGCGAGGGCATAGACAAAAGCACGGCCGAGCAGGACAGAATCTGCCCCCAGCGCCAGCATCCGCACCACATCCAGCCCGTTGCGGATCCCGGAATCACTGAGAATAGTGATGTCTGATTTCACCGCGTCGGCAATAGCAGGCAGAGCACGGGCGGTGGAGAGCACGCCGTCCAGCTGGCGGCCGCCGTGGTTGGAGACCACAATACCGTCCGCACCGAAACGCACTGCATCTTTCGCATCTTCCGGATCCAGGATCCCTTTGATAATCATCGGGCCTTCCCAGAACTCGCGGATCCATTCGAGGTCTTTCCAGGAAATGGACGGATCGAAGTTTGCCCCCAGCCAGCCGATATAATCTTCCAGTTTGGTCGGCGCGCCGCGATAGACCGAGATATTACCCAGATCATGCGGTTTGCCCAGCACGCCGACATCCAGCGCCCAGCGCGGGTGAACCATCGCCTGTAACACACGGCGCATGGCGGCATTCGGGCCGCTCATCCCGGAATGGGCATCACGGTAACGCGCACCCGGCACCGGCATATCAACAGTAAAGACCAGGGTTTTGACCCCGGCGGCTTTGGCGCGCTCGAGGGCATTTTTCATAAAACCGCGATCGCGCAGTACATAGAGCTGGAACCACATCGGGCGCTCAATCGCCGGAGCAACTTCCTCAATCGGACACACGGATACCGTGGACAGGGTAAACGGAACGCCTTTATTGGCTGCCGCTTTCGCCGCCTGCACTTCACCGCGCCGTGCGTACATCCCGGTCAGCCCGACCGGCGCCAGGGCAACCGGCATCGCCAGTTTTTCCCCGAACAGTTCAGTTTCCAGACTGAGAGACGACATATCGCGCAGCACCCGCTGACGCAGGGCGATATCCGCCAGATCCGCCGTATTGCGCTTCAGGGTATGCTCGGCATACGCCCCGCCGTCAATATAGTGAAACAGGAAGGGTGGCAGTCTGGATTCGGCAGCCGCCCGGTAGTCTGTTGAAGCGGAAATAATCATCTTAAGTACCTGTATATGTATGTAACAAACTCAGCACTGTGCCCGGTTACAGGGTCAGTATCAGTGCCATCACGGCGGCAATCACGCCGTAGATAAACATCGGAACCACTGTCTTTTTGATAATGGATCCTTCGGCGTTGGTAATTCCGAGGATGGTGCAGACAGCGATAATATTATTCAGACACACCATGTTCCCCATGGCACCGCCGACAGACTGGAGCGCGAGGGTTAAATTGACATTCAGGCCGGTGGTCTGGGCAATGGATTGCTGGATCCCGCCGAAGGTCAGGTTGGACACGGTATTGGAGCCGGAGAAGAACGAGCCGAGTGCGCCGAGATAAGAGGCGAAATAGATCCAGCTCTCACCGGTGGCTCCCGCCAGTGAGCGGCCGATAATGTAAACCGGCGCATTTTCGCCGCCCTGCATCATCAGGTTTACCATAATCAGTGCACCGAACAGGGCAATAAACGGCTTGTTGGTCTGCTGTGCGGTCTGCACAAACATGGTTTTTACCTGAGTCCGTTTCAGGCGGAACAGGAAAATACCGATAAACACCACGAGGAAGAACGGGATCAGCGCCGGGACATACAGCGTTTTATAATCTGCCGCCGCCGGGGTGCCGAATACGTTGCTCAGGCGGACAATCAGTGCATCACTCAGTGTGATATGGCCGAGGAAACCCAGAGTGCCTTCCCAAATCACGTTAGTGCTGTTGAGCAGCCCTTTCAGGCCGAGCTGGTGGATGCGGGTAACAATCAGAATACCGATCAGCAGCAGGGTCGGGGTCATCGCTTTGATAACCTGCCCGAACGGGATCACTTTTTTCTCTGTTTTTTGTTCAGTGCGGGTCAGGCCGATACCGGCACGGGCGGTCACGACAGAAATCCCGAGGCCGATCGCCCCGCCGAGCAGCGCCGGGAACTCATAGTTGACCTGAGCCAGCAGCAGATACGGCACGGTACAGGCGAGCACGCTGATCAGAATAAACACGATATTACGGCGGATCTCCTGCCAGCTGACAATAAAACGCAGTGCCAGCATCGGGATCACAAATGCAGCCACAAAGTGGATCAGCGCTGAGTAGTGGCTTATCTGATAAACACTCTCTTCATTCAGCCCGAGGTTGGCAAAACCAAACCAGGTCGGTGTACCGACGGCGCCGAACGAAACCGGCACGGAGTTCATCACCAGCGTCAGCAGGGCAACCCGCATGGCCGGGAAACCGAGACCGACCAGGATCGGTGCGGCGATAGCGGCAGGCGTTCCGAACCCGCTTGCGCCCTCAATGGTAAAGGCGAATGCCCAGCCGATAATCATCAGCTGTGCCACCGGATTGGGGCTGATATTTTCCAGCCAGCTGCGCACCACGTTTTCTGCGCCGCTCACCTGCATCAGCTTATTGAGCATAATCGCCCCGGCAATGATGGTGATCGGTGTCAGCACAGAAATAAAGGCGGTGACAATATTGGCGCTCAGCAGTGTGAGATCCGTTTTAAACCAGAACAGCTGGATACAGAACACCACAGCGGCCGTGAAAGGTAATGCAATGTAGGAAGGGATACTGCGGCGTTTTGTCATCATCCAGATTAACATCACGATCGGTGCAAGACTGAAAAAAATAGCCATAAAGCCCTCTGACATTATTATTGTTTTAAAAATAAATGTTGTATGCAGGATTCGTTAAATTTTCATTACGGAATTATTTTAATCACAACCAAAAAGAATTATCTATGCTGCATTTTTTTAACAATTGAATGCGGACGGGAAATGACGAAAAACGCAGAAAATCAGGTGAAAAAAGGAAATAAAAAAATGTTATTTATCAGTAAATTAATGGGTTAATTTGTATGATAAAAGGACAGGGTCACATTAATTAGGCCACAATGGTCAATAGAGAAATTCCAAAAATCGACTAATCAATATCACAGATAGATAACAATCCTGAATCTGTCAGCCGAAATAAGGACTGATTGCCTGATATGACGCCTGAATATGATCGATCAGCAGGCGGATTTTGACCGGCAGATGGCGGGTGTACGGATACACGGCATACACGCCGAGTTTTTTGCCGCTGTAACCCGGCAGGACTTCCGTCAGCAGCCCGGCTTCCAGATCTTCATGCACCATACAGCGCGGCACCATGGCGATACCGTGGCCGCTGAGCAGCGCTTTGCGGATGGCACGGGCATTATTGAAAGCGATATTACCGCTTACCTGCAATTCATAGATTTCACCGGTATCCGGGCGGCGCATCAGCCAGTTTGAGGTACCGCTCTGCTGATAGGTGTAAGTGAGGCAGTTGTGTGTCAGCAAATCTTCCGGATTCTGCGGCGCAGGGTGTTTTTCCAGATAGCGGGGGGAGGCGAGGATCACCCAGTGAGAATCAATCAGCGGACGGGCTATCAGGCTGGAGTCACTCATCATCCCGGTGCGGATAGCCAGATCAATCCGTTCATTCACCAGGTCAACAAACCGGTTCTCCAGATGCATTTCCACTTTCACATTCGGGTATTTTTCACAGAATTCCGCGACGCTGTCGCTGAGAACCAGTTCTCCGGAGATAGTGGGTACTGACATACGTATAAGACCGGTCAGCTCATCACTGTTGGCACTGACTGCCTGCAGGGCGCTGTGAACCTGGCCGGTAAGGGATTTGGCATGCTGATACAGTACGCGGCCGTTTTCCGTGACAGACAGGCTGCGGGTGGTGCGGTAGAGAAGACGGGCACCGAGGGCTTTTTCCAGCCGTCCTACCCGCTTGCTGAGCACAGAGCCGGTGACACCGGCCATTTCCGCCGCTTTACTGAATGAGCCGCAATCCACAATCAGCGCAAATAAAATCAGATCATTAGCGTACTCGTGGGCGGGCAGCATGGTAAAACCTCCGGCAGTGAATGAAATAATAAACAGCATTCACTATATCAAAATCTGTGTAACAGTGATAATCACGCCGGAGACAGACAGGTTAAAGCGGGTACACCATGTGGTCAAAGGCAAACACTGTGGCCGGGAAAATCGCCTGACACCCGCGAAGTAAACGCTCACAATCTTCTTCGCTGTAGCGCCCGCTGAAATGGGTGGCGATCAGCGTACCAACCCCGGCATCACGCGCCAGAGTGGCGGTCTGCACGGTGGAGGAGTGTCCGCGGCTGTTGGCTTTTTCTGTCATAGTGCCGTCAAGTGTGGCTTCCAGCACAATCACATCTGCATTCTGTGCCAGTTTCAGCGCATTTTCACACGGCGCGGTATCTCCGAAAATCACCAGATGACGTCCGCGCTGCGGTTCGCCGAGATAATCCGCCCCGCAAATCACCCGGCCATCGTCCAGTGTCACTTCGCCGCCCTGTTTCAGAGTCTGCATCCACGGGCCGCCCGGTACGCCTTCGGCTTTCAGGCGCTGTGCATCCAGTGCGCCGGGTTTGTCATGTTCTTCAATCCGGTAACCGTAGCTGATCACCGGATGCTCGAGTGAGTAAGCGCTGACTTTCAGTTGTCCGTCATCGTAAATCACCCCTTCCTCATCTATCTCAATGATCTCCAGCGGAAAGGTCAGATACGAGCCGCTGAGTGTTAGTGCAGTTTCAACAAACTGCGCCAGCCCCTGCGGGCCAAAGAGAGTAAGTGGGTCCTCACATCCGCCCATGGAGCGGCTGCATAACAGGCCGGGCAGGCCGAAAATATGGTCGCCGTGCAGGTGGGTGATAAAGATTTTTTCCAGTTTCGGGATTTTGACCGGACTTTTCAGGATCTGATGCTGAGTGCCTTCGCCGCAGTCAAACATCCACAGGCCGCGCTGTAATGATTTGAGATCCAGCACCAGGCTGCTGACGTTGCGGTTGTTCGACGGAACACCGGCACCGGTGCCCAGAAAAATTAACTCCATGTTGTTCCCTGTATTGCAGTTGCCGCCGCGCGGAGGCCGGTATTACGGAATACGGCGCAGTTGCGGCGAGCGGGTAATATTTTCCGGTAAGATTAACGGTTCTTCCGCCAGCGGTAAACTCAGACGGGTTTTGCCGGTGATGATCGTGACCCCGGCCGACTGCCAGGTATCTGCTGCCAGTTGTGTGCAGTACAGCCCGTCCTGCGGGTTGATGCTGAAAGGCGTGCCGAGCTGCGCAAGGGCATTATCTCGGGCGCGGCGGTGATTTTCGCTGTCTGCCTGTACGGCATACCAGGCAACCTGTCCGTCTTTGGCGTGTTCAATAAAGAAATCAAGGGGATCGCGGTTCACGCCGCTGATACCGTCCGGGTGCTCCTGCGGGGTGGAGTGGATAACATAAGTCCCTTCCGGTGTGATATCAACAATACCGACATGGCTGAAACCGCTGTTATCGATACTTCTGACAATATCACTGATGGCTTCGCCGCCGTCACGGAAAACCAGGTCACCGCTCTGAATGCCGGGCGGCGGTACTGCTGCCTGCAGCGGCAGTGCGGCTGTCAGCAGCGCCGGGAGCAGAAACCCGGCGCAGAGTGTATGTCTCATCAGCGCAGGATGATTTTCCAGTCGCCTTCATCTTTTGTCAGCATGAAACGCTCATCTTTCTGTTTGCCGTCTTTGAAATTGACTGTCAGGATGACGGTTGCGCGTTTTTTGCTTTCATCAATATCGACGGATTTCACTTCTGTGCTTTCCACGCCGCCGTTGCCTTCAATGCGGCGCGCCATATCACCGACAATCATCTGTACTTTGCCTTTGATTTCCATCTCATTTTTCTGTTTATCTTTTTCCGGGATGGCGAGCAGATCATAAGCTTTATCCGCATCTTTTTTCTCAACAGCACTGTAGAACTGTTTAACAACATCCTGCGGGGAATCACTGCCGCAGGCGGTCAGCATCATACTGCCGGCCAGCAGCATCAGGGTGAGGGCGATTTTTTTAAACATAGTTTTTCCTTTAAAAGACAACAGGTGTTTTTATTATTTTCTGATGAAAATACCGGCAGTATACGGACATCCGGCGGCTTGGCAATCCTGTATATAACGCTGACGGCGGATTCAGGGAAAGATAGCGCAGTGAGGGCGACACTGCGCAGGTTATTATGCGGATACCTGTTCAGGAAAACCCCGGCAGAGGATTATCAGGGCGTATCACTGAGCAGGCTCTCCAGCACCATCGCGCCGGCTCCCTGAGAAACCACTTCATAGGAATCAAACGCAGGCACTATCCGGGTGTTAATCTGCGGGAATCCGGCCAGTTTTTGCGCCACGGTTTTCTGCACAGTGGCGAAGAAAGTGTGTTTCGGGGTCAGCGTCCCGCCGCAGACCACCACATCCGGCTGGAAGGAGAGAATGGTATTGGCGATTGCCAGACCGTAATAATAAGCAGCCTCTTCGAGTGCATCGGTACAGATTGGATCAGCCAGCTCAAGGGCTTTAAAAATCACATGGTAATCAATCTCCTGCTCATCACTGACCAGCGAGGTGATGACGGAGGGTTTGCCGCGCCGCAGATGCTGAATCACGGTTTTGCGGATAGCTTCCAGTGAACTGTACTGATTAAGACAACCAAACGAGCCGCATTCACAGGTGCGGCCGTGGAGATCGAGCGTCATATGCCCGAACGCATTTTCCGAGCCCGGCGGCATAAAGCGGACAGGCTCGCTGAGAATGGTACTGCTGCGGATCTCCGCGTCACAGGTGGTGAAAAACAGGCGGCGGCTCTCTTTGTGGCGCAGCCGGTATTCTGCCAGTGCGGCAAAATTCACCCCGCTGCCGATAGTCACCTGACATCCGGTACGGCTTTCCGCCATCTCACGCAGTAACGGGATCAGATAATCATTCATGGCGCGGCGGTCACTGCCGGGAGGCAGGGTGTAATCCGCCGCAATGCCGATACCGAGCAGATCATCCGTACTGAGGTGATGTTCCTCCAGCAGTGATAACAGCCGGGTGAGCAGACGCTCCAGCAGCACCTGCGGCGTTTCCTGTCCGGCAGCTTTGATTTTGCAGGTCGCCAGCACATCCAGCTTCAGGTTTTGCAGCACAATCGTGGAATAGATATTGCTGATTTCAATCCCGGCGAGCCGCCCTCTGTCCGGATTGACACTGTAGAGAATCGGTTTGCGCCCGCCGGTGGATTGCCCCAGTTCTGCCGCGCTGATAAGGCCCAGCCTGCTCAGCTCATCCAGCAGCCGCGCACAGGTGGCGCCATTCATGTTGGCTTTTTCTGACAGCGTTTCCGCTCGGATAGGCCCGTCATTCAGAATCAGCTGCCAGAGGGTTTTCAGTTTCCGGGTTTTGGAGTTTTTGGATGACCGGAATTCACTGAGTATGCCGGATAACGTCATAAGCCCGAATCTCCTTTTATCACGGGGCACTGTCTGTTATTCATCATTGTATCCGGATCCTTTTTCTCATATTGAGAAGAAGATCCTGTTTCCGTGTTTACATCTGATCTACAATCGCGGCATACATTTCATCAATTGTTACATCCCGGATAAATTCAGGAGATAAATAATGCATCTCACCGCTGATATCGCAGAAAGCAAAGCGTTCGTCGAAGCGCAGATCACTGTTAAACCGACTATCGGTATCATTTTAGGCTCCGGCCTGGGACCGTTTGCCGATACCCTGGAGAATGCTGTCCGCATTCCGTACAACGATATTCCGCATTTCGCCAGCTCTTCCGCTGTCGGCCATGCCAATGAGCTGGTTATCGGCACGCTGGGCGGCAAAACCGTGGTGGCGATGAAAGGCCGTTTCCACTATTACGAAGGCGTGTCGCTGGATCAGGTTACCTTCCCGGTGCGTCTGATGAAAGCGCTGGGTGTCGAAAAGCTGATCATCACCAATGCCTGTGGTGCAGTAAATACCGGTTTTGCCCCGGGCGACCTGATGCTGATCACGGACCACCTCAATCTGACGGCAAATAATCCGCTGATCGGGCCGAATAATCCGGATCTCGGTGTGCGCTTTCTGGATGTCAGTGAAGTGTACAGCAAAAATCTGCGCGGTATCGCCAAAGCGGTCGCCGCAGAGCAGGGTGTGACTATGCGCGAAGGTGTCTACGCGTGGTGGACCGGCCCGGTTTATGAAACACCGGCAGAAATCCGGATGATCCGCACACTGGGTGCGGATGCGGTGGGGATGTCCACCGTTCCGGAAGCACTGGTGGCGCGCCACGCCGGGATTGAAACCCTGGGGATTTCCTGCCTGACGAATATGGCGTGCGGTATTCTCGACCAGCCGCTGAGCCACGACGAAGTGATTGAAACCGCTGAGCGGGTGAAAAGCACTTTCCTGAAGCTGGTTACCGGTATTATTTCCCGTTTTTAATCAGATAATCATCAGCTAAGCGTGGTTTTCTTTTTCTCAGTATAACATTAAGAAAACCGTCGTTCAGAGGCCGCCCTGACATCATGGGACGTCGGCGGCCTTTTTTTCTTTATCTCAGCGGAGATACCCATGGATATAAAAGTCAGACTGAAAGCGATGCTGTTCCTCCAGTATTTCATCTGGGGCGCGTGGTTAATCACCCTCGGCTCGTATATGATGGCAACCCTCAAATTTACCGGGGCTGATGTGGGCTGGATCTACAGCACCAAAGGGCTGGCGGCGGTGATTATGCCGGGCCTGGTCGGGATTATTGCCGATAAATTTATTCCGGCGAACCGGCTTTACGGCCTGTGTCACCTGATTTGCGCCGGTGCACTCTTTTATGCCGCAACTGTCACCGATGTGAATGTACTATTCTGGGTGATGCTGCTGAATGCGATGGCCTTTATGCCGACCATTGCCCTGTCAAACTCCGTCAGTTACGCAAGCCTGCAAAAATATAACCTCGATCCGGTTACGCATTTCCCGTCTGTCCGGGTGTTCGGTACTGTCGGTTTTATCGCGGCGATGTGGGCGGTCAGTCTGATGAAATTCGAGCTGAGCAATATGCAGCTTTATATTGCCGCCGGCGCATCATTGCTGCTCGCACTGTATTCACTGACACTGCCGGCAATTCCGGTGGTAAAACAGACCGGTACGACCACCTGGGCACAGCGTTACGGCCTGGATGCCTTTGTGCTGTTTAAACAGCCGGTCATGGCGGTGTTTTTCCTGTTTGCCATGCTGCTCGGCGCAGTGCTGCAAATCACCAATACATTCGGTAACCCGTTTCTGCATGATTTCGGCCGTATCGCGGAATATAAAGACACGCTGGTGGTGCAGTATCCGTCTGTGCTGCTTTCTGTCTCACAGATGGCTGAAGTGGTGTTTATCCTCGCGATCCCGTATTTCCTTAAACGCTACGGCATCAAAACCGTGATGCTGATCAGTATGATTGCCTGGACACTGCGTTTTGGTCTGTTTGCCTTTGGTGAGCCGGTATCAATCGGTTTCTTCTTCCTCGTGCTGTCGATGATTGTTTATGGCTGTGCATTTGATTTCTTCAATGTCTCCGGCTCGATTTTCATTGAAAAAACCGTCAGTTCCAAAATCCGCGCCAGTGCGCAGGGACTGTTCATGATGATGGTTAACGGTGTGGGAGCCTATGCCGGTGCGATTGTCAGCGGTAAGGTTGTGGATATGTTCACGGTGGACGGCGTGAAAGACTGGCAGTCAATCTGGCTGATATTCGCCTCTTATACTGTGGTGCTGGCGATTATTTTCCAGTTCACTTTCCGCTATGACCATAGGACTGAAAAAGCCGCAGAAAAAGCGGTGGTATAAAGAAACAGCATAAAAAAAACCGGCCTTAAGGGCCGGTTTTGTCATTCTGTACTGTATGGGTTATCAGAAACTGTAACGGATACCCAGGTTGCCGCTGTAAGGGGTTTCCACATGGCTGCCTTTGGCATAGTTGAACTCTGCATAGGCGGACCACTGATTATTCATCTGCGCTGTCAGACCCACGCCGTATTTACCGACGGTTCCGGACATATCATTGCTGAATGATTCAGTGTCATTAATCACCACATCATTGTTCTTTTTGAACTCGTGGCTGACCGCCAGGCGGGCATAAGGTTTAATCAGTCCGCCGTTTTCAGTGACAAACGTCTTACCGAAGGTGGTACCGATTTCACCTTTAACAGATTCAGCAGCATCCGCTTTCACTTTCATATCGCTGCTGAAACGGTAGGCCGTTTTTTCGCCGCGGAAGTAAGATCCCAGCACATAAGGCTCGATAAAGTAACTGCCTGCGGTGATGTGTTTACCACCTTCCACAGAGAAACCGATGCCGTTGGTGTTATCTTTGGCGGTGGTTTTTCCGTCATTAAACTGCGCGCTGTTTTTGGTTCTGAAATGGTTGGCTTTCAGCACGCCATCCACATAGTAACCGCTGTTGTGCATCCAGGTGGTGTAGACACCAAGACCTAAGCTGTCCACCTTGCCGTCACTGGTGCGGGCATCCAGTTCTGAATGGGTATAGGAGAACATTCCCCCGACCAGAAGGCGGCCGTTTTCCAGCGCAATCGCGTGGTCGCCGCCCAGCATCAGCCCGTTCATATCCTGGGTGTAACCGACATTACTGGTTGAGATGCGGTTACGGCTGCCGATATATTTGCCCCACACACCATCCTGTGCCGTCTGGTTATCACGAAGATCGCCCAGCCGGGTTCTCAGTGTGGATAATTCGCTGTTCCAGATAGTTGGCGTCACGTTGGCCATCGCGATAGCGTTTTTCCCGCTTTCGGAGATTTCAGGTTTCGGATCGGGACCCGGCTCCGGATCCGGATTTGGTGCCGGATCGGTTGCTTTCGGTGATAAATACCAGTTATCGCTGTCCTGCTCATCACCCTGTACCAGGTAATATTTATAAGCACCCAGGTCAACACTGCCGTTCACCAGTGCAAAGCTGTTGCTGTCACTGCCGTTGGCAAAGATCAGATGATGAGGATTCACACCGCCGCGGCTTTTCAGCTCCTGACCGGAATCCATTACTCTGACATTAAACTCACCGCTGATACTGTTGCTGATATTCAGGAAATCACCGGTACCACCGTTAATATTGGTGTTCATCACAAAGGTGCCGGAACCGGTCAGATCTGAAATCTGTAACCGGCTGTATTTACCGGCGTCAGTGCCGTCGCTGCTGCCGAATATCACGGTACCGTTGTTAGCCAGTGTTTCAATCGTTGCTTCGGATTCGCTGGTGGTGTCATTATGCTTCAGATACATAAACGCATTGTCACCGGCCAGATTAAGACGGGTAACATAAGCGCCTTTGCCGTCCAGAGCTCCGGTCCAGCTGTGAAGACTACCGCCTTCCATCGTTACTGAACCGTCATTAACATTCAGGTCACCGGTGGAGTAGGCACCGTAAGCGATAACGGATGAACCTCCGTTCTCAACGGTAGTATCCTGAATATGACCAAACTCCTTGACCAGCTGTGTACCGCCGTTAACCAGCGTACCAACCGCATCGGCATAGTATTCAACAATCTGTTCACCGCCCTGGTGGATCACTGAGCCGGTGGCAACCTGATCTTTGCCAATCCAGGCGTCCTGCTCAACCCATTGTCCGCCGCTCCAGCCGCCTTTTTTGCCGCTGACAATCTGCTGTCCGTAAACCCGGGTATCAATGGCTTCGCCAGTCTGAATACGCTGCACACCGCCGGCATAAATGGTGGCATTTTTGGCTGTCTGATCATCAATCCGGAAAGAATCGTCGGATGTCCACTCGCCGTTTTCCCATTCCCCGTCAACACCGGTAATAATCTGGGTACCGTAAACACGGGTATCTTCTGTATTACCGTGGGTCACAAACTGTAATGCACCGTGGTTAACGATGGTATTGCGGTCAGTCACACCATCTTTCCCGGCATAAATCTGCTGAACTGCACCGTCATACAGCACGGTATCTATCGTGTTGCCGCTGCTCATCTGATAGCTGCCGCTGCCGATATGGCTGTTGGTTGCCGTACCGCCGTAGATAATATGCTGTCCGCCATTCACGACAATCACATCTTTGGTATTTGAGGTGCTGGTAACGGATTGCTCCAGATAACCGCCGTCGATCAAAATTGCCTGTGCATAGCCCCGTGTACCGACAACCATTCTGCCGCCGGTATTCACTGTGGTGTTATACGCTTTGGCGTCATTCCCCAGGCTGAGGCTGCCGTTATCTTCAACAATAGTGTTATACGCTATGGAGTCTTCCATCATCGACATAAATCCGCGATAGACTTTGGAAGGATCGGACGGATTGGTAATTCCGCCTTTGACTATATTTCCGATAGCGACACTGCCGCTCCGGAATGTGGTCTGGAAGGAATCAATGGTGTTATTCAGGCTGTAAGAATTATTCTCAACATAAAGAAATTGTTCCGGGAACCAGGTTCTGGTTAATGTCTGACCATTAATATATTGGTTACCGGTGATAATTGACTGATATTTATTATCCCACTTATCTTTTGCGGTCGGCCAGCCATCAGTGGCACTGCTGAGAATGGTATTAATATCAGGAACTTCAACTTCTGACTGATAAGGTGGTGGTGGTTCCGTGGCATAAGCGCTGAAAGAAGCGGAAAACAGTGCAATCAGCACTGAATTATTAAATGTCATATCCAAATCCTTGCTTTAAAAAGCGAATTAAAATTATTTATCAGATTGAATGTGGTGCTGTGAGCTGTAAGAAAATCGTCCGGAAATAAAACGGAATATTATTTTTTAACAGGTGATAAAATAATGAAACAGCCGGTAAATACCGTCTACCGGAATTAATTCAGATATACAGCTCGTTAATAAGAAAAATACCACTCAGACGCGTATGTCTCTACTCACCTGTGTTGTAATAAGGCGGTAATGTGTAACAATTTGAGAATAGTAAGGGAATAACAGTGACAGGTGAAAAATACGGGATGGTTTATCAGACTGTATCTATTTTAATAAATTACTTTCAGAGGCAATGAAAAATATTCCGGTTCGGATATTGAATGAAGTAAGGTGTTTTATGGTGCACATTACAAGTGCTACGTTATTTCTATAATATTCGTTGCGGCGGAGTAGTGTTGAGGATATCTTTTTGTCAGGACCCACAATATGCCCCTTTTTATACATTGACCGTTATGTTCTGAGCTGACACCCCACCACAGCAAATAATTCAGCCCGGGTGAGGGGGGCTATGGAACCTACCCTCTCACGCAAACTGGCACTGGCTGCGCTTCTGCCGGACCAACAACCTGGTACAGAGTATCAGCCGGAGTGGCAACTGCCGCGATAATGCTTTGATCTAATCGTTTTACTGAAAAAAGAGCGCATCAGAAAGCGTATTTATAAGGCCGGAGTTTGGCCCGAACAGAGATCTTCGATTACCTTAGAATGCATTCATTTTAGTTATAACTTAACTTTACTATTTTTTAATGAAACTAATTTGCAAACGAGACTCATTATCATGTATACTTTTTACAGCCTGCAAGATATTCAATAGATTATATTAAGCATCACTTCACTATGGAGAAGATCGCAACATGTTGAAAAAATGTTTTTTTTATGTAATAAGACTCGTTTGATTACGTTGGCATCATCGCTTATGGTTACCTGTGCATTACCAGCGATGGCAAAAGATTCCCTCACTTTATATACCACACGTGAACCGGGCTTAATTCAGCCTCTTCTCGATGCCTTTACGAAAGAAACTGCCATTGATGTAAATACTGTCTATATCAAAGATGGTATGTTAGAACGAGTAAAAGCCGAAGGTAAAAACTCTCCGGCTGACTTATTAATGACAGTTGATGCAGGTAACCTCATCGATTTAGTTGAAGCAGGTGTAACTCAACCTGTTCAATCCGAAGTATTAACAGAAGTTATTCCGGCTTCTTTACGTGATAAAGACAACCAATGGTTTGGTTTGTCAATGCGTGCACGTGTGTTGTATGCAGAAAAATCCATACCATTAAACAGCATCACGTATGAAAACCTGGCAGACCCGCAATGGAAAGGCAAAATCTGTATTCGTGCGGGACAACACCCTTATAACACAGCATTAGTAGCCGCAATGATTGCTCATGATGGTGAAGCGAAAACAGAAGCGTGGTTACGTGGCGTGAAAAATAACTTAGCCCGTAAAGCTGCTGGTGGCGATCGTGATGTTGCCCGTGACATCCTCGGTGGTATCTGTGATGTTGGCTTAGCGAACTCCTACTATGTTGGTCATATGAAAAATGCGAAAGAAGGCACTGATGCCCGTCAGTGGGGGGATGCCATTAAAGTCGTTCAGCCAACCTTTACCAGTGGCGGAACGCACGTCAATATCACTGGTGCTGCAGTTGCCCGCAATGCGCCACATAAAGAACAAGCTGTGAAATTGATGGAGTATTTAGTTTCAGTTCCTGCTCAGCAGCTGTATGCGCAAGCTAACTACGAATATCCAATCCGTAAAGGGGTTCCTTTGGATGCGACGATCAACAGTGCGATTGGTGAAATCAATGTTGATAACATTCCACTGGCTGAAATCGTTAAACACCGTAAACAAGCCAGCCAGTTGGTAGATAAAGTTGGATTCGATCAATAAAACAGGCTTATCTGATTTACGTGGCGCCGCAGGAGCGCCGCGTTTCGGTTTTTCGCCTTTAAGTCTTACTGTGGTGGTCATTACGCTTGGTGTAATGACCCCTTTGTTATTCCTGTTATGGCTCGCGGTAAGCTCAGGTGTCAGTCATTGGGAACATTTACTGAAGTATGTGTTGCCTGATGCGATACTCAATACCCTGATTTTATTACTTGGTGTCGGCGTACTGGTCATGCTTATTGGTGCGGGTTGCGCCTGGTTAGTCACTGCATTCGATTTCCCGGGAAAGCGGCTATTTAGTTGGGCATTGCTGCTTCCCCTCGCCATGCCAACCTACATAGTGGCATTTGCCTGGCTTGATTTACTGCATCCCATCGGGCCGGTTCAGGAAGTCATTCGCAGCCTGTTGGGCTATAGCAACCCCCGTGAGTTCAGGCTTCCGGATCTTCGCTCCATGACCGGCGCGATTTTGTTATTGGGTCTGGTGTTATATCCGTATGTTTATCTCACCATGCGGGCTATGTTTATGAGCCAGCCGGCGCATTTACTGGAAGCAGCCCGCACACTTGGTTTAAGTTCAACCGGCTCATTTTTCCGGGTGGCGCTGCCAATGGCACGTCCCGCACTGGTGGTAGGAACAAGCTTAGCATTACTGGAAACACTGAATGATATTGGCGCATCCGAATTCCTTGGCGTGAATACTCTGACAGTCACAGTGTATACCACGTGGGTGACGCGTTCTGATTTGGCGGCAGCAGCGCAAATTGCGTGCTCCATGTTGACGGTAATTATTCTGTTGCTGGCCCTGGAATATTATGGGCGCAAGAATCAGCGTTATAATTCCGGCCGGCAAATGCGGGGGATTTTACCGGCACGATTAACGGGAATTCACGCATGCCTGGCGACTTTATTGACTTCTCTGCCTGTTTTACTGGGCTTTGTTGCCCCTGCACTATTTCTGGGTTGGGAAAGTATCAGGCGTTTTAGTGATAGTATGGAAATTTCTGCCAGCCTCCTGCAATCATTACAAAACTCATTATTATTAGCGGCAGGAGTTACCCTTGTGGTGACTTTTGTCAGCCTGATTGTGGCGTGGTATGCGAGATCAAGTGCGATTTCGGGGGGGGCTCCGGAGGCCAGACGTACATTGATGAAAGTTGCCTCACTGGGCTATGCGGTGCCGGGAACGGTATTGGCCATCGGGTTATTAACACCGGGTATGTCGTTGGATAATATACTGGCCGAATTGTTCAATTATCGCGGTTTACCGCTGCTCTCTTCGGGGGTTTTATTAGTTATCTGTTGTTCTATCCGCTTTATGGCGATTTCAGTCGGGGCGATTGATGCCGGGTTAACCCGTATTCCGCCGGGCATGGAACAGGCCTCAAGATTACTTGGTGAAAGTGAGTCGGGAACCTTTTTCCGCGTACATTTACCGTTATTGCGTCCGGCATTAGTGACAGGTGCTTTGCTGGTTTTTGCTGATGTGATGAAAGAGTTACCGGCTACTTTATTACTTCGTCCGGTTAACTTTGAAACATTAGCAACATCTTTGTATGCAGAAGCGGCGAGAGGTACCTATGAGGAGGGGGCTGTTGCAGCATTACTGATTGTATTGGCCGGAACGCTCCCGGTAATACTATTAGCACGTAGTCAATTATCTTCATCCGGGCCAAAACAACGATAATCAGAAGGGAGTCGTCATCAGGTGTCAGACACAACGTTAGTTCTTGATAATGTGCATGTCTCTTACGGGAGTAAACATCAACGTAATCATGTTCTGAAAGGCTTTTCTTTGCACATTAATGCAGGGGAGATCGGCTGTCTTCTCGGTACTTCCGGCTGCGGAAAAAGCACTGCATTACGTGCTATTGCAGGGTTTGAACGTACAGAGCAGGGAACCATCCATGTTGGTGGCCGCTGTGTTGCAGGAGAGGGCCTTCATCTTCCGCCGGAACAACGCAATGTGGGAATGGTATTTCAGGATTACGCGCTGTTCCCCCATTTAACCGCAGCGCAAAATATTGCTTTCGGTCTGAGAAAACAACCGAAAGGATATCAGCAAACACGAGTTCAAACACTGCTGGATTTAGTAGAATTAAAAGAACTTGCCGGGCGTTATCCACATGAAATGTCTGGTGGGCAACAGCAACGTATTGCTTTAGCACGTGCATTGGCGACACAGCCGGCAGTATTGTTGTTAGATGAGCCTTTGTCGAGCTTAGATCCGGATAGCCGTAAACGTTTAGGGCTGGAAGTGAGAGATATTTTACGGGAAGCCGGGCAAACAGCACTGTTAGTGACTCACAGCGAAGATGAAGCACAATTGATGGCTGACAAAATTAACTACCTGAAAAATGGCAGATTAATTCAGAATGATGAGAAAACCAAAATCAGAAATACTTAAAATAAAAAATGAGATAAATAGTGCACGGGAAGTTGATACTACGATTTTATTTTTTGTACCATCTGACCGTTCTTTTCCCTGTGTTGTTCTGGTTTGCCGCAACGGGGCATATGTGCTATTTATCTTTACAGGATAGTCTTTTAGGGAAGATTTTCAATTGAAAGCTGCAAAGCATATGGGGAAGACATCTGATTCCGTATAGCCCGGATACAGACCCTTTTGATCCGCAGTGGTAAAAATAGATTTGGAATTTAATATGAAAAAACGAGTTATAGGTTTGTTTTTATTGATAGGACTACCTTTGGTTGCTATAGCTGATAATATTCACGTGACGGTGAATTCCCCTGTGTACTCTTACCCTGATAATCGGGAGTTTAAAGAAAGTGTATATGTATGTGTATTAACCCCATTTAACAAGATGTATGCCGGTGTTGATGTGAAAAAAACACAAGCACAATTCAACGCCAGTCAGTCTTGTCAAAATAAAGAGGGTAGTAATAGTATTTTTTGTACGCCAAAAGATGCCATGTGTACTACAGCAACGGTGATACTGAGTAATGGAGATAGTCGTCACCAGGGGCTCTCTGCTATTGTATTATTTAATGGATTTGATCAAACAGGTCAGCATTTGCTGGTCAATGAAAGTATTGATGATTTTAGTACATATAATTTTGATAACAAGATCATGTCGTTTGATATTCCGGATGGATGGACAGTGCGGTTTTTCAAAGAAAAAAACTTTCAGGGTGACTATTATACCCGCTCTTCAGGAAAGGGAAATGCAGATGATTTTCCACACAGTATTAGCTCAATGAAAATACTTCGAAAGAAATAAAAAGATAATGAAAATATAACTTGTTAATTTACTTGTGTGAATGGTGTTAATTTTAATCGTTATAATTGCGTTTGGTTATTTTGTATTTCGTGACCTCGTGGTTTTTATTCAGTATCTGTATAAATGGTTTCTGAGAAATTTTTAGAAAAACATATGATTTATGATTATTACGGATGAAGCATACCAGGGATGGTATGTGATATAAATAATTCTGAATAATATCAGGTATATTATCATGCACTTATAACATATGATAACCTGATTTATTACTCATTATTTTCGACTATTAAAACAAATAATAAAAAAATAATATATATGTTTTCCATTCTGGGGATTTTATGTCATTGAACACAAATGATGGTTCTAAAGTATATACACCTCTCTCTTTGTCTCTATATGACTGGTGGGTGCTAAAGATATCTAATAACTATGCATGGCATTGTAATACTGATAAATTTTTAATTCCTCACTTTAAATTTCATCTTGGTAACAACCATATGGATATTGGTGTTGGAACTGGTTTTTATTTAAAGAAATCCGCAGATAAAATTAATAAAATAACGCTTTCCGATCTTAATGTTCATAGTTTGGAATGTGCTAAAAAATATATTTCTGATGAAAAATTAAATTCTTGTTTATGTCATGATATCTTCAATAGATTTACTGGTCAGTTGAGGGGGGTATTTGATTCAGTATCCATATTTTATTTATTACATTGTTTGCCGGGGAAAATGAGTGATAAGAAACAAGCGATAATAAATATCACTGAAACACTTAAAGATGATGGCATTTTATATGGCGCGACTATTCTTGGAGAGGGGGTTAAGCATAACCGTTTTGGAAGTAAGCTAATGTCAGTCTATAACAAAAAAGGGATTTTTAGCAACGTTTATGACTCTGCGGATTCACTTGAAACTATGCTTTCGTCTTTGTTTGAAGATGTTTCAGTTAATATTCAGGGTACGGTTGCATTATTCACTGCTAAAAATAAAAAATAAAGTGTAGTAAAATATAATTATCTGTAATAAAAGCAAATTTCTTATACAGGTGACAATATATTCTTTTTTGTTTTATACATGATGTTATTCAGCTTAATCGGATGACTGACCGGAGAATATTTTAAGAAATAAAAGGTGGCTTTCACTTCGAAAGCCACTGTCATCATAAAATGGGGGAGATGTAAAAAAGTAAGCTTGTATTGTTAATACTCAACAAGAGTAAGGTTAATTATAGGAAACCAGCTGCTTTAAATTTTGCCAGTGCATCCGTTTTTTGTGCTGCAGTTAATGGGCGTAGTGGACGGCGGGGGTCACCAACATCAATGCCATGTAATTGCATTGCAACTTTACCTGCAGCAACACCACCGTATTCTACCAGCACACGAATAATTGCAATTACTTTATCCATACACGCAGTGATCCCCTTGTAATCACCATTGTTAAATTTATCAATTATTTCAAGATATAAAGGAGCAGCATAGTTATAGGTGCTTCCTACAGCGCTTAACGCCCCACACGCTAACCCTGCCGGTATAAATTCATCTACACCAAATGGAATGTCGTATTTACCGCCATCAACACGTAAGCAACGTTGAAATTCGTACATATCAGGAGAATTAAATTTCATTCCGGATAAATTCGGAATTGTTTTTCCTGCCGCTTGTAAAAATTTTTCCATGTCAATGTTTAGTCCCGACATAGTAGAGTGGTAGTAATAAAAGCCTTTAGAAGGCGAGTTCATCGCTGCTAAACGACAATATTCAACTAAGTCATCTACATTGCCCGGTTTAAAGAAACAAGGGCCAATCACTGATGTAGCTTGAATATCTAATGTTTCAGCATGACGGGATAGCTCTATAGTGTCTGCAATACTGAGAGCACCTGTATGAACAATTATATCTAATTGTCCCTGACTGGCAGCAGCCCAGTATTCAGCGACTTTTTTGCGTTCTTCGACAGAACAATGGATACCTTCTCCTGTTGTTCCTAATACGTAAGCACCTGTAACACCAGTTGCAATAAGATGTTCTGCAATTTTATCAATGACAGGATAATTAACACTGCCATCGGCAGCAAAAGGTGTATGAGGTGCAGCGATTAACCCAGAGAGTTTTTTCATTATTATTCCTTTTGGAGCTATGTTTCTTTATTGGTTATTTAATGGAGTTTGACTCTATATTAAGACTCAATCGTTCAGAACGCAATAATGAAATTAGCGTTAAAGAAAGAGAAAAATGAAAGTGTGATCTTTAGCTGGTTTTATTCAAGACCACATAACACTAATTATAAACTCATGCTGAATTGGTACTTTTCAATGCATTTAGTGTACGCAGTTTTTGCTCTTTGACCATTTCAGGCTGAGCCTGGACAAGTAGGGTATACAGTAAATCTAAAACAAACAGTTGTGCTGTTTTTGTACCAATAGAATCACCTTGTAATTTCCCCTGGCGATTACCATTAATCAGATAATAATTGGCATATTCCATAATGTGTGAACCTAAATTATGCGTTAGCACAATTGTGGTAGCCCCTGCTTCTTTTGCAAGTTTCAGTGCATGAACTGTTTCCGGTGAATTTCCGGAATGGCTGATACCGATCGCGATATCACCCGGTTTCAATAAGGAAGCCTGCATATACATAAAATGGTTATTGGTAACAGCATCCACCCGATATCCAATACGCATCAGTTTATTTTTTAGATCCTCTGCTGTGATCCCCGAGGAACCCACGCCGCAGATAAAAACATAATTCGATGATAGCAACGCATTTACAGCGCCTTTAACTTGCGTCATATCAAGTAAATTTAATGTTTCTGATAACACATTATTGATGGTTGCTTGTAATTTTAAACCTATAGTATGGATATCATCCTGATGGTTAACTTCAGCATCAAGGATTGGTGATTCTTCACTATCCGATGTCGCCATTTCAATGGCTAAATCCATTTTAAAGTCCTGAAAGCCCTTATAGCCCAGAGTGCGGCAAAAACGTACTACAGTTGCTTCGCCAGCTTTAGTCGCCCGGGAAAGTTGTGCGATGGAAAGCTGAGTGACTTCAACAGGATGAAACAGGATATATTCAGCAATACGCTGTGATACTCGCGTCAGGCTATTTTTCATTGCCCCCAGTGTGTCGAGTATTTTACCTGGCTTCAGTCTGGTAACTGACTGTTTTGTCATGAAAATTATCCTTGTTTGCTGAAGTTCAAAGGGAGTGGAATTCTGCTAACAAGAGTACCAATTCTGGCGGGTTAAAAAAAGCCTTGCTCTGATAATTATGTGATAATGGCAAAACGCTTTATTCCATTGATATCAAAGTGAAAATTTCTGATATTTTAGAATAAAGCGTTTAACTGAATCGGCAAAAATTAATTTTCCAGCAGGGCAGAGTTTACCTTAATCACGGCTTTTTTTAGGATACTATTTCCTTGTTCTGAAGCTATTCCGGGTCTATGGGGCTCGTAAGGCATAAAAACAGCAAACATAGAGGGGGTTAAAGATAATGTTTGACTATTTTCAATAGTATCAGTGAGTTGATAGTCATCATCTTTATGATAAACAGTGGCATTTTTAGCTGAATGACGAACGCCATAATCTATAACTTCTTCACCGGATAGTAATATTTGTATATCAATGTAGCGATGATGTAATTCTGCACATTTTTGTTCCCGGGATTGTGTTTCAAATGACATTACGTTCATAAATACATCATTATCATCAATAGGATAGCTTCCGGGTTCTAAAGATAATGGATCGAGTGCGAGTGCCTTTTCAATTATATTACGTAATACCAAATTCATTTCAGGCATTATTGCCACGTCAGATATATGACCAAATAACATAGATACCTCCTGTTAGTTCCCGGATATTTCACTATCATCCAATGAAATTTGTTTTGCTGCGGAGAAAAATGGCGCAGTAATTGTACCAACAATAACTACTGACATAGCACCAATTACACCATAGAAGAAAAAGTTAAGGTCACTGCCATAACGGGCTGCTAATACAGCAATGATACTTACTATAATGCCTGCGACCGCACTACCTGCATTAGCACGTTTAACAAAAATACCTAACATAAATAGTCCGGTCATAGGACCACCCATTAAACCGATTAAGCTGTTAAAAGCATCCCATATTTCAGATTCGTCAGATAAAACCAACCAAATTGTTGCTAAGCTACTGAATACTCCAGCAATAATTATAACTAATCTGGCGACTTTCATTTTTTGTTCTGAACGTCGTTCAACTTTACTTAAGCGAATATAGATATCAGAATTAAAGCAACTTGAAATACTGTTTAAGCTACTGGAAATGCTCGATTGAGCAGCGGCAAAGATAGCTGCAATGATTAGCCCGGAAATACCCACTGGCATTTCTGTAACAATAAATAAGGGTAAGATACCCCCGGTATTAAAACCGTCAGGTAACAAACCTGGATTTTGTTTGTAATACACAAACAGGGCTGAACCAATGGCAAAAAAGAAAACAGGAATAACAGCAACTAATTTAGCATTTGTGATTAAAGTACGTTTAGTCTGTTCGATAGAATCAGTCACAATGTAGCGCTGGACAACATCTTGGCTTGCAGTAAATTGTTGAATATTGGCAAATAAAAAACCAATCATTAATACAGGAATAGTACTGTCAGTCCAGCTCCAGCGTAACTGTGCTTCTGGGAAAAATTTATCAGCTTGTGCTGTTGTGGTAAAAATCTCACTAATTCCTCCATCAACTTTAAAACAGATCATGATAAAGATTAAAACAGCACCACCTGAAAGTAATAATCCCTGAATGACATCAGTCCAAATAACACCTTCAATCCCTCCCATCCATGTATAAATAATACATAACAGGCTAATCAGTACAACTAATATAATCGGATCTATCCCTATGAAAGGACGTAATGCGAGTACGGTCAAATAAGTGATAATTGCAATTCGACCAATATGAAATAACATAAATGACAGGCTGGCGAATAAACGACTTCGTATATCAAAACGGGCTTCTAAATATTCATAAGCAGAGGTGATTTTTAATTTTCTAAAGAAAGGGATGTAGAAATAAAATACTAATGGCAAAATGGCGATCGCTAAATATTGGCCAATAATAAAAGTCCAATCAGAGGTATAAGCTTTCGCCGGAATAGACATAAAGGTAATTGAGCTTAATGTAGTTGCAAAGACAGAAACGCCGGCAGCCCAACCGGGAACCCGTCCCCCGGCACGAAAATAATCATCTGCTGTTTTCTGGCGTTTAGAGAAATAAACACCAACGAGTAGCATTGCTGCTAAATAACCAAACAGCACTGCATAATTAACGAAACCAAAATCATGTAGTTGCATTTTTTTAGTCCTGCCATATGTAAGGTAAAAGGTAAGAAGTACGACAGTTTTTTAGTTTACTCTGGCCCAGAGAGCCGCACCCCAAAGTCCGGCATCATGATGATAGTGAGCTGCTAAAATAGGCACCTGTAATGCCTCCGGTTGTTGTCTGATAGCTGTTTGAACGAGCTCAATATATCCGTTTGCTAACCCGATACTTCCACCAAGAACAACACAGTCGGCATCTATTGTTGCTTTAATATCAGCAACTAAATTAGCTATAGTATTTGCTGAGTTTTCAATTATTGTCTTCGCCTGAAGGCTTCCCTGGTGATAGGCAGCAAAAATAGCTTTCGCATCTTTCCCTGCAAGTTCATTTACAGCTTGTGAAGCAATGGCACGGCCGGAAGCGATAGCTTCGACACATCCATAACGACCACAGCCGCAAAGAGGGCCATGAGGATCAGCAATGGTATGGCCAAGATGGCCTGCAATACCTCGTTTTCCTGCCTGTAATTGTCCTTGCTGAATCAAGCCGCCACCAACACCTGTCGATACTGTAACAAATGCCATATCAGAGATATTTTCATGGCGGTAATCATATTCAGCCCATGCAGCAGCCTGAGCATCATTGAGTAACCAGCAAGGCAGATCCGTTAATGCAGAGAGTATTTTTTTCAACGGGAAATTTTTTAATCCCCCCAGATTATCGGGGTTTAATGCCGTTAATACACCATCACAGATGATCCCTGTAGAGGCTACGGCGACACCATCTGCATGTGCTTTTAGTGGTGTTGTTATCGCGGCCAGCGCTTCATAGAGCTGAGTTGGTGATGCACTTGCAGGGGTTGTAATTTGAGTATGCTGTGTAAGTTGATTATCCCGGCTGATTAATGCAGCCGAAATCTTTGTTCCTCCAATATCAATTGCTAATATATTCATTTAACTAACTCCTGCTGTAACTTGAGCGCATGAGTAAACCAACCACAAACATGTTCAAGTCGGGTTAATGCGGAACCAACAGTGACAGCCCAGGCTCCGGCTTGTATGGCTCTTGCTGCAATTATTGGGGTGTTATAACGGCCTTCGGCTATTACACGACACCCATTTTCAGCCAATGCAGTGACTAATTGTAAATCAGGTAATTTCGGTATTTCGCCACCTGTGTAGCCCGACATTGTTGAACCAATAAATTCTGCTCCTAATTTCCGGCAATGCATTCCCTCATTAAATGTGGAGCAATCTGCCATCGCTAATTTATTAAGGTGGTGTATGCAAGCCAGTAACTCATTAATTGGAACTGGACGTACACGATCCGTACCATCAAAAGCGATAATATCGGCACCTTCTGTCGCTAATGCTTCTGCATCACTTAACCAAGGCGTGATCCTGACCGGACTATCCGGTAAATCACGTTTAACAATACCGATAATTGGTACATCAATAAGGGGGCGGGTTGCTTTTAAATTATCTATCCCCTCAATTCGTACTGCTACGGCACCTGCATTTACAGCAGCCCGGGCCATTGCTGCCACAATTTCTGGCTTATCCATAGGGCTATTATCGACAGGCTGACAAGAAACGATCAGCCCTCCTTTTTGTTGAATATCCTTAGTCATTTTTTCAATTAATGCCATTTTGAATTCACCATTCTTTTTTGAAATGTAACTCCATTTGATATTATTTTATGGAGTGTAATTTCTCAATTGAGAAAGGTGTAATTTGTGAAGGAGATCAAATAATAGAGTGTTGCATTTAATTGGTTGATAAACATATAAAATAATGTAGTGAATAATGGGGTGATTATTCACTACAAGGTTTGGTATTATGTTATAGAGGACTTAAAAGTGGAATTGTAATCCTAAGCGATACCGGGTTTGACGGGCGTCACTGGTCGGTCTCACTGCAACATTTCCAACTTCAATATAAGGAGTAAATGTGTCATTCAATTGGTAAGAAAAAAAGACATTATGTTCATAATTACGTTTCTTATTATCATGTTTTATAGCATCGCTATACATTTGTGTATAGTCATATTCAACTTTGTATTTACTATATTTATAACCAATAAAAGTATCAAAGCGATTTGTTTTCTCGTCGTCAACACCTTGTTTTGTTTTTCTGGCATAATCAAAACGATAACGACCAGCAATATATAAACCATTATCAAAATTATATTGTGCCTTTAAATAAGGTTTGTAAATTGATGTGTCCGTAACTGTTTCGAATATTAAGCCTGGTTGTAACGTTATATTATTATTTATCTTATGATTGTAACTCAGCCCCATTTCGATGGCATTATTAACAACATCACTAAATACTTTATCTTTTTCACCATCAACACCACCTGATTTTATACTGGCATCAATATAAAAACCTATGCCATTTGAAAATGAATGAATAAACGCAATGCGGTCTTTATTTATTCTCGATGAATCTGAATATTCATGACGAAAGTCTAGTGTAGTCGCATTTAATTGAAGTGATATGAAAAAAGTACAACATGCCAGCAAGATTTTATTATTAAGCATAATTTTTACCTGAGTGGATAGGATGCCATAAATTTAATATAGAGTTCTTGGTTGATTATTATAATTTATATATGTGATTGGTTTAGTTAATAATTAGATCTTTATCTTTTATTGTTAAAGTGATTACAGAATTAACTGCCTCACCTTTTGTAGTTTCACCACCGATTAAATATAGTGAATTACCATGCTCAATAGTGATTCCATAACCAAGAGGGATCGGCAGTTCACCAATTACTTTCCATTGATCATCAATCAACCCATAAATTTCTTTGTGCCATTTTTTATCTAAATCCTGATGTGCAAAATAATGTTTCTGTGAATACTTAGCCTGAGAGCCCGGAAAGTTAGTACCACCAGCAACAAGTAAAGTATGAGCGCTATAACCTGCAAATGCACCAGCTAAGCCATCTTGCTGCTGCTCAGGTGATGGTGGAGGAAGTTTCTGTACAGTAGTATTCCACTGTAGTTGATTATTTTCTAATAGAGCCGTTTGTATTTCACTGGTACGTAACCCGGGTTTTAATTCGCCGTTAATCAAGGTTATTGTATTGTTATTTTTTACTAATGAAGAACCCGCAGTTCCATTAAAAGGAATAGTACCTAATGAATTCCATTGATTATTATCTGCATTATAAGTCAGTATTACTCTATTAAAAAAATAGCTTTCTATAGGTTTGTTAAAGTAATCATTAATAACTTTATTTTTCATGGGTGAATTGTTTTTAGTATTATTTAAATCAATGAAATATTTATCAAATATTTGCTTGTTTACTCCTCCGAGAATGATGGCTTTATTGGTGCTGATACTAACTCCTGCATGACCAACCAAGCCATAAGGCGAGCTGGTGTTTATTTTTCTCCATTTGTCTTCACTTGGTGAATAACGATAAACATCTGTTAATGAGCTTATTGTTTCACTCTCAATATTTTCTTTTCCCGCTCCGCCAAATATATAAATATCATTATTTAAATTAATTGCTATAGCCTGGTCTCTTGGCGTACCCGGGAAATCAGCTATTTTTTCCCATTTTTTATTTTCATTAAGATCAAGTTTATACCATGAGTTTCCTGTACTACCTAAACCTATGTAAATAATGTTTTGGCTAATTACTCCGGTTCCATTTTTTAATGCCACAGGAAGGTCAGGGAGTTTGTCAGCAAAGCTGGTCGATGAGAATATTGGTGAAGACAGTATTATGGTGAAAAAGAGATAAGGTATTTTATTTATTATTTTCATATGCATTCACTCTTGTGGTGGTTATAAGTGAGATTTCAATTTAAAACATAACTCCAATATAAGACATTAAATGGAGTAAAACTTCAAATTGAAGTTTTATAAAATGTGAAGATGATCAAGTTATCTTTTTAAACTCTATGTTTTTTCCTTACCTGAAGGTCAGTCTTAATTTGATTTTGAATTAATGTGAGCGATAAAAACACTGGTTACTAATTGATAATATTGATGTTTATATTGCGTTGGTGATATAAGAACACGCAAGCTATGCTAACGCTTACTGTTATAAAACATCTCGACATAGTTGAATATACCGCTCCGGGTTTCTTTCCGTATTCCGGATAGGGCTCATTAAATAGCGCAGAATACTGCTGCACCTATCATTTTATGTACATCTGCCAGACACATTAGATCGTAGCATGACTGTATCAGCTCAGACTTAAGCTGACAGGTTTCGTCAATAGAATACAATCCAACCTGACAGCCTGGTGTGAATGAAAAGCTGAAATCGACATATCTGTTAAAGTTAATGGTTCGTTTTTCCGGGATACTTACAACTTCAGCGGTTGGCTAATTTGAGGTTGATCCATTCATCAATTTCAGATTCGAGCCAGGCTACGCTGGCAGGGCCAACCTTTATTGAACGGGGAAAAGTGGCCTCTTTCATATACAGATAGATTTGCGAGCGTTTCAGACCGGTTTTTTCTTCGACCTGTTTCAGGCGTAATAACTGATGTGATGTCATGATTTTCTCCAGTGTAGAGTGGGGTTGGAGAAGATAAAAAAGCATAAGTGAAGGTGAAGAAGAAAGCACGTAAGCCCGTATTAAGAGTTTTTGAGTTCTTAATACGTATTTCAGTATAATGGTGAGTTAAATCAATAAGGCACTGAAGTGGGAGAACCGCGTTCAAGTGCTGTTTTCAGTGTATCGCCGCTGAATTTGTCAGTAATACCTTCGGTAGATGCCCATTGTTCGAAAATGGATAAAAGCTTGTAAGGTTTTCCTATTAATGGACTGATGACTTCATTATGTTTACATGAAAGCCAGAAAAGACGAGATAAAGGGCTGGATATGCGTGTCGATGTTGGAGTGTGTTTATTATTTACATAGGCATTCATCAGCTTTTGTAGTTCAGTCAGGCGAATTACAAAACAGGAATCTTGTGGTAATTTATAAATAGGGAAATATTCTTTGTCACTGGATTTATGAGTTTCATTCGATGTAATGTTGTTATAAACCTCAGATTTTAGTTCTTCAGGTAATTGGATTATTTGTTGGCTAATTCGTTCTTTCCATGTTATTTTCTCAAACGCTTGAAATAGAGTTCTTGATAATAAAACTGAAATGCCATAATTAATACATTGATTACCTGTGATTGGTGGTGGTATATTGATTGAGTGTGCCAGTAAGTGTTGAATTGTTACGAATTCATACCCGATCAGAGTGGTATCAATGACCCATTTTTTAGAATGAATATATTTATCTTGAGTGAGTGTGGTATAATTTATATTTTAAATGAAACAATGTGTATCAAGATAGCATAAACGATCTGTGAGAGAGTTTCCTATTTTTTTCAATTTAATTTTATTCTTAATTTTTGTAACTTTCCTTAATATAATTGGAGATTGAAAGTATATAGATAAATAAATGTTTCCAGATAGCGCATGGCGATAAATGTCGCTGTCGGTTAATTGTTTCTCTGTTTTTTTCTGGTTGGCTAGGTATACAGCTTCAGGTATGGTTAACCAATCGGATTTATTTTTAATAATAGTATTTTTTGTTTTATTGTTAAACATAATTTTTCCTTATTTATATGAGTGCTAATATATTGATGGTTTTTTATAATTTATTCGTGTTTTGGTGTGAATATATGAATTGGATTGTCATATCTTTTATATGACCTATAGTCAGTCAAATAATACTTAAAACTAACTGTTAATATATAATTTCATTGTGGTCGTATAACTATAATAAATGATGTGGCAGGTTGTTTTTAATATCACCCCATGTTAAGAATTTATAGTTAAATGGATGGTGATATGTGATTATGGATATTTTATAGCTATCTAATATTGATTTGGTAATATATGAAAGATGAGCAGAGTAATGCTGTTCTATAAAATATAATTTATCAAATTGATCTCTCTTTATATAAAAATCTAAATTCTTAATGATTTCTTCTGATAATCCAATGCCTCTTGACTTAATATAGGCTTCTTTTAATGTCCACATCTTATAGAAATTATGTTTTTTTTGAGTCTCGTCAAAATAAGATAGATATTTTTTTTCTTTTTTTGAGAAATAATAATCTATAATGCTATTTATTTCTATATCACGGTTGAAATATTCAATATCAACACCAACTGATGATGTATTTGAAATAGCGAGAGCAACACAATTATTTGAATGTGATAAATTGAAGTAAATGCTTTCCTTTGATTCGTTTAAAATAAATGGTTTCCCGTACTCATTTTTTGAAAATCTTACATCTTCTGGTGAGATTTTTAAATAAAATGATAAAATATCGCGTAACATGACTCTTGATAGCAAAAAAATATTTCGTTGTTTTATAAAAGGGTAGTCGAATAACGATGAAATTTCATCGTTATTTAAGATGTGCATTCTGGATTTAGCTTTACTTAAACATGGCATCGTTTTTAGATTACCAATCCAGATATGCACCTCATTATCTATAAATAAGTTGCTATTACTCATTGTATTTGGCTATTAGCATAACGCTTTCTGTTGTAACCATAAATGTGCATATAAGCCATTTTTTGCAAGTAACTCAGCATGTTTTCCTTGTTCTGCTATTTTTCCATTTTCCATTACGATAATGTTATCGGCATTTTTAATGCTATTTAATCGATGAGCAATCATAATGATTGTCTTATCTTTTGATAACAATGATAAAGCTTGTTGAATTAATACTTCTGATGAACAATCGATACTCGATGTTGCTTCGTCGATCAGTAAAATTGGTGCATTTTTTAATAAAGTTCTAGCAAGAGAAAGACGTTGACGTTCTCCACCTGAGAGTAACATACCACCGTAACCAATAGGAGTATCATAATTTTGTGGTTTTTGTATAATAAACTCATGTGCATTAGCTAATTTAGCTGCAGTTATTATTTCATCATCGTGAGCATCTGTTTTTCCCATTAAAATATTATCTTTAATTGTTCCTGAAAATAAAACGACATCTTGATAAACAGAAGATACATATGAACAGAGTTTATCAGAATTTATTTGGTTAATATTAATATCATCTAGCAATATTTCACCTTGGTTAACATCCCATAGACGAGAAATAAGCTGTAGTAAAGTGCTTTTCCCTGAGCCACTAGGGCCAACAATAGCAGTAAAGCTTTTTTCAGGAAAACAGCAAGATATATTATCTAATGTTAATTGACTATTATAAGGATAAACAAAGCTTACATTGTTAAAATAGATATCTGTTCTTATTGGTAATTGAGTATATTTAGGCTCAGAAAGTGGAACCACTTTCATTACTTCTTCTATGCGTTGTAATGATTTTTGTGCATAATTTAACAACATACTGGATAATCCTAAATCAAAGAATTGTCGATAAATTGGGAGTGCTAATACAAGGAAAAAAACGAATTGAGAAGGAGAAAGTGAGCCACTAATTAAACGGCTTGTTCCTATTATCATCAATAAAATAAAACCTGATTCAAGAATAAAACCATAAAGTGCAATCCAAGGGGCAGGCTTGGAATCGAGAACTATTTGGGTCTTATTTTGTGTTTCTAAGGCTGCTTTTAGTTTTTTCCATGCAGGACCAAGTCGCCCAAAACTACGAATAACCATAATTCCTTGGATATAATCGAGTAATTCGGATTGTACATTGGCATTAGCATCAGCTGCCTGTTGTGCAGCTTTTAACATTATTTTATGGCTTATGGATAATGCGAACAGAGCGATTGGAATAGAAAATAATATAATTAAAGTGAGTTGCCAATCTACCCATACTAAGAATAGTGAGAGAAAAACAGGCATCGCTAAGGTACTGATAAACATTCCTAAGAAATGTGACCAGATATTTTCAATGATCTCTAAATCAGCAGTAAGCCGTGATGCAAGATCGCCACTGCGTTGAGAAGAAAACCAGCCAATCGGGATTTTTCGTAAATGATCGGCTATTCTTAGACGGGCTTGTCCCATCATTTTATAAGCACCAATAAAAATCATTGGCATACTATAAGTACCAATGACAATACGCAGAACAATAGATAAGAGTATTGATAAAAAGTAATAAAATAACTGAGCTAGTGTGATTTTATTGGCAAAAAGATCAATTAATAAAAAATAGAGTAGAATATACGGAATAGTAGCAAAAAGACCTTCAACTACGGCAAGGCATAGACCCACCATTAAATCTTTATCTTTTTTATTAGAAAGCAAATAACCTGATTTAATTAATTCTTTAATCATTATTATTCTCCTGGATTAATTGCCAATGAATAGTGTGACTATATTCATTCCATAATTTTTTATAGGTTGGGCATTGGTTTAATAAATGGGTGTGTGTACCTGTATCAATAATCTTTCCATTATCAAGCACAATAATTTTATCTGCGTTAATAATAGTATGTAGGTTATGAGTGATCATAATAACAGTCCGATTCTGGCATAGACTCTTTAATGCGCGATAGATCAAAATTTCATTTTCAGCATCAACATTGGCAGTAATTTCATCGAGAAGTAGGATTGGAGAGTTTTTTAATAGTGCTCTTGCAATTGATAATCGCTGTTTCTCTCCACCTGAAAGTTTATTTCCTTGTTCACCAATTAATGTATTATACCCTGCTGGGAGTTTTTCAATAACATGATGAATATTGGCTGCTTTAGTTGCTTTGATAATATCCTCAAATAAGGCATTAGGATTTGCTATGAGTAAATTTTCTAAAATAGTTCCATGAAATAGATATACATCTTGAAAAACAACACTTATTTGAGAAAGTAAATCAATTTCTGGCCAGTAGTTGATATCATATTGACCTATTTTTATTTGGCCAGAAGTACAATCATAAAAACGGGGAATTAGTTTTAATAATGAGGATTTTCCTGCACCACTGTGGCCTACAATTGCAGTTGTTGTACCCGCTTGAGCATTAAAACTAATTTTCTCTAATATCGTTTTATCACCATGATCCAAACAGACATCTTTAAAAGTAATATCGCTATTTTTAGGGAGAGTAAAATGTTTATCATGTTGTTTATGCTCTGAAAGTTCAAGGATCATACTGATATGTTTTAAGATTTGTTTTCGTTGAGCTTGTTCTCCTAGCACAAATGTTAGTCGTAATAACGGCGCAAGTACGAGGGGGGATGTCATTAAAAATAAAATATAAGTAGATAAATCAATGTGTTGATTTAAATACATCCACCCACCTACCGGTGCTATAATAACGAGGTTCGCTGTTAATATCCCACTAAATACCATCCAAGAGCCTGTACTAGCTTTGACATTATTTTTTATCCATTTAACAGAGGAATTGATAGATTGAGATAATTTACCAAAAGTATGGGAGGTTAAGTTAAACGCTTTTATTTCTCGTATTCCTTTAATATATTCTCCTATTTCATTAGCAATTTTTTTCTGAATATTCATCCACTCATTGGTTTGTTTATTGGCTCGACGCAACATGAGAAGTTGAGCCATAAAAGCAATGGGTAATGGGGTTAGAGATAATAGGGCAAGAGGCCAATTCACATAAAAAAGTAATATAATGGCGATAAAGGGAGTCACTATGGCTGAGACGAGATCAGGTAGCATATGTGCGAAAAAACCTTCTAAACTTTTTATATCATCATTGATAATACGTCGCAGATTTCCACTGCCATATTGAGCAAAAAATGATAATGGTACTTTACTGATTTTTTTAGCTATTGCGAGTTGTAATTGATGCTGAATATAAAAAGCGCCCCTATGTGAGGCAATATGACTTATTGCCATTAATCCCCAACGTAAAATTAAAATAATCACAGTGATATAAACTAGATTATTTATTTGTTGAATATTAGGTGATGGTGAAAAACAAATCTGGCTGATTTTATAGATGATCCATAATGGTGCTAAACTTAGCATTGTTGAGATTATTGCCATAATAATGCCACTAATCAGAGGGAGTGGGGCTGATTTTATTAAAATACGAAAGTTTAGTGGCAAAGTATCTATTTTTTTATTCATATATATTACCTAATCAATTTAATCATTGATAAATTTGGTGATAAAAATCAATAATAAAACGACAAAAAGTATTTGGACGTGTAATTGGATAAAAGTGATCTCCAGCGATGCAATTAATAATACAATGCTTATCTATCCAATCTTGCCATGCTTCAACTTCGCTTTTATCAGCTTCACTATCATGACTACCATACATTAATAAAACAGGGGTATGAAAAATCCGTTTAGTGCTTTTTTGAAAAAAATAACGCTCGGTAGCAAGGAAATCAGCACGTAATAATGGCATAAACTGTTTTAACAACTGTGGCTGCTTGATTAATTCAGCATCACATCCACCAATGGCAATTAATTGTTGAATAAAGTCATCATCATTTAAATCACTCAGTAATCTCCTTGCTTGAATATGAGGAGCTTGGCAGCCTGATAATATTAGTCCAGATAATTCCCAGCCATTTTTTTCTAATTGAATAGCAGTTTCAAAGGCAACTTGGGCCCCCATACTGTGACCACAAAGTAATAATGAATTATGCCGTGGTGGATAAAATTTCTTTATTATTGTTATTAATTCATTGGCTAATAATCCAATATCATTAAAGGCTGGTTCTTTAAATCTGCAACCATGGCCAGAGTAATTAACTAATTGACAATTTAACCCTGAAATATCGGTAGATCTCCACGAGTTAAATGCACTATTACTGGCACCAGCAAATGGGCAAACCAATAGGTTCGCATTGTCTTTATTTACATTTTGCTCATTTAAAGGAGTAATATATTCGGGAGATTGTTTTCTCATTATTTTCTCCGTCCACTACTTTTGGTGAAGTTCATTCGCTTAAATGGCGCAATTGTGCCATCAATGGCTTTACCCGCTGTTTGCAATGTTTTTATCCATAATTGAGATAAAGCTAATTGGTAATGGGGTTGTAAAATCATTGGTTTTTTATCATTAGGTAATTGCCAGCATTTATCTATCTCTGCCAGTAAGTAATTAATAGCTTCTGGTGCTTCACATTCCATCACATCCTGCCAACTATTTGGTGGAGTATGAAATGAATGAAACAGTGGTTCATCAAGCTCCATCGTGGCAGGAGATTGATACATGGCTTTTTTACTATCTTGGTGATGATGAATATAAAGCGCATTATTCCATTCTACTGGCCCATAGCTTCCAGCGAGAGTTAAATAACCAGCTGGCCAGCCTAATATCATATGATGCATCACGAGGCTATGCTGATCAGGATCGTTAGATGACAAATGTTTTTGTAGGCATAAAAGCAAATCACCAGTAGGGGTGGATAGCCGTAGAAATTGTAGCGGGGTATTATCTTTTTCTAATGTGACTGTAATATCATTAGGGTGTAATTTCATTGCTTGGCAATATATATCTAAGGCGGAATAAATTAATTGCCTGCTTGTAATAATTTGTCCCCACACTGGTCGTTGTTGTATTTGCTGATATATCTTCTGTGTGTTTTCTATCCATAAACGTCCTGCTTTATTATATGGATAGAGGCTGTTAACGATATAGTGGCAATGCATTTTTTCTGCTAATGATTGTAGTCTGGTAATTTCATCAGGATGTACAGGATGCTCTTGTACAACCGAGATCCCCCGTTGTAAAAATGCTTGCGCAAGTTGGCTACCTTCGCCACCAACAATGGCTGATCGCACAACAATACAAGCTAGATCTATTTTTTCAGGTAGTTGATCAAATCGAGTAAAAAGTGGAATACCGAATGCTTTAGATAATTCTCGAGAACGAGTGCTACCTTTGGAAAAAAGGCCAATAAGATGCCATTTGTCTTGAGGTTGTATAAATGCATTGAGATAAACCTCTCCAAATTTACTGCCTACAATCACCACTTTTTTTGTCGGTTTCATTAATTACCTCCTTCGGATGGATATCCGTTATTAGAAAGTTTTTGTTGCACCCACTGATCAATGATTTCGGCCAGATGTGTGCTGGTAGCGCGATCTTGCAGTATTGACCAGTGCTCCCCTGAAAAATAGTGATGTTGGGTATGTGGCGGTAATCGTTGGTACCACTCTTTTTCAGGTGATGTCCATTCTGTTGGGTGGTTGGTGGCTTCCAGCCATAAACAGGCGATATCATCAGATAATGGTAGGTCACTTTCAGGTAGGAATGACATAAGCCTTTTAGTGCATGCAAGCTGCTTATTTTCATCTGATGAACTATCTAAGTCATCATGGCAAAATTTAATAAAATCATGTCGATAGACGGGATCTATTAATACTAATAATACGGACTGATTTTGTTGCGAGAGTTGTTCTGCAAGGTAACTGGCAATAAAAGCGCCATATGACCAACCAATAAGAATATAAGGGCCAGTCTGCTGTGCTGTTTTTATGCTAGATAAATGTAATGATAACAATGTATCCAAATCAGTTAGTTTTGAAGCATCTGTAACTGTTAATCCCCACACTGTATTATTTAACGACTCAGCAAGAGGTAGGTAAACACCGGGATCACCATCAGAAGCATGCACCATAAAGTAGTGGTAAGGTTTTGGAGCAGATACAGCGCTTAGAGGTATCAAAGAGGAGTACTCTCGTTGTGATTGCTTTTCCTGCTCTAAATGAGCACAAAAATCGGCTAAGCATGGATAGGTAAAAATCTGTTGTAATGTTGCCGGATATCCCCGTTGATGTAATTGGCTGATCATTTTGGTTGCAATCAAACTATCTCCTCCAGAACGGAAGAAATCATTTGTGCTATTGACCTCACGACCTAATAACTCAGACCATAATGCAATGACTTCATTAATCATATTGGTTGGTACATCAGGTATTGTAACAGGTTGTATCTGTTCATTTAGTTCTTGAGCGGATGATGCTGCTATGCCATTAAGGGTTGCTTCAATATTTTCACATTGGAACAACTCAAGAGAGTCGATATTCTGATCAAGAGAATGAGATAAATAATCACGTAATTTACCTAAATAAGGTTTTCCTCCACGAGTGGGAGAGGCTAAAAAGAGTGTTTGTCGCAAAGATGAGGAATCTGTTTGGGGCCATTGACCAATAGTTTCAAAACCAGTATTGATTAAAATATCATGCCAACTTTCACTATCAAGCATCGCTTTATTCGTCAATATACGCTTATCTTGATATGCACTTAATCCCTCAATAAAGCCAACAGTCGCCATTTGCATAGCACTTTGACACTCGGTTGCTTCGATAAATAATAAATAGCCTTGAGGTTTTAACAGGCTTCTAATCCGTTTTAGTGCGTGGCCGATATGTGATGCATCATGTAATACATTAGATGCAATGATCAGATCATAGCCATTATCTGGATGATGAGAAAATTGTATTGGTGCATTAATATCAAAGAGTTGATAGCGCATTTCTCCTACAGCAGTAAATTTTTTTCGCGCTTTATCAAGGAAGTAATGTGATATATCAGTAAAGGTGTATGAGTAATGCGTATTCTTAAGTACTGCGACTATACCTTGAGTGGTAGCTCCTGTTCCTGCCCCTATTTCTAAAATATTGAGTGAAGATGTTGCACCAACCATTGCACTAACAATATCTTTTGCACATTGATTTAAATAATTTAGTGCAGGGTGTTTGGCGTATAGTGCTGTGGTAATTTCATCTGAATTAAAAAGTAGTGAAAGAGGAGAAACCTTACCACTAAAGAGTAATTCATGTTGGGTTAGTGATTGCTCAAGGTAATCCCAAAGTACATATTCCCAATCATTAACAGGTTGTTGAAATACTGGGGCAGATAAACATAAGTCAATAAACTGTGTTGTGGCATAAAACTGATCACCCTCTTTGGTTAATAAGTGATGCAGGCATAATAAATCTAGCCACTGATTAAGTAGCCTCTCATACTGAGGCTTTGCTTTTAAACGAGTCACTATTTCAGCTAGGGTGATTGGTGTGTTTAGCTCGGTAAAAAGAGTATTTCGATACAGTGTGTGACATATGCCATACCGTGCTCGTTCCTCAAATCGTTGCCAACTCTTTTCAATAATGTCACTGAGTGAAGCTGATGGCGAAAGTAAATTAGGTAACCAATTGGGCTGTTTAATAACGGATAGTGGAATATCAGAAGAGGCTTCAAACAGTAATTGTAGAGGAGACTCTACTTTCGTATCGTCTTTTACCATAACATGAGCACGTTTGATTTGCGGATGATTTTCCAATGTTTGCTCGAGTTGTTGATAGCGTGATTGGAAGTGATTATCTATTGCTAAATGTTGATATGAAGGGAGTTGTGCAATAATCTTATCAACTGATTGATTATTATCTTCATCTTGGCATAATTGAGTGATCAAGCTTTGATAATCAGAGAACATCATTGTTAATAAACCGTCGGCAAAGATGTCATCCATGCAGAACCAGTTTAATGTTAGTCCCTCTTTTCCTTCCATTACTTGGTGATCTAACCAAACTTGAGGTGTTTGCGCGAAGCTATATACGGGTTGACCGAAAAGCTGATTTAATGCTTCATCAATATTGTCACCATCTAGTGTCATACCTAACATGCTAGTAAATACAATAGGTAACAGCGATTGGCTACTATCCCCTTTATAGCGTCCCCATTCGCGTAAAATCTCTACACCATTTACTTGGGACTTACTTAAATGTTGCCAAAGTCTGCGCTGTATCTTTGCCATTGACTCATTTAATGTACAGTCGTTATCTAGATAAATATCTATAGGGAGTACAGAGGTAAAATCACCAATAAGTTGTGTAACATCTGGATGCCATGGTTGACGATTAAAGAAAGTTAAGTTTAGTGTAAAGGCAGGGTATTTTGTCCAGCGACCTAAAACTAAAGCAAAAAGTGTTAAAAGCCCTGCTGATGGTGTAATACCATGCTTTTTCCACCTCTGTTTTAATTTGTCCCATTGCGCTATAGAAACATGATGTTGGAAAGTCGTAAAGCGAGGTTGTTCGGTAATGGATGCATTCTTTATCGGTAAATATGGGGCAGAAGGTAAATCAGATAATAGATCTTGCCAGTAACACCATGCCATTTTCCACTCATCACTGTTACGATTTGTTTGATTTTTTAAGCAGTAGTCGCGGAAGGTAAATGTTTGTGGTATTAATTCTTGTCCTGAATAGGCGTTATATAGATCATCAAACAGAATTTTAAAGCTCATAGTATCAAACTGCAGTAAATCTAGATTGATATGTAATCTGTAACAATCATTATTTAGCCAAGAAATTTCAACTTCAAATAATGGCCATGACTCAGTCGGTAATACCCGATAAGAAAGAGCTTCCCTTATCTGTGTTAGGCTCTCTTGTTGCTCTTGTTGGGTTAAATTTGTTAGGTCATGTTGAATAAAATGAAAATAAGGAACTTCTTTTAAGATACGTTGTTGTCCATCATCATCTATGATCATTCTCAACATATCATGACGCTGAATAACCTTATTCCAAGCTTTTTCAAGTGAGGCCGGCTCCCATATCTGGCGTTGACAATCCCATTCAAAAATCGCATGGCAAGCAACACCTCCGTAGTTAAAGAGGTTTTTACGTCCGATCCAATAGGCGTGTTGAATTGGTGTTAATGGAAATGGGACATATCGTTCTGACTCCATTGTGTGGGAAATATTGTCTTGATTATGGGGGGCTTCTGTCACAGTAAATTTCTCAGGTGCTGCGGTTCGAATAACTGAGGCTAAACCAGCAATAGTCATATCATCATAAGATTGTTCAGCGTCAATATTGACCGCAAACTGTTTCTTAATTTCCGCACTGAGGTCGAGGAAAGAGAGTGAATCTAGTCCTAATTGGAATAGTTCAATGTGAGTATCAATATGTTCATCACCAAGACGCAACAGTTGTTTGATACATGCTGTTAGCCACTGCTCTAAGTTATCACCAACGCGATAATCAACCCTGTTAGGGCTTACCGGCTCTGTTTGATCCGTTTGAGTTGGGGTTTCGCAAAGCTGGCGTGTGTGATTAAGTTCATGATTATCATAATTTATATCATTATGATTAGTCTGATGAAATAAAGGCGTTTTTTGTGTCATTAAAGGTGGAGTTGCTAAGCGCATTGCAAGGCGACAAGAGGTATTATCTAGCAGACAAGCATCTAAATGTGCCAGTCCTTCCTCAGTAGTAAGCGTACTCATACCTTTGTGTTGTAATTTATCATGGAGTTGTTTTTCTGCCACAAAGCCAACACTTTGCCATGCCCCCCAAGCGATAGAAATGACGGTTAATCCCTTGATATTGCGACGTGCATATTCAGCTAGTCCATCTAAATATCCACAAGCGAGGGAATGAGCTGCTTGTCCTTCAGAGCCTATAGTTGCAGCGGCAGAGGAGTATAAAATAAGGTAACTGGCATCTGTTTTTTCTAAAGCATCACAAAATTGTTTGGCAGATATCGCTTTAACAGAAAATACGTCAGACATACGCTCAGGGGTGAGTTGTGTCATAAGAGCATCATCCAAAATACCTGCACTGTGTATAAGCCCCTCAATGCCACCTTCATTTTCAAGCTGAGTGAGTGCTGCATGACATTGAGCGTTATCACGACAATCACATGTTAGCCATTTTATTTCTAGCTGGTTAGATTTCTGTAAGTTATTCATCCAATCTAATGCGCTGCTATCAGCTCGTGGTGCCAATATAGCGATACGTTTAGCACCTTGCCTTACTAACCAACTTGCTGTAATTCGACCTAAGCCTCCAAAACCACCAGTAATAATATGCCAGCGCGGAGATACCATGATGTTCTGCGCTATGATCGTAGAAGATGAGGGCAGTGGGGTT
The DNA here is from genome assembly GCF_000512315.2 of Morganella sp. EGD-HP17. NCBI lineage: Bacteria > Pseudomonadati > Pseudomonadota > Gammaproteobacteria > Enterobacterales > Morganellaceae > Morganella > Morganella sp. EGD-HP17. Next base: position 195,228 of record NZ_AZRH01000008.1, read on the forward strand.
AATTGTGGTAAGTAGCAGCAATGGTTACGAACAATAATTTCATTATTACCTTGTTCTATTTGTATAAAAGCGGGAACTAATTCAGACCATGAGGCATTTATACCTAAATCAACAATGGCAATTAACCTTGAGCTATATTCTTTTTGAATGGTTTTTAATAAACTTCGAATACTGCGTTGTGCTGGATTAACCGTTTCTATGGCAGTTAATGCCCAGGCTTGTTGCGTGATAACAACAAACCCATTAGACGATGACAGTAATATTTGGCGGATCTGCTCGGCGATAATTAAAGGATCTGCAAGGTTGGCAATGATTAATTGATTTTCACCCTGTTCAGAAAGACATCCAATAGCGGATAAAATAGCTGTGATTTCAGAAGGCAATATTTGTTGATGGTTAAATATTAATGTTGGCTTGATAAGACCTTGTTCCACACAAGGTGTTAATTGCCATTGGTAGTGTGAACTTTGTTGTATCTTAGTGTCACTAGGTAACTCTTGATCAAAGTGATCGTTTTCTGTCGAAACACTGGCGAGAATAATGTGTTCACACATATCTTTGGTTTCTGGTAATGCATCAGGTAACCAGCGAATATGTTGAAATCCTGCTAAGCGACACTGTTGATGCCATAATTCTGGTGATAAAAATAGTTTTCCTTTACGGATCTTTTCATCATGGAGGGGTAACACCAGTGGGCCAAAAACAAAATCAAATAAGCGAGCTTGTTTGGTTATTTCGCGCATAAGCAAATGACCATTGGAACGCAGTAAAGTACGAAGAGCGGTTAATGTATCTCCAATATGTTGAGTGGCATGAATAACATTAGCAGCAATAATAATGTCATAATAATCAGATTGAAAACCTTGTATTTCAGGGGATTGTTGTAAATTGAACTCTCGATAGTTAACAAATGAATATTGACTAAATTTTTGTGCGGCACGTCGGGTGAAGATAGGTGAAATATCGGTAAATTCGTATTCAACATGTTGTATGGTTGATAAAATAGGTAGCAGCCAAGAGGTGGTTCCTCCCGTGCCACCACCGACTTCAATAATTCGCAAAGGCTTAGCCACAGTGGGCTGGTAGTGAGAAAGTAATCCTTTAAGTACCGCGGCAGCAATTTGGTTAAAATAACGACCAAAACTAAAATCTTGATAGAGAACTTCAACACCTTGAGATGCACCTTCAGGAAAGATCACTGAAACAGGTTCAATCACGCCTGTCATCATATCGTAGAGTTGCTCTCCTGCTCGTTTGACGGTGTCAGGAATAGATTGAAGACCTTCGCTATCTAACTGTAATTGATGGAATAATAATGGTAATTTATCACTAGAAATAGATTTTATTTTTTTATAGTAGTTGTGCTGATTTATCTGTTGGTAAATATAATATCCATCCTCAACACAGGCCTCTAATAAACGTACTAATAATTGATAATAGCGGGGTAAAATGCGTCCTGCTCGCATAATATCGATTACAGACATGGGGGTATTCAACTCATGGCCTAAACACGAGCATATCATTTTATCGACATAATAATTATGCAAAGTGGTAAGTGTTGAATTAAATGAGTTTAAACGAGGAAGATCGAGTGTTGTAAGCGCTTTTAATGCCGTTTCACGACCTTGGCTAATAGGTAAATCAAATGTGCTTTTTTGTGGTTGATATTTTTCACTATCCTTTTTTTCATACCAATAATATTGTTTTTCAAAGGGATAGAGAGGTAATGGTATATAACTTCCTTGAGTTTTAAACAGTGACTGCCATGATAAATCATAGCCTGCAATAAATAGGGCTGTTGCAGCCTGTTGTTTCATCTGAATTTCATCAACTCCCATTCTGGCAGTTGGTATCCAACTAATCTCAGTAATGCCTTCACGTTCACCAAGATCACTTAATACAGAAGTTGGTCCTAATTCCATAGCATGGGTAACGCCATGATTGACTAACGTTTGTATAGCATCTTGATACATAACTGTATTGCGTAGTTGCTGAGCCCAATATGATGGATGTTGAAGTTCTTTTTGAGAAATTAATTGCCCTGTATAGCCTGAGACTAAGGCTATTTTTCCTTGTGTGGCTGATAATGGCGCAGTAAATTCCATCAATTGATCAAGAATATTGTCAATATAAGAGGTATGAGCAGCACACACGTTATTCATTTCTCTAAATCGAATATTCTTTGCTTTTAATATTTGAGTAAATTTTTGCATATCATCGGGT
>NZ_AZRH01000009.1:0-193561 GCF_000512315.2 Morganella sp. EGD-HP17
AAAAATGATTTCAAGAGAATATTGATTATATTTACCGCATTGATATCTGCTGTAAACCAGACCTCCCTGAAAGCAAAAAAAGACGAAGATCCCTCTTCGTCTTTTTACTTACAGCATCTCACAGATTAAAAGCTGAAACGGTATCCGCCGTTAATCTGGTACTGATCAAACCGGTTGCCGGTTGAGCTGTCAGCTTCTGCATACAGGGTATGTTTTTTGCTGATATTGGCGCTGATGCCCAGTCCGTTGTTCCACCAGTTTCCTTTGAAGCTGTGTGCTTCGCGGGAGCCGTTCAGTTTATAGTCGGTGTTGCCCTGAAACTCTCTGACAAAACCGGTTTTCAGGTAAACGTTGATCTGGCTGTCACCGGTGGTGGTTTCATAGCCGATCAGTGTACCGGCGCGTCCGATGGTGGAATCATAGCTGCCGAGGTCGATTTTCAGGCCGTTGCTGGCGTGAATACCGGTTGAGTCCTGATGGCTGTAGGTCAGCTGTGCCTGCGGTTCGATATAGAATCCATTACCGGTCTGGTTCAGGCTGAACTTCCGGCCTGCTTCTGCTGATAAACTGACCCCCGTTGAGCTGCCGTTGCCGCTGACATTATTGTTCTGGCTGTCCGACACGCTGAATTTATTTTTCAGGCAGGAAACCTTGGCAATACCGTCAACATAGAAACCGTTATCCGCCATATAGGTGGTGTAAAGTCCCAGATGGTATGAACGGACAGTGCCGTCCCCGCCGCGATAGTCCGGTGAGCCCTGCGTTAAGCCCGCAAAGGTACCGATATACAGCGGTGTGTCCGGTGAGATACGTTTATCAAAGCCCAGCTGTGTACCGCCGTAGGTCATGTCAAATCCGCTCATTTTGCCGCCGGCAAAGGAGTTGAATTTACCGCCGAAGCCTCTCAGCCATGCATTATTATCCCCGCCGTTCTGACGCAGATCACCCATGCGCTGCATCAGTGTCTGGGTCTCTGCGTAGTTAATCAGATAGCCCACGTTCAGGAAGTTACCGCCTGCATCCGCTGTGGTGGTGATCGGTGGTTTTGGTTTTTCCGGTTCCGGCTCTGGTTCCGGATCAGGATCCGGGACTACCGGCGGCGGAATATAGGCACCTGATGAGTACAGTTCCCAGTTATTGCCGTTCTTGCGCACGTCATACAGATAGCCGCCTAATTCGACTTCAGACGTTGAAGTAAAGCTGGCTGCGCCGTCTGCGGTTTCCACAACGGTCAGAATTTCATTCCCGGTTGTGGCCAGGCTGCCGCGGTTTAAGACTGTTAATGAATAATCACCGGCGCTGGTACCGGTTACCACCAGTTTGTCACCGGCGTTGTTGACACCATCACCGTCACCGACAATATCAGTCCGCAGCGTGAATGCGCCGTTGCCGCTGAGGTTGGCGATACTCAGCGTTGAGTAACCGGTGTCGGATAATCTGTGCGATAAATCGACGGTGGTATTATTCAGTACCAGATTATCGAGGTTGGAATCATCCGTGACATTCCAGCGGCTGTTGTCCATGGTGACATTCAGCAGGCCGCCGTTGACGTTATCGCTGTAAGCGTTCCCGGTCCACTGTGAGCCGGAAGCCATATCCACATTGATCAGGCCGCCCCGTGACTGAATACCGCCGTTGATCAGCATTTTGCCCGTTGCATTAATCCGGCTGGCGGCATAGCCGTCATTGTGCTGGGTGGCAATGGCTATCTGATCTGCGGTTGCCATATTAATGGTCAGGTCGCCGGTCAGATCAATCTGGCTGTTGGTCATGGCATAGACACCACGGGTGCCTGCGGCACCTGTTACCGAGATATTATCACCGGTCATGACACCGCCGCCCAGCGCCCACAGTCCCAGACCCAGGCTTCCGTTGCGGTCAATCGTAATATCGGTGTTTGCCAGGTTGATTTTAGCACCGGAAAACTGAGCAGACGCACCGTAAGAACCACCGGAGAAAATAGTATTACGGTTATCCGCCGTACCGGTAAAGTTAATGGTCGTACCTGAGCCGTTGGTGACCAGACCACCGCCCAGTTCAGAATACATATGGCTGCCGGCACCGATATTGGCGGTTCCGCCGCGAACTTCCAGCGCGTTGGCATTGCTTCCGCGGGCGATAATTGTCAGGGCATCTGCTTTGATGTCACCAAAGCTCCAGATACCGTGGGCGTTATCGCCGTTGGTCATAATTTTGCTGTCAGTACCCAGATCAACAATGGAGTTTCTCTGGATATTCATGCCGTATGCACTTGAACCCTGTGCATCGATAGTCAGATTAGTGGCAGTAAAATAGGCGGGGCCATTGGATGCGGTGCCGTTCAGGCCGTCGATACGGATACCATAGCTTCCGGTACCGTTGGTTTTAATCGTACTGCCGGTTCCCAGATTGGCCTCTGCTTTTTTACCGGACAGGTCAACACCGATAGCACTTTTACCGGTTACGTTCACGGATAAGCCATTGGCGTTTAATACACTGTTATTTCCCTGAATAACCACGCCTTTGGCGTATTTGTCCGTATCTGTCACATTCACAGTCACGTTATTGCCGAGATTGATGGTTCCGGCACCGTTGTTATAGGAGTTCAGGACACCATAGCGGTTTCCGGATGCATCGCCGGTATCGCCGGTGATCCGGTCACCGTCGTTAACCGTAATATTGGTACCGCTCTGGCTGCCGATATCCGCAGCTTGTGCTGTCTGTAAACAGACCGCAGTACTCAGGCTGAGAAGCCCGGCCGCTGCTAACGAGCCACGCAGTGAGAGGGCGGTATAGCCAGAATTAGGGGATCGCTGATATCCCCTGATAAACAGGTTAATATTCATAACATTCCTTTTCATAATTTTTATTTTCCAAAAGCACATAAAAATTATGTAAATAAGATATTTTTATTATCATTATTATTGATGTGAGGCAGGAAACAGGATGTATCTTCCTGATGCATAACAACAATAATTAACGGACTAATTGGCTGGTATTTACCAGTTCCCGGTGGTGTATTTGCTGAAAAAATCATGTTTCGTATCAGAGATACGGGTAAAAAATTCAGCGGGTGTTATATTAAATACAGCAAGTATATTAATGAGTGTTGAGACTGATATTTCACTCGTGGCATTTTCATAGCGGGAGATCTGTTGCTGGCTGATTCCCAGTTCCGCGCCAAGATCAACGCCGCTCATTCTTTTTTCTTTACGTAACTTTCGGATCAGTGCGCCTACATCATGCAGTAATATCTGATTATTTTTCATAATAGATTCCACTCCCCGGGCCATAACAGGATTCAGGTGTGATGTGTTTACTTATATGACAGCGGTGCTGATTCAGCAGGGAGAAATATTAATTAACGCAAAAACAAAAATCGTAATATCCTGTAATAAATTATTACAAATCCGGATGTAATAATATTAATTGCAGTTACCCGTCTGCTGCGTATAAATAATTACCATCTGGTAATGAAATATACAAGACATGTGAAAACATAAAAAATTGTTATTAACGATCGATATTTCACTTATGATAGGTAAAAACTATCATCAATTGATTATTGATCGGTTTTAGCGATCTTTTACATATTGGCTGAGTAAGTAAAAATCCTTGTATTGCGTTTATTGTTTTCTATCTTTTGCATATTATTCAATTTGTTATATTGTAACCCGTCATTTTGGCTGAAATGAAAAGAAGGGAAAATCATGGCTCGGGTTTTCCGGATCGCGCTCGTAAAAGTGTGATACTTTTCACACAAATACTTACACTTTTCTTTTCAGATTTGGCAGATCATTTGTCTGATGTTTACCGTATGACGTGTTTTTCCCGGCGTTATTGGCTTTTTATATAGCGTTCAGCAACATTCCTTACTGTGGCGGAGCGGAATCCGGTTTCTTATGCTTTTCAGGGCCTGAAGTCCGTATTTATCGCTGTATTTATTCCCCGGGGAAATTTTGTTTTTACCGGCAGATTAATAACAATGAAATGCGGGTTTTATTGTATTTTTTGACGTGGTTTAAAATACGTATTTTTGAAGGGAATAATGAAGTGGTGATGTGATAGCAGTAAGCATTGCAATGCATCTGTTTAACGATTTTTTATCTTTACTGCTATTTTTATTTATTTAACGGGGATGCAGCGCATCTGTCACAGTTACATCCTGAAAGGATATTTACCGGTATATTTATTTTTCTGTCAGCCAGTGGTTACGGGTATTCTCCGTTTGTGGTAACGCATTATTCTGAGTTTGGTTTTCGTCAGGTGAAATATTGCGTGTATTTTCCGGTAATGGTGTCAGTGTGGCTGTAACATAAGTAACCCAGCCGACTCTGGCGCTGGTTATCTGATATCCGCTACCGGCTTTTTCTGCCTGGCGGGCTATTTTGGCTTCTGCGTCAGATAATGTATCCCCCCAGGCAGTAACTGTTTGTGCAAAACCGGAAGCCGAAATAAAAAGCAGAACCGGGAATGCAATTATTTTCAGGGTATTCATTATCATTATTTCCTCTGCCGGTGAGTTACCGTAAAGATATTAATAAGGAAACTGTACTGCGGATAAATGGTAAAAGAAAGTGCATAAATGGCGGATGCTGTATTTTTGCATCCGCCTTATGGCAGGGAGGGTTGCTGTTATTCTCCGGAGAAGGCCGCGGCAAATGCCGGGTTTAACGTCAGGCTGTCTAAATACGCTTTCATGGCCGGAGAGATAGCAATTAAGTCATGTTTGGCCAGGAACATCAGGAAATAGCCGATGTAAACATCAACGGCGGTCATGGTTTTACCGCATAAATACGGTGCTGCATCAGCTAATCCGGTTTCCAGGCAGGCCATTACGCGGTCAAAGGAGCCGAACCCTGACATTTTCTGTTCTTCTTCTGTCAGAACCAGACCCATTTCTTTGGCGGTGAAAGCGGCTTCAACCGGACCGGCGGTGAACAGGAACCAGCGGTAATAGGTGCCGCGTTCCGGAGCATCAACCGCCGGTGCAAAGCCTTTTTCAATGAATTTATCGGCAAGATACATGCAGATGGCGGCTGTTTCAGTGATAACACGGTCGCCGTCGGTTAATGCCGGCACTTTACCCATCGGGTTGATAGCCAGATATTCCGGGGTATGCATATCCGCACCATAATCCAGTTCCACGCGCTGATACGGTACATCCAGAATTTTCAGAAATAAATCAACGGTATTCCCGCGTGACATTGCATTGGTATAAAGTGTCAGTCCGCTCATGATGCTCTCCTGTTTAGTGTGTTGAGGCACCATCATAGGTGAGGGGAGTGTCAGAATCTGTCAGGAGGGATGCAGAGGACTTCTTTACGCCAGCGGTCGAGCAGGTATTTTTTCGGGTACGGCAGTTTATCGGTTAATATTTTACAGGATTGAATTCTGTCGAGCCGGAAGTGCCGGTAGCTCTGACGTAATTCACACCAGGCGGCCAGCACCTGCACCTCTTTCATATAACCGATGGCAATCGGCCAGATAATCCGGTTGCTGGTCTGGGCCTCTTTATCCTGATAACACAGTTTGATTTTCAGCTCTTCCCGCAGACTGCGGCGCAATTCCCCGGCAATGATATTATCGACCTGTGTCAGCTGTGAGGCGGGCACAAATAATGTGCTGTCACTGAATACGGCGCGGGATTCATGTTCCACCACAGCGTTGATTTTATTTGCCGCGCGGGCAGCGGAGGCTTTCAGCTCATCATCCGCATTACTCTGTACCCAGCGTAACCCGAGAATTAAGGCTTCCAGTTCATTGACATCAAATATCATCGGCGGCAGCAGTAATCCGGATTTCATCTGATAACCGAGACCGGCTTCACCGGTAATTTCAGCACCCTGGCAGCGCAGGGTTTCAATATCCCGGTAAACGGAACGCACACTGATTTGTAATTGCGAGGCGAGGGAATCCGCCGTGACCGGATAACGGTTCTCTTTCAGGATCTGTAATAAGGTGAGTAAGCGCTGGGTGCGTGTCATAAGGTATCAGCCTGGCGTGATAGTTAATCCGGAGTCCGTAATACTGCCTGAAACAGCACTGCTTATCAGCCAGGTTTTTATTAATGTCAGCAGCATCGGGTCAGATAATTTTGTTTTCCCGGTCAGGGCACATTCCCAGATGATTAATGTGCGTAACCCCATGCGGTGCAGTTCTGCGATATATTTTTCATCGCGGATTTTATTCTCTGATAATTTTTTTTGCCAGAATGCGGTCCGTGTGGCGGGAAGCCGGAATTTGTCACAATCGTGCATGTGCCAGAAACAGCCGTGAATAAAGATAGCCGTCCGCCATTTTGCCATCCATATATCGGGTTTGCCGGGCAAATCTGCCGGATATAACCGGAAACGGAAGCCGTTATGATGCAACAGCTTTCTGACATGATGCTCCGGTCTGGTGTCCCGGTTGCGGATGGCGCGCATATTCCGGGAGCGGGTTTCTTTGTCATGTACATCCATCGGATTTTCAGCCGCTGATTTCAGGAATAAGCCCAGATTACCCTATTTCGCCGGGAAAATATGCGCCGCGCCGCCGGAAGATTATTTTACCGGCGGTATTGCACCGGCCCGGACTAATGCCGCCGTGAGTTGTTCAGCTATGGCTTCGACAACAGTCATACAGACGGAGTTGCCGAATTGTTTATAAATCTGCCCCTGGGAAACAGAATCGGTAATATAGTTTTCCGGAAATCCCTGGAGGTTCGCACATTCACGCGGGGTGAGTTTGCGCGGGTTTTTACCGTCCCGCGACTGGTCAATCAGGATCTCAGAACCGTCTTTATAATAGCGGGCGCTCAGGGTATTGGTATATTCGCTGTTTTTATTAAACAGGCAATATCCGAAGCCGTTACCTCTGGCTTTATGTTCTCTTTTGCGTTTCTGATGGCCGGCCCATAATTTATCGGAGATGGTAAAACGATCTTTTTTATAGCGCACCGCATCTTCCGCCAGCGCTTTTTTGCTCTGGAGAATATCACCGAGACAGGTAGGCTGATGAGTCGGTTCCGGCCAGGAAAATAAGGTGTCAAAGTCCGCATCCGGAAACTGGTCGCGGTCAAAACCGATAATAAAAATACGCTCGCGGTTCTGCGGAATACCAAAATCGGCAGCACGCAGCACGCGGAAATCAACCCAATAGTTCAGTTTTTGCGACAGCGCGCTGCGGGTCTCTTCACTCAGCGGAATATTATCCGGCACAGTCTGTTCATACTGTCCGCGCAGAATATCGAGGATAGTCTGTAATGTCCGGCCGCCGTCGTGGCCACGCAGCTGTTTGACGTTCTCCAGCAGAAACGCCTTCGGCCGTTTCTCTGTCATGATGCGCTGGACTTCAAAGAACATGGTACCGCGGGTGTCGTTAAACCCCTGACGCGCACCCGCCTGTGAAAATGCCTGGCACGGAAAACCGCCGAGAAGAATATCGTGATCCGGAATATCTTTTGCCGCGATCCTGGTGATGTCGCCGTCAGGCATCTCACCGAAATTGGCAAAATAGGTGCGCTGGGCGAATTTATCCCACTCAGAGGTAAACACACAACGACCGCCCTGTTGCTGAAAGGGCAGGCGGATCCCGCCGATGCCGGCAAAAAGATCGATAAAAGTGAATCTGCAATTATCCTCGGGTGACTGCCGGAAAGGGGCGTCCTCTGGGTGTTTTTTCAAAATCATCTCCGGTTCGGGAAACAGCCGCCGGGCAGTGCGCCGGTTTTATCCCGGCACTATATCACTGCCCGGGGCTCCGGGAAACAGGAAGGCCGGAAAAACAGGTATGTCCGGCGGGCGCGGAAACTGGTATATGTTGTCTCTCTGTATTAATTTGTTCTTAGCGTAACTATTTCAGGGGGAATGAAAATGCCTGTAACCAATCCGGATGTTCTGAAGCTCCGTTTATTAGGCGATATGTATGATGACAGCTATTTCCCGGACCATCTGGTGAAGCAGGGAGAGGAGATTCTTCTGCGTCTGTGTGAGGTGCTGGAAAACAATCCGCCGGACGACCTGGCGGCGCTGTATGTGCTGACACAGCAGGCGACAGAGGAATTTAATGATTTGCAGGATGCGTTTGATGAAGCAGGCAGTGAGATTGAAACCGTTGCCCGGGATTCTATCGGCGAATCCTTTTACCTGATTGCCCGTGCATACGGCTTTGAGGATGCGGACCCGGAGGAGCTTATCGCAACGCGGGACTGGTAATTCAATAACAATAATGAGGTGATCATGAATCACAAATCCGGTGGGCTGAAGATAGACGGAAAGACCTTACTGAATCATTTGCAGGAACTGGGAAATGCCGGGGCGGATCCGGTAAAAGGCGGGCGGACGCGGACAGCGCTGACCGATGCGGAAAAGCAGGGGCGTGACCTGGTGGTCAGCTGGATGAAAGCGCTGGATCTGGTGATCCGTATTGATCAGATCGGAAACATTTTCGGCACACTGCCGTCAGTTTCCGGAAACAGCGATACCGCGCCGCTGATGATAGGGTCACATATCGATACGGTGATTAACGCCGGGGCACTGGATGGCTGCTACGGCGTGCTCAGCGGCCTGGCGGTAGTCCGGGCCTTCCGGGAAGCCGGTGTGCTGCCGTCCCGTCCGATCACGGTGGCGGCATTCACTAACGAAGAAGGTGTGCGTTTTCATCCGGATATGATGGGCTCGCTGGTGTATGCGGGCGGTTATCCGCTGGAAGATGCTCTGAATGCGGTGGCCACTGACGGTGCAGTGCTGCGTGATGAGCTGGAACGCGCCGGTTATGCGGGCAGTATGGTGCCGGGCAGCATTGTGCCGCACGAGTATCTGGAACTGCATATTGAGCAGGGACCGGTGCTGGAGGCGGAAGGATTACAGATCGGGGTGGTGGAGAGCTTACAGGGTATCTCGTGGCAGAAAATCACCATCACCGGCACGGCAAACCATGCCGGAACCACGCCGACACGGCTGCGTCATGATGCCGGATATGCGGCAGCGAAGCTGATCACCTTTCTGCGCGAAGGCATTTCTCAGAAAAACGGGGCCACATTAACCACGGTGGGGACGATTGCTTTTGAGCCGAATGCGGTTAACGTGATCCCGGGCTCGGCAACGTTCACCATTGATATGCGGGACCCGGACGAAGAGCGCCTGCAATGGGCGGAAGGGCAGATCCGCGATTATCTGGCGGTGTTATCAGAGCAGGAAGGGGTTACGGTCTCAGCCCGTCAGTTGGCGCGTTTTCAGCCGGTGGTGTTTGATAAAACCCTGGTCAGCTGTGTGGAGAATGCGGCCAGAGCCGCCGGGAGTGCATACCGTCGTATGCCGTCTGGTGCCGGACATGATGCGCAGATGATTGCGCGGATAGCGCCGGCAGCGATGATTTTTGTGCCGAGTAAGAACGGAATCAGCCATAACCCGGCTGAATATACCGAAGATGCTGATCTGATACGCGGCGCACAGGTACTGCTGGATACGGTGATACTGAGACTGGCAGAGCCGGTGTAAGTTATCCCGGCAAAACGGCGGCATCCGGGCGGATGCCGCCCGGTGAATTATTTTACCGCTGCGGGCTGTTTGCCCCGGCTGACCAGCAGCCAGACTGCCACACAGACAATCAGCGCACCGAGGAAGAAATTCGGGCTGAGTGTCTCATCAAGCACAAGATAACCCCACAAAATACCGAACGGCGGGATCAGAAAGGTCACTGTCAGTGAGCGCATCGGGCCGATATCCGCAATCAGGCGGAAATAGAGAATATACGCCACTGCCGTACAGAGCAGCCCCACCGCAATCACACTGCCCCAGACCATCGGCTGTGCCCAGTTAACCGCCGGGCCGGTCGTGACACTGAAACCGAAAAACGGCAGCAGGAACAGCGTGGCACCGAGCTGGCTGCCGAACGCAACCAGACGGGCATCCAGACCGCCTTTTTCACTGATCCAGCGCCGCGTCAGGAATCCCGCCAGCCCGTAACAGGCGGTGGCAAGCAGACAGGCGGCCACGCCCCATAATAAATGGGCGGAAGACTGACTTTCCCCGACCGTGGTGATCACCACAATCCCGGCCAGTCCCATCATCACCCCCAGCCATTTGCGGGCGGTCAGGGTTTCGGCAAAGAAAGCAAAGCCGATCAGCGCCCCCATCAGCGGCGTGGTGGCGTTGAGAATGGCGGAGTAACCGGCCGGCAGCCACTGCGCGGCCAGACAGTACATAAAAAAGGGAATGCCGGAGTTAATCACGCCCAGTAATAATGCCGGTTTTAATTTTCCGTCAAACCGGAAGGTGCGGCGCATGATAAGGAGGATCACCAGAAGTCCGGCACAGCCGAAAAAGACACGCAGAAAGGCCGTGTTAACCGCGCCGAACTGCGGGGAGGCCACCCGCATAAAAAGAAAGCTGGCACCCCAGATGGCCGCCAGCAGGGTAAGCCGCAGATAGTCCGCAGGTCGCATGGGATTCCTTATCTGAAAATCAGTGAGTTAAGAGGGAAGTATCCGGTTCCGATTATACCACAGTGAATAGTCACCCCCTGAAAATCAAATATAAAAAGCAAGCGGGGAATATTTCTTCTTGTGATAATCATTCTCAGTCAATATTATCAGCAGCCTGATAATGAACTTTTTTGATCTCCACAGGAAAGATACCAATGCGCATCCGCTCTCTCTGTCTTCTGACACCCTGCCTGACCCTGTTAATCACACCGGATGTCCTGGCGGCAACTTCTGCCGATTCCGGCGAACCGATTGTGGTCTCTGCTTCGCGCAGCTACCGGACAGTTTCTGAAATGGCCCAGACCACCTGGGTCATTGATAATGCGGATATCGCGCAGCAGGCGGAAGGCGGCAAAGAGCTGAAAGATATCCTGGCGCAGCTGATCCCGGGGATGAGTGTCAGCGGCCAGGGGCGGACAAACTACGGCATGAATATGCGCGGGCGCTCTATGATTGTGATGGTGGACGGTGTGCGCCTGAATTCATCACGCAGTGACAGCCGTCAGCTGGATTCGATTGATCCGTTCAATATCAATCATATTGAAGTGATTTCCGGTGCGACCTCCCTGTACGGTGGCGGCAGCAGCGGTGGTCTGATTAATATCGTGACCAAAAAAGGTCAGGAAGAAAAACAGGTTGAGGTTCAGATCGGCGGCAAAAGCGGGTTCCGCAACGGTTCGGATCATGATGAAAACGTGGCTGCCGCAGTCAGCGGTGGTAATGATCAGGCTTACGGACGCTTATCTGTGGCTTATCAGCGTTACGGCGGCTGGTATGACGGCAAAGGCCGCGAAATCCTGATCGATAACACCCAGACCGGGCTTCAGTATTCTGACCGCCTGGATGTGATGGGCTCCGGAACTCTGACGATTGATGACCATCAGTCACTGGAACTGATGGCGCAGTATTACAACAGTGAATCTGACGGCAAACACGGGATCGATCTGGGCAAAGATTTTGCGGCGGTACTGGGAAAAGACACTGCGCATAACAGCGACAAACTGGATTCTGACCGGATCCCCGGCACCAAACGCCATATGGTGAACCTGCAGTACAGCAACAGTGACCTGCTGGGACAGGATCTGGTGGCGCAGGCGTATTACCGTGATGAAACCCAGACCTTCTATCCGTTCCCGGCGCTGGGCGGTAAAAAGCCGGATTATGTGGTCAGCAGCATCAGCGCATCAGAGCAGAAAACTGATTTCTACGGCGGTAAAGTCACCTTTAACAGCAAGCCGCTGGATAACCTGACACTGACGTACGGCGCGGATGCCGAGCATGAAAAATTCAGTGCCAACCAGAAGTTCTTTAATCTGCAGAAAGCGAAGGAAAGTAACGGACTGACCCTGGATTCCGCCTACAATACCGGGCGTTATCCGGGCTATACCACCACCACGATGGCGGCGTTTCTGCAAAGCAGTTATGACATCAACCCGCTGGTGACCCTGAGCGGCGGTATGCGTTATCAGTACACGAAAAACAAAGTGGATGATTTCACCGGGTATCAGCAGCAACAGCTGATTGCGGAAGGTAAAGCCACTTCAGCGGATGCGGTACCGGGCGGGGAAACGGATTACAACAACCTGTTATTTAATGCCGGGGTGCTGCTCAACCTGACCGACACACAACAGACCTGGTTTAATTTCTCCCAGGGCTTTGAAATCCCGGATATCGCCAAATTCTACGGCACCGGCACTTACGGTTCGCCGGTCAGTGGTCATTATCCGCTGCTCAACAGTGTGAACATCAATGATACGCGGGTCAAAGGTATCAAAGTCAACTCCTTCGAACTGGGCTGGCGTTACACCGGGGACAGCCTGCAAACCCAGCTGGCGGCGTACTATTCACTGTCTGACAGCAGTTACGACATCAATAAGAAAGATATGACTATCTTCCTGAAAGATGACAAACGCCGGATCTACGGTGTGGAAGGGGCGGCGGATTACGCGATCGCAGATACTGACTGGCGTGTCGGGACTAATTTCAACCTGATCAAATCCGAGACCAAAGCGGGCGATCAGTGGGAAAAATGGAGCGTGAAGTTTGCCAGTCCGTCAAAAGTCACCGCGTATGTGGCCTGGGAGCCGTCAGACTGGACACTGCGTCTGCAAAGCCAGCAATCCTTCAGCCTGACCGATGCGGACGGGGAGAAACTGGACGGATATAACACCGTCGATTTCCTCGGCAGCTATCAGTTACCGGTCGGTAAAGTCAGCTTTGCGGTCGAAAATCTGCTGGATAAAGATTACACCACCGTGTGGGGACAGCGCGCACCTATCCTGTACAGCCCGGCGTACGGCGCACCGGACTTATACAGCTATAAAGGTCGCGGCCGCACATTTGCACTGAATTACCTGGTGACATTCTGAGACCCGTTTTATGCGTATATTCATAGTAATGATGACGCTGCTGCTGAGCATGGGAGCCCGTGCTCAGACGCAAATTGTCACCGATTTACAGGGACGGTCCGTAGCGGTGAATACGCCGGTCAAGCGGCTGTTTCTTGCGGATGCCCGTGACATTCTGGCGGTGGATATTGCGGCGGGGAAAACCCATTTTTCCTCTCTCAGCGGATGGAGTGATACCCTGGCGCATTATGCGCCGGATCTGGAAGCAGCATATCTGGAGGCCGCGCCGGAACTGGCGCGGTTACCGGTTTTGCCGAAAAGCAAAGACGGTACTTTTACAACGGAAAACCTGTTGGCACTGTCGCCGGATGCGGTACTGATGCACAAATCCTCCTACGGGCTGATGAAAAGTACGAACCTGCTGCCGCAACTGGAAGCGGCGGGTATTCCGGTGATTTTTATCGATTTCCGCAGTGACATGACAGAAAACACCCCGAAAAGTATTCAGCTTATCGGCACACTGTTTGAAACCGAAGGGCGCGCCGCGGAGTTCTCGGAATACTACCGGCTTAAACTGGCCGCACTGCGTCAGCGTCTGCCGGAGCAAAAACCGTCCGTGCTGATTGAAAGCAATGCCGGGTTATTCGGCAATGACTGCTGCCGTTTATACGGACGTACCGGATTCGGCGAACTGGCGGAGATTGCGGGTGGTGATAACCTGGTGCGCGACACGATGCCGGCAAACGGCGCGGAAAGCAGCATTGAAAATATTCTGCATCTCAACCCGCAGTTCTATGTGCTGACCGGTGCGGACTGGAAACAGTATAACCGCCGTTCAGAGGCGGTCACGCTCGGGTACGGCGCACCGGCAGAACCGGCGCAAAAAGTGATGAATGCGCTGATGAACCGCCAGGGATTAGCCTCACTGGAGGCGGTGAAATCACAGCACGTGATGGCGGTTTACCATAATTTCTACAACAGCCCGCTGAATATTTTTGCCGCCGAAGCACTGGCTGCATTTTTCCATCCGCAGGCATTCAGTGACCTGAATCCGCAGGCGGAAATGGTGTCATTCCATCAGCGGTTTACGGCGATCAGCGGTGCCGGGACGTTCTGGGTGACGATGCAGTAATTATCCGTTTATCAGCAAAAACAGCACAAAAGCCCGGCACAGAAAACAGTGTTGCCGGGCTTCTTTTTTTATCACCGGTTAAAAATAAATCAATTTTGCCCCTCAATTTGATCCGCCCCGCAAAGTGACGACTCAACACCCTCAAAAATGTGATGAACATCTTATTTTCACCAGTGAAAATATGACTCAGGCCACATATTCAGCCCGGAAAATAAAAACAGCGAAATTATCAGTAAAAAGTAATTATATGAATTAACTGGATTATTTTTTGCTTTACACGATAAAGCGTTATTTCAGGCAAACGAGATCGGCTTCACATTCTTAAAACCGGAATGTGATCTTCGTCGCTATTTATTTAGGCGTAAATAAGCCATCTTTAAAATAAGAAAAAATCACATCAGGAGTTCGGTTTTGGATATTCATTTTGAGAGCGGGCTGTTATCCCTGAATCAGAATTTTGCATCTCCGGAAGAGGGCATCCGCTATGCCGGTGAGTTGCTGCAAAAATCAGGCGCATGTACCCCTGATTATATTGAGGAAATGATCCGCGTATATCATGAGTTCGGCCCGGTGATTGTGCTGGATACCGGGGTGGCGATGCCCCATGCGAGACCGGAAAAAGGGGCATTAAAAACCGCGTTCTCCGTGGTGGTGACCGGCACACCGCTGGTATTTCATCATGAGGAGTTTGATCCGGTCAATGTCATTATTGCTATCAGCGCGACAGATTCAGATACCCATATTCATCTGATTCAGACCGTGGCTGATCTGATTGAAAATAATATTACTGAGTTTGTAAAAGAGAATAACAAAGAACAGATTTTACAGTTTATCCGGACGTCGATAGAGAGGACAGCATGATTAAAATAAGAACAGTGTGCGGCAATGGTATCGGCAGCTCATTAATGGCCGCCAATAACGTGAAGAAAATTTGTGAGGAGATGGGCATAAAAGCCGATGTGGCTTCAGTGGATTTTGCGAATGCCGTGGGTGAGAAAGCGGATCTGTATGTCACGATTAAAGAGCTGGCATCACAATTTCCGCCGCAGTGTGAAGTTGCCGTGATCCGCAGTTATGTGCATAAAGCCAAAATTGCGGAAGATATTAAAGACGCTTTACTGAAACTGAGTCAATCCTGATAGTTCATTCTTTTTACAGGAATTAAATTATGGCTTATATTCTCTCATTCCTGACTGAGATATTCAGTCAGCCTGCCTTTCTTATGGGGATTATCTCCCTGGTGGGGTTACTGGCATTACGGTCACCGGTCAATAAATTATTAACCGGGACATTAAAACCGATCCTCGGTTATTTAATGCTGAGTGCAGGTGCCGGTGTTATCGTGGCAAACCTGAATCCGCTTGGTGGTATTATTGAAGCCGGTTTTAATATCCGGGGGGTTATTCCGAATAACGAAGCGATTGTTTCTGTTGCCCAGAAATTACTGGGTGTGGAGACAATGAGTATTTTATTACTCGGCTTTATTTTCAACCTGGCGATTGCCCGTTTCACCAAATATAAATATATCTTTTTAACCGGCCACCACTCTTTCTTTTTAGCCTGTTTATTCTCGGCAGTATTACAGGCCGCGAATTTCAAAGGCTGGGAAATGGTTATTATCGGCGGTTTCCTGCTGGGTGCCTGGTCAGCTATTTCACCGGCAATCGGACAGCGTTATACCAAGCGCGTTACTGAAGACGGCGGTATTGCCATGGGGCACTTTGGTTCCCTCGGTTATTACCTGTCTGCCTGGATTGCGGCGAAAGTCGGTAAAGCAGAAAACTCATTTGCGGATACTGAGATCTCCGAAAAATGGGGCTTCCTGCGCGATACCACAGTAACAACCGGTATTGTGATGGTCGTGATTTATCTGGTGTGCAGCATCGTTGCCGGTTCCGCTTATATCAGCACCATCACTGAGCAGAATATGGTGATCTTCTCCATCCTGACCGGTCTGCAGTTCGCGGTGGGTGTGGCGATTGTCTACAGCGGTGTGCGTTTAATCCTGGGTGACCTGGTACCTGCGTTCCAGGGTATCAGCCAGAAACTGATCCCGAACTCGATTCCGGCGGTTGACTGTGCTGTCTTCTTTACCTTCAGCCCGACTGCGGTGGTAATCGGTTTTATCAGCTCCTTTATCGGCGGCCTTGTCGGCATGCTGATGCTGGGTGGTCTGGGTATGGCGCTGATTATCCCGGGCATGGTGCCGCACTTCTTCTGCGGCGGTACATCCGGTGTATTTGCGGACAAACTGGGCGGCAAAAAGGGCTGTATTATCGCCTCCTTTATCGGCGGTATTTTCCTCGCATTCTTACCGGCCATGCTGTTACCGGCGCTGGGCAACCTGGGCTTTGAAAACAGTACCTTTGCAGACTTTGACTTCGCGGTGTGGGGCATTGTTATCGGTGAAGCCTTTACCCACTTCGGTCAGATTGCGATTTACCTGATTTGTTTTGTTCTGGTTCTGGCATTACTGGCGCCGTTTGCCTTTAAATCAGTCAAAGTGGTGGGGGATACCCTGAGCTATGACGAATTAATGGAAAAAGACCGCGCACATAAGTAAATATGATACTGACGAAAGGTTTTAAGGAGTTGTTATGGCAGTAATTTCTGTCGGTTTATCCTGCTTCGACCAGTTCTTCTTTCTTAACCGCTGGCCGGAGGAGAATACCAAAAATTTCTCCGGTGATTTTATTGAAAGCGGCGGCGGACCCTGTGCCAATGCGGCATGGTTACTGGGATTGTGGGGAGAGGATATTTATTTTACCGGACACCTCAACCACGATATCTACGGTCAGAAAATTATTGATGAGTTTCATGATGTGGGTGTGAATACCGATTACGTTATTTTTAACGATGAAATGATCACACCGCTGGCATCTGTATTAGTTAATCAGTTAAATGGTTCCCGGACAATTATTACGCGCAAGCTGGTCTCTCCGCCGCGTATGACATTTGAAGAGAAACTGAAAATTGATGAGCTGATTACCCGCCTGACACAGGAGGATAAAGGGGAAGTCATCACGGTATTAATTGATGGTCATGAACCGGAGCTGAGTGAATATATTCTGACCCGTCTGCCTGATGCCCGCGTCGTGATGGACGCGGGGTCACTGCGGGAAAGCAATTTAAATCTGGCGAAATATACCGATTATCTGGTCGCCAGTGAAAACTTTGCCCGTGATCTGATTGAGATTGATAAATTCACCACCGATATTCAGTTAAAAACGGCATTAACGGAACTGAATAAACTGGCCCGGGGTGAGGCATTTATTACGCTGGGTGAGAAAGGCTGTGCGTATCTGCAAAACGGAATGCTGACAATATCACCGGCATTTATCTGTAATGCGATTGATACAACAGGAGCCGGTGATATATTCCACGGCGCATTTACGTACGGAGTTCATTATAACTGGCATATTGAGAATATTATTTTATTTGCCAGTCTGTCAGCAGCCATCTCAATTGAGAAAAAAGGGGTGCGCGAATCAATGCCGGATTTGGCGGATGTCCATAATGCGGTGAATAAATACGAAAGAAATCTGAAACACTATTTTGATTAAATTCTGATTTTGATTAATTCTGGTTTTTGATTAAATTACAGTTATACGCCAACAAGGGGAAATCCGATGTTAGTTTCGATGGAGAATATGCTCAATCGTGCATTTGCACGCCAGTACGCCGTCGGCCAGTTTAATATTAATAACCTGGAGTGGACCGGAACGGTATTAAAAGTTGCACAGCAACTGCGTTCCCCGGTTATTTTAGGTGTCTCCGGCGGAACCATAAAACATATGCTCGGGCTGAAATGTATTCACGATATTGTGGTGAATGCGATGGAGTTTCTGGAAATAGATGTGCCGGTGGCACTGCATCTGGATCACGGCCAGTCTTATGAAGCCTGTGAAGCGGCAATTAAAGCCGGTTTCAGTTCTGTGATGTTCGACGGTTCACAGATGCCGTTTGCCGAAAACCTGGCAATCACCAAACGCCTGGTGACTTACGCGCACCGCCGTGGTGTGTCTGTGGAAGCCGAGCTGGGCACCATCGCGGGCAGCGAGGACGGTATTGTGAATTCTCACGTCATTTATGCGGACCCGGCAGAGTGTCAGAAGCTGGTGGAAGAAACCGGGGTGGATTGCCTGGCGGCGGCGCTCGGCTCGACTCACGGGCTGTATAAAGGCAAGGCGAAGCTCGGTTTTGCGGAAATGCAGCATATCGCGCAGCTGGTGAAAGTACCGCTGGTACTGCACGGCGGAACCGGTATTTCAGACGAGGACATGAAGAAAGCCATTTCACTCGGTACGGCGAAGATCAACGTTAATACGGAAAATATGTATGCGTGGTGCCTGTCCGTGAAAGAGCAGTTTGAACAGCAGGGCGCGCATGATATCAACGATCCGCGCAAAGTGATTATGAAAGGATTGCAGCCGGTCGCGGAGCGGGTGGAAGAACGGATGCGTCTGTTCGGCTCAGCCGGGCAGTCTCTGTAACCCCGTCAGATCCTGTGGTGGCCGCCGCTCAGGCGGTCACCGGGGATTGGGTCAGATAATCTTTGGCATTATTAATAATCGCCTCTGAAATCCGCTGTAATGTGCCGGATTCCGGCTGGTAACGATGCCAGTAAAGCTGTTTTTGCTGCACCAGTTCCGGTACCAGATTGATCATCCGTCCGGATTCAAGCTCATGTTTAATCTGATGTTCCGCAATCATACAGCAGGCGGAGTTTTGCAGTACCAGCTGAATATAGGCCTCTGATGACGGCACTATATGGCTGTTCAGGCTTCCCGGCGTTAAACGGAAATACTCCTGTAAAAAGATATGGTGCATATCTGACGAATGGTTAAATGACACCACCGGCGCCCGCAGCAGGGTCTCTTTGGTCACTCCTTTGCTGAAATATTTTTCCGCAAAGGCCGGGCTCGAGACAAAAATATAATCCATCGCCCCCAGATAATCACAGGTTCCGCCGACAGCAGGCAGCGGCTGCATACTGATTGCCCCGACCGCTTCCCCTTTGAGCAGATAGTCGAGTGTCCGGCTCTCATCATCCACCTTAATATCCAGACGAATGGCGCGGTCATCCAGGATCGGCTTGATAGCGGATAAAAACCAGGTCGCGAGGGAGTCGGCGTTAATGGAGATAGGGATGGTGACCACATGGTTGCCGCTTTCATTATCAAAGGCATCATGCTCAATTAAATCAACATGATAAAGCAGACCCAGCAGCTTTTGCCCGAGTTCGGTCGGTTTCGGCGGCACGGTGCGTGTCAGCAGCAGGGAACCGACCTGATTTTCCAGCTGTTTTACCCGCTGGGAAACTGCCGATTGTGTAATAAAGAGTTTCGCTGAGGCTTTCTCGAATCCCTGTTCTTTGATAATAAGATCGAGCAATCTCAGTGATTTATAATCGACATTCTTCATGGAAGCCCTGCGGTGGTGGTGAAAAGTACGGCTATTCTACACGAAAAGGGCGGCAGGAGGAAAAGCGCCGGTACGGGAATACCGGCGTGTAAAGACGATCAGTCAATGGTCATAACAATGGATATATTACCGATAAAAGGCCCGGCTTCCACCGGCCCGGTGGTTTCCAGTGTGCTTTTCAGCAGTGCGTTTGCTTCATAATCCCCGCGTACATAAACCGGTACACCACCGCCGGATGAGTTCAGCGGATAGCCGTTCAGTGTCAGTCTGCTGTAGAGATTGTTTTTTAGTCTCAGCCGGGATTCCGTATCACTCACGGAGTAGATCCGGACAGTGGCATCTTTGCTGCATTTCATTCTCAGATACTGACTGGCCTGATTGCCGTTAATTTCATTATCCGGTATCCGGCCATGATCGAGAATGGCGCTCGGATAGTCAGCCGTAAAACTGCAAATTCCGCCCGGCGGGGGAGCTACGCCACAGACAGAATCCGGATACATATAACCGTTACCACCGGTCGGGCTGCTGGTTAAAAAGAGGGTCACACATTCGTTACGGATAGCGTCACCTTTGTGATTGGTCTGCCCCTCAAACGGCAGTCCGCCGAAACAGTTATTATAAATATAGTTATAAACAGCTGTGGCATCCGGCAGTGTCATCAGGTTCATATTCCGGCAGCGCCCCTCAAATTCGCTGTTATTACGGGAGGATACCCCACCCCGGTCTGCGTTTGTGTGGCGGTGATTAATATTGGCGTAGCATTTTTTTGTCAGACCGACTTTCACACAAGGATGCACGCTGCCCGCCGGCGGCGGAGTCCAGGCAGTAATCCGGTAGTAATAATCGATATCTGCCGGTTTACCTTCAGAGCGGGTAATATAGCTGTACAGTGTTGCCTGTGCAGGCAGCACAAATAAAAGGAGAGTGGTCAGCACAGTGAGATAACGGAGGATCTTGGTCATACCGACCTCAGAAATAGTCGATAGTCAGAAACGCGGTGGAATTAAACGCGCCGTACTTAATGGTTTTACCGGTTTTTGCTTTCGGATCAACCTGCAAAAAAGCGGTAAAACGGATGTTGTTCTCACCGTTTCCGGCAATGGTAATGGTGTTGGAAAACTGATTCAGCGGGATCAGCGGAATATTATCTATCCGCACGCCGATGGCAAACCCGCCTGCGTCACTGGACGGATCCAGCGCCAGATAGGACGGCATATCCGGGGTCCCGGTGAATTTAATCTTAAACCGGTTCATATCCGTGATATCGCAGTCAGACAGGATCAGGGAGAATGATTTGCGGACCTCAACCCCCTCATACAAATCCGGCAGTGAAACATCACTGAAATCCACCACCAGATCTTTATTTTCCGGTAACAGCGTGCAGGGGTCATTGTACAGCTCGCCGATCACTCGCAGGTTATCGGCGGCGTGCCCCGCCGGAATAAAGACGGCAGAGAATGTCAGTGCGGCGCTGAATAACAGACTGAGAGCAGCAGGGCGGTTCATCAGAAATACTCCATCGTTACAGTGCCGGTGCCGCTGAAGGAGCCGGGCGTGACGTCCCCGTTAGGGTTTTTGGTCAGCACAATGGTTAATGTCAGATGGCGGCTGCTCACCAGCTGCGCTTTGCCCAAATCCAGTTTCACCCCGGCGAGTTCAATATTAAAGCCCACGTTATTCTGGTTGGTTTTCACCAGTTTGTTATTGAACTGTGCCCGCGGCCCGTCAACGGTGAGGAAATATTTGAAATTCTCTGAGTCCTGCTCACAGACAAAGGGGATATCCACATCTTTGCGGATATCTGACTTTTCCAGCATTTTTATCTGGATGCGCTGAAAATCGACCAGGATTTCCTCGTTGTTATTCACTTTACAGGGCGGCGGCGGCTGAAGACTTCCGGTGATCCGGATATTGGCGGAACTGTGTGCTACTCCTGTACCGGCATACACCGGCAGAGCAAGACAGGACAGCATCAGAGCTGTGATTAAATGTCGCATCACAATTCCTTATTCATAATCGATATGGATGGTGGCCGTGGCATTGAATTCACCGGCAGGCAGTTTTACCGCCGGTTTTTTTGCCAGAATCACCATGATTTCGGGTTGTACCGGATACTGAATGGTCATCTTTTCATTCAGCGGCATCAGTTTGTTATCCGCCAGGAATTTCACCGCAAGGTCACTGACGCTGGTGGAAAGATAACGCGAATCGACGGAGGAAGGGGTGCCGGTAATATACAGCTTCATGGCACGGGCGCGGTTATCCTGACACTCGATCCGGTAATCCAGTTTTTCACGGTAATTATCATTGTCTATCCGGGTGGTGGTGACATCTTTGAAATCAATCAGGATATTATTGCCCTGATTAATTTTGCAGGGCGCGATAAATATCTCCCCCCGGACATACACATCGATATAGGTGTAAGAACCGCCGGAGACCATCAGCGGCAGGCACAACAGTGCCGCGCAGCCGGTACGGAAAAGCATGGTCAGTGTCATCGGCGGTTCCTCCTGTTAATTATTTACTGTCTGACTGCACGGTACAGCTGCTGCCGGCACAGCTGAATTTCAGTGGTTTGGTATCACCGTAGTCATTGACGTAATAAACAACCGGCGCATTACCCAGCGCCGGAGCACTGAAGGACGCGGAGGCTTTTGGTGATACCATCACCGGCTCAAATTTCACTTCTTTTCCGCCGGTGGCATCCAGACGAGTGACTGAAAGATGGTACGGCGTGGTGTTTTCAATGGTGTACTGCCCGCCATTCTGTGACAGACGGATGCCATCCGCACCGGCGATTTTTTCCATCCGCTCCTGAACCTGAATCGCTTTCGGGCGGTAGAACAGTTTGATCTTGGTTTGCAGGGCAATTTGCAGCACGTTGCTTTTCTCAACGGCCGGCGGAATTTCACGGACGTTCAGATAAAAGACCGATTCGCGGTCAGCCGGTAATGAGGCGGCTTCCGGAGAGAGCTGCACTTTAATCTGGCTTTTGCGGTCAGGCTCAATCCGCTGCACCGGCGGAGTGACAAATACCGGTGATGTAATTTTCTGTCCGGTGCTGTTCTCAATCCAGGACTGCGCCAGATACGGTTTGCTGAGGTGCTCATTGGTGACCGTCAGCGGCACAGCTTTATCACCTTCGTTATAAATAACACGGGTTCTGTCGAGTGCGATGGCGGCTCCCGCGGTTACCGGAATGGCGGCCAGGGTGGTCAGTGCGGCGCAGAATAAGGTGGTCACTTTTCTCATGTTAAGGTTCCTTACGGATTCATCTGTTAATTCTGTAAAATACATACCGGTGCCGCCGGATTTACCGGCATGGCAGCAGCATATTAAACTGAACGTTATCATCCTTTATTTCCGGGATCCGGACAGTACATTGTGTCTGTCCGTTCCAGGCTACAGTCAGCTTCTGGCCCGGTTGTATCCCGGTCAGATAAGCCGATCCGTTATCGGCCACAATGCCGATCTCCGCATTTTTGTCATTCATGACAGAGGCGCCGAATGGCGGATGAGTATTATCATTCATAGCAATAATACCCATGATTTTATAGCCTTCGACAACATTAAATTTCCGGTAACCGATCGCACCGGAGGTCAGTGTTGCCTGCTGCACGGATGTCAGGGCTTCGGCATTATCCGGCATGGCATCGAGATCAAGAGACAGCTGGCCGCGTGAGTAGGCCGTCGCGGTCGGGATAATCGCTTTCCCGAAGGCGTTGGTCCGTACTGCTTTGCCGGTACCGCGCACATCAATATCTGATGTTCCGCTGGTATCCACCAGAATGCGCGGTGCCATACTGTTGCCGCTGCGGTGGAATGCCGCACCTTCACGGGTCAGGGTAAAGCCGCCGTGTGACTGACCGGATACCGTAAGAACGTTGTCCTGAATATAGGTTCCGCTCAGTGAAAGGTAGTTATTCCCCCCTTCATTGGTATAGAAACCGGCGAGGTTGACTTTGCCGTCGCCTTCACCGGCAGACAGTGAATAGTTACTCGAATTATCAATATCAGTGTAATAGTTAACGTTATTACTGTGAGAGTTCTTATTGTAACTGCCGCTGTAGCTGAACATGCCTTTATTATCATCAAGCGGAACAGAGAGGCTGGCGTAGACGCCGTTATCTTTTGTTGAATCCGATTCTGTCCGGTAGGCTGACATACTCATGCTGAGGTTCTTTTTCTCTCCCCGGTCAAAGTTGCGGGAGAGGGTCATGCTGTAGTTATTGATGCTCGCTTTATTCCAGAATGTCTGATGACTGTAGTTCAGATAGACGTTCATGCGCAGAGACGGGAACACCTTGTTAAAGATGATGTTATACATCTCTTTGCTGTTGTCGGTATTACCGCCGCGGTAACGCAGATCGACAAACTGGTTCATGGTCATGTAATCCCGCTCCGAGAAGCGGTAACCGGCGAAGGTCAGCTGACTGTTAATGGCATCGAATTCTTTGGAATAGGTGATGCTGTAAGAGCCGCCGGTTTTATTTTGTTTATCTGCAAAATCACCCATGTTTGCCCGGGAATAGGAGACTTTCGCGGAAAATACCCCGAATGGTGCGATATCTCGGCCTATCCCGAAAGACACGTTCTGGTAATCCGTCGCCGCCAGTACGCCGCCGAACAGCGTGGTGTTGTTGCTCATCCCCCGGGAAAAACTCCCTGTACCGAATTCCGGGCCTTCGGTTTTGTGATCGTCTGACAGCGGTTTACCGGCCGCCAGTTTAAACAGGAACTGGCCGGGACGGGTCAGCATCGACAGGCGGGATGTTTCGATGGTGAAATGCTGTTCGCTGCCATCCTGCTCTTTAATGGTGACATTCAGTGTACCGTCACCGATGTAGTTCATATCACGGATACGGAACGGTCCTTTACTGACCTGCTCCTGATAAATGATACGTTCACCCCGGCGGATGATTACGGTGGCGTTGGTGCGGGCAACCCCGGCAACTTCCGGCGCATAACCGCGCAGCAGCGGCGGGAACATATTTTCATCGGTTTCCATGCTCATGCCGATGTAGCGGAAGCTTTCAAACAGTTCTGAGGTCAGATACTGTTCACCGAATATCAGACGGGCGCTGAGATCCCGGAGTGCCCGGTAAGCGTAGATCTGGTTCCAGCGCCAGCGTTTTGAGTGCTCCACTCTGTCGCCGCCGGTCGCCTGCCATTCCGCATGCACACGCCATGCACCGAGGTTGACGCCGGTATCACCGTAGCTGACTACATCCGTCTTGCTGCTTTTATCGTTATCACTGCCCGGCTGGTATTTGCTGTGCGTGGCGGTGGCGTTATAGTCGAATAAAAATCCGGCGATACCGTCATCCCAGCGCTCCGGCGGATCCCATGACGGATCGCTGTAGGCCATATAGGCCTGGGGGATCCGGATATTGAGTTTATTATCCGCGATATCACCCGTTGCCTGCATATCAGGAATGGTACGGATATCAAGGCACTGCAATTTATCCTGCGCTGTCCAGCTGACTTTATTCTGCCACTCTTCTTTCATGGCAAGTTGTGCAAATAATTCAGGGGTAATACAGGGGACTGTTATTTCAGGATCATATTCCGGGATATAAAAAAGGATATTCTCATCACTGGTAATAACATTATTATTGAGTTTAGTTGCCAGAAGATAAGTACCCGGCATAACATAATTAGCCAGGCTGAATTTTGAAAAATCAATTTCCTGACTGTCTGAGTCTAAAAATGATGTATTAAAGTTAATGGCTTCTTCAGCAAATGCGGTATTTATCTGAATAGCTGCAACCACAGAAGCTGTAAATATTTTAATTGTTGTTCTGAGCTTCATGAGATATGCCAGCCACCGCTAATCTATTATGCAGTGGCGGGAGCTGTCCTTGCAGACCACTGCATATATTAAAAAGAACTATTCAGTAACTATCCTGTTATTGATAGAAAATCTGGAAGTTAACCGGGGTATCGAAGTGACCGGTAGTAGCCTGTTCACCGGCAACTGCAGACTGGTTACCTTTTACATACGCTGCAAAGTTCAGCGGAGTGATTTGATCACGGCCACCGTTTAGGGTGTATTTTTCAGCAGGGAAACGTGAACCCAGTTCGATAGCTTTACCGCCGCTGTCTGTCAGTGCGATACCGGCATTCTGGATTGAACCCAGACCAACATATTTAGATGTTGCAGTACCGTCTTTCAGTTCAACTGTTGGTACAGTGAATTGAATCTGCGCAGTTTTATACGTGGTGGTATCACAGTTTTTCAGTTCGATATTGAATGTTTTGCTATCTGTACGGTAAGTACCGGTAGTCAGTTCGTTACGGCTGATTTCACCGAAATCCACTGTCTGATCCAGGAATTTACTGTCGATAGAGCAAGGCACGTTATTAATGAAGCCTTTAAAATGCACGGTACCGAGACCGCTTTTTACTTCTGGTGGTTGCACAGGATCTTCTGCCATAGCAGTACCCGCAGCAAATAAAGATCCCAGAACTACTGAGAGTAATACTTTCTGAAGTTTCATGTTATTTCCTTTATCAGGGATATTCGTCAATATTTAATAATAATCTGTTTTATTTATATTATTAAATAAATAATCCCGTGAGGCTCAAGCTGGGATAATTTAATAATAATTCTGAGCAATATTCTTTGAATACCGCAGTATTATCATAATTGTTTATTAGAGTGTCAATTGTCATGCAAATACTGCTATTTTTTATATTGCGATAACATTTAAATTTAAATATTATTACCCGGGTAAGAAATGAAATTATATATTGCATATGAACAAAACTCTTTCACGGAAACTGACTAAAAAATAGCGGATTGTTTGGTGTCATTTCCTGTTTGCTTTTTTCATATGTCACATTAAGTCATATTTATAGTGATTAAATGTAATTAGTTAACTAATGGTCATGCATTTAACCACTAATCCCAATCTTAATATGCTCATCACAGGACATAATCACTATTTACAAAAAGTGTTTGATTTTAATCATATACAAAAGTGATTAGTTTTATTGTTTAGTTTTATCGCAATAATTAATCAGGGAGAAAAATGGATTACAGCCGAAAATAAATAATGCAATTTTATTTATAATTATAGCAACGGTGATGTCAGTCACACGGCATACTCATCTTAAGATGTAAGGCGTTATCCGTGATTTAGGATATTGCAGCCTGCATCACAGTTAAGAAAAATTTATTTATTATCCGTGGTGTTTACATGAGGGTATACTCTGATACCGATGTGTTTTTTAAGTAATTATGCGTGAGCAAATGCAAAATATTTCTGAGACCTGATGAAACAGATTTACGGACAGAAAAAGAAACCCACAATCCGGTAACAATTAAGCAACGCAATTAGGCACTCAGCGATCAATTCTGCTGTGTTTACCCGGGTTTTCTGCGTTTGTGTGAAAAACAGCCTGCCGGAGGAATACCAGCGGATGAAACCCGTTCAGTACAACGCGGTTTTCCGGATTTCTGTGCTGAGGGCCGGGTTAATAGTCAATATTGTGACCTGTGTCCATATTGATAAAATAATGTGATCTACATCTGATTTATTCATGTTATCCGTTACAATGGTGATTTTTTACTGCCAGTCAAATATTTTGCCATAACGGTGATTGGAAGGTGTAATAAGATGTTCATCCCGGTACCTCCTGAATAAATTCAGTATTAAAACGGGGTTTTCATCATTATATAAAATCATTCTCATTAAAATCAGCGGACCGGAAAATTAAAAAAACAGGAGCCGCTTCACATTATTGTCTTATTTGAATATTTCTCTTTTTATTTTAATCAAAACCAATATCACTTATCGAATAATGTTTTTCACAAAATTATAGCATTTTATATCACATTGAAATTTAACGAATTATCTATTAATTAGTAACCCGAAATAAGTAGTCAGGACAGGGTTAATCAATAAATATTAATTTATTAATTTATGGCATGCCCAAAAGGCATGGCTGAGGAATTTTCGGAATATTGTCAGGAAAACAGTCCCGCGGGTAGTATGAATATGGAAAGGGTACGTTTTTTATATAAATACACACGAGTAATTCTCAATAACAATTCCTATAAAGGTAACACTATGGATATATTAAAAGATAGTAAGTTGCTTTTGGTTAGCTTATTTATCATTCTTCTTGCGGAAGCGATAGGGCAAATTAAAATCAGTCTGGTGATGGTTTTTCCGATGCTCTACTCCATGCTGATGGGTGGTATTATCAGCTTTCCGAAATTTAAAATCCTCAACGAAAAGAACATGGCGCATGCGACCTCTATCATGAGTGTGGCACTGGTGATCCTGATCGCCAAGCTGAGTACTTCCGTCGGGGCCTCCTGGGAAAAAATCATTCAGGCCGGTGGTGCGCTGGTTCTGCAGGAAGTGGGCCACTTTATCGGTACCATTATGCTGGGTCTGCCGCTGGCGATTATGTTAGGTATGGGCCGTGAAGCGGTCGGTGCCACCTATTCTGTCGGCCGTGAGCCGAACATCGCCATCATCGAAGCCAAATACGGCTTAAGTTCGCCGGAAGGCCGCGGTGTCATGGCAATGTATATCTGCGGTACGCTGTACGGTGCTGTCTGGATGGGGATCCTCGCGAGTGTGATCGCCGGTCTGGACATTCTCAGTCCGCTTGCTCTGGCAATGGGTGCGGGTGTCGGCAGCGGCTCGATGCTGGCGGCGGCGGTTGCCCCTCTGCTGGAACTCTATCCTGACCAGGCTGCGGATATTCAGGCGTTCTCGTCTTCCGCGAACCTGATGTCTTCTGTGTTAGGTCTGTACATCTATATTTTCTTCTCCTTACCGTTTGCGTCTTATCTGTACAACAAACTGAAAAGAAAACGTGCAACGGCGTCTGCGGATACTGAATAAGGATAACTAATCATGAAAAAGATGACAGAAATAGCCATAATCCTGGTTCTGGTGGTGTTCTTTACCGCGCTCGGCGATGCAGTCGGCGGGTCAATGTACGGCCGTGGTGAGTTCGGGCAGGTGTTCAGCGATACACTGCTGGCGATGACACTGCTGGGCGGTATGTCCTTCGCGGCATACCTGATCGCGATGATCCCGCCGTTAGGCAAACTGCCGGTGATCTTCTGGGTTTCCCTGATCGCCGCCGGTCTGTGTTCACCGCTGTTCCCGTATGACAAAGAAATGATTGCCATGACCGGTAAAGTCTCTATCGCGGTTATCAGTACCACAGTACTGGCCTTCGCGGGTCTTTCACTGGGTAAAGATATCGATAAATTCAAAGCGATTTCATGGCGCATTATCCCGGTGTCACTGGCGGTATTCTCCGGGACATTCTTATTTGCCGCACTTATCGGCCAACTGACGCTCACATGGAGTGGCGTTATCTGATCAGAGGGGAATATTCAGCATGACAATGACCAAAGAACAACTGAAAGCCAAAGTCTGCGAAGCGATTGCCGCCCGCAAGGGTGACATTAAAAAACTGGCAGAGAATATCTGGGCAGAGCCGGAGCTGGGTTATAAAGAGACCCGCACAGCGAAGAAGGTCGAAGCGGCATTTGATTCTCTGGGTGTCAGCTACCGTAATCAGCTGGCGCTCACCGGGGTCAAAGCCCGCCTGAAAGGCGGAAAAGGCAGTAAACGCAGTGTCGCGGTGATCGGTGAGCTGGATGCCATTATCTGTGCTGAACACCCTGATGCGGATGACCAGACCGGCGCGGCACACTGCTGTGGTCACAATGCGCAGATCGCCAATATGATGGCGGTCACTATGGGGCTGGTGGATTCCGGGGCGATGGAATATCTGGCGGGGGATGTAGTGCCCTTCGCCGTTCCGGCTGAGGAATATGTGGAACTCGCGTACCGCAACAAGCTTATCGAACAGGGCAAAATAAGTTATATCGGCGGTAAGCCGGAGCTGATTTCCCTCGGTGAGTTTGATGATGTGGATATGGCGATGCAGATCCACCTGACCAGCGTCAAACCTGAGCGTGACAACGGATTTATTGAAATCTCCACCACCACCAACGGCTTTATCGGCAAGCTGATTAATTACAAAGGCAAACCGGCACATGCTGCGGCGGCACCGCATATGGGGATTAACGCCCTGAATGCGGCAATGATGGGTATCATGGGTGTGAATGCTATCCGTGAAACCTTTCAGGAGAAGGATTATATCCGTTTCCACCCGATCATCACCCAGGGCGGTGATCTGGTGAACGTGACCCCGAGTGATGTGCGCATGGAAAGTTATGTCCGTGCCTCAAACGTGCCGGCAATGATCGATGCCAACGAGCGTATTACCCGTGCGCTGGTGGCTGGTGCCATGTCTGTCGGTGCCGAAGTGGAAGTGAAAGATTTACCGGGCTATCTGCCGCTGTACAACAATGACGTACTGAATGATCTGTTACAGCAGAATGCGGAAGGTCTGATTGGTGATGAAAATGTCTGGGTTGCCGAGCATATGACCGGCAGTACTGACACCGGGGATCTGTCCCATATCATGCCGGTCAGTCATCCGTGGATTGGTTCAGTGCGCGGCGGGCTGCACGGCAAAGATTATGTCGTTTTTGATGACGATATGGCCTATATCCGTCCGGCTCAGATGATGGCAATGACAATTATTGATTTGCTGTTTGATGATGCCGCCGGTGCGGAAGCCCTGATGGCGGAATATAAGCCGCTGATGAGTAAAGAAGAGTACCTCTCGTTTATCAGTTCCTTTAAGAACTGATCATCCCCCTGAAGGCCCGGAAACGGGCCTTTTTTATAGGATATTACTGCCATTACTTCAGCGGCATAATATATTCGATAGCACCGGATTTATTTGCCACCCAGTCATACAGACGCTGGCCACGGGTATTATCTTTATGGGTGTGCCAGTAGAGACGGCCGCACGGACGTGCCAGCGCCTGCTGCTGTACAAACTCAATCAGCTGTTTGCCGATATGCTGGCCGCGCACAGACGGATCCACATACAGGTCTTCCAGGTAACAAAACTCTTTTTCCGCCCAGGTGGAGCGGTGATAGAGATAATGCACGAACCCTATGACTTTGCCGTTCATCCGCGCCACGGCGCAGAACATCGGTTCTTTTTCATCAAAGAAACGTGACCAGCTGGTCAGTGTGACTTCTTCCGGAAAGCTGACTTTATAAAATTCCTGATAGGCCAGCCAATGCGACAGCCAGCCCGCATAATCATTCTGTGTGGCAGGCGCCACTGTCACCAGATCCGGTACGGATGATGTCATTGTATTATTCATGGTGTTTCCCTCATTATTCTGCATTCTGCTGTTGTGAAGAAAACGCGCGTTTTCCGTGATGTGAAGAGTACGTGTTATTTTGGTTCTTTATAAGATACACTTTTTATATTTTTAACAGATCCACTTCAGGTCACTATGCGAAAATCCGGCGCGGCAGCGTTCCCCGAATTACTGACAGGTAACGGGATCATCAAAGATCAGGTGTATCACGCTCTGCGTGAGGCGATCCTCAGCGGCCGCCTGCATGCGGGCAGCAAAGTGCCGTCCGGGCGGGCGCTGGCGGAGATGATGGGTATCTCCCGTAACTCGGTGATTGCCGGG
This sequence comes from Morganella sp. EGD-HP17, assembly GCF_000512315.2. NCBI lineage: Bacteria > Pseudomonadati > Pseudomonadota > Gammaproteobacteria > Enterobacterales > Morganellaceae > Morganella > Morganella sp. EGD-HP17. Next base: position 30,900 of record NZ_AZRH01000009.1, read on the forward strand.
TTTGAGCGGTTGCAGGATGAGGGTTATCTCATCACCCGGCGCGGCGCGGGTACCTTTGTGGCGGATAATCTGCCGGATCACGCCATCAGCGGACCGGTGGCATCCCCGGCGGATGAAACCGGGGAACTGGTAACCGCCAATATCAGCCCGCTGGCAGAAACATTGCTGTCGCAGCGTGTTGCATCCGGTGCGCCGTCCGATGCACTGTTTATGGTCGGTACCGGATGTGTGGATCTGTTTCCGCATGATGTCTGGGGGCGGCTGCTCGGCCGTGTCTGGCGTCAGTCCCGCTATGCGCTGCATACGCACAGTGAGCCGCACGGCTACCCGCCGCTGCGCCGGGCAATCTGTCATTATGTCCGTGCCACCCGCGGATTGCAGTGCGATGAGGACCAGATCCTGATTGTCAACGGCACCCAGCAGGCGATTAACCTGACAGTGCAGACGCTGTTACAGCCCGGGGATGAAGTCTGGCTGGATGACCCCGGCTATGATGGTGCGCGCGGGGCGTTTTTATCACAGCGGCTGACAGTACGTCCGGTACGCGCGGATGAAGAGGGCATGGATGTGTATGACGGCCTGCGCCGCTGGCCGGACGCGAAACTGGTGTTCACCGCACCGTCACATCAGTTTCCCGGCGGCGGCACACTCAGCCTGGCCCGGCGATCGGCGCTGCTCTCCTGGGCGGCAAAACACCATGTCTGGATCCTGGAGGATGATTATAACGGTGAGTTCCGTTATGCCGATCGTCCGCTTCAGGCATTGCAGGGGCTGGACAGGCATCAGCGGGTGATTTATGCGGGAACGTTTTCCAAAATGCTCTATCCCGCCTTCCGGCTGGGATTTCTCGTCGTACCGAAAGCGCTGATCCCGGCCTTTGAGGTGACAAAATATTATGCCGATACCGGCTGCGGCTATCTGGAGCAGGCCACGCTGACCCGGTTTATTAATGAAGGTCACTATGCACGGCATGTCCGCCGGGTGCGCAAAGCCTGTTATGAGCGGCGGCAGGCGGTGACGGATGCCATTAATCAATACCTTCCTGAACTGCTGGATATTGTGCCGAGTGACTCGGGGATCCACCTGTTATGCAGGATGAAAAACGGTGTTCCGGCACAGACGGTGATTCAGGCAGGACGGCAGTGCGGCATGGGCATGCAGCCGCTGGCCCGTTACTGCCGTCCGGATGCACCGCAGGAAGGGGTATTATTCGGGTTTGCCGCCTATCCGGCGGAGAAACTCACCGATGGCATCCGCCGTCTGGCGGAGGCGTTACAGGCTCAGGGTGTGGTGACGGTTTAGAACAGATTCAGTGTCATCATCACTGCGCTGCACAGGATAAGGATCAGCGTGGCGTACTGAAAAGCGCGATCCGGCATCCGCGTGAGCAGAATTTTGGTCAGCGGCATACTGAGCAGGGACCCGGCAAACAGCCACAACGCGAGACGGACATCCGTGTGTCCGTCCTGCATATAGGCAATAGCAGAAGAGCCGGAGAGCAGGGTGGTGACAAAAATAGAGGTGCCGATAGCCTGACGGATATCCATCTTTGCATAGCGCAGCAGCATCGGCAGCACCACAATCCCGCCGCCGACCCCCGTTGCCCCCAGTACCACACCGGCGGTGATCCCCGGCAGCAAAAGCTCCCGTACTGACATGGGGGTTTCAGCCGTATTCGCCGGTAACGGAGGCGGGAAAAACATCCGCTGAATAAACAGCCACAGTGAAAACAGGATCGCCGCCACGACCAGCAGATTAATACTCTTTTCTGTGATCGCCTGCCAGGCCGGTACCGAGGCAAGCCATGTCACCAGCAGACTGGCACCGAAGGTGGCGGGCAGCATAATCCCCAGCACAATCATGGCGCGCCGGAGCGGAATATTGCCGAGTTTGTAGTGCAGCCAGGAGGAGGCGACCTTCATCAGCATGGAGAGAAGATTGGCGGTGGCGACGGCCATCAGGGCATTCATGCCGTAGAGATACGTCAGGATTGGCAGCACTATCACTCCGCCGCCGACACCGGTGGTGCTGATAATCAGCCCGGTTAAGGCGCCTGTGATCAGTGTTGTGATAATGGCCATTGTCCTTTCCCCGGGCCGGAACAAACAGGGGAGTTATCATACCCCATGGCGGACAGATAAATACACTTAAGGATAATTCCGGTCAGGATTTCTCATTCTTTGCGCTATGATCACAACGGGTTTCCGGTGATTAAATAAAGGATGAGTCATGAAAAGGGGCGTATTTTTATCTGTGGTGATTGCATTGCTGGCCGGATGTAAGGAAACCCCGCCGCCTGCACCGGACGGATATTATGTGATTGATGATATTACCGTCACGTATGATAACCCGGCGGATAATGCGCCGGAGAACAGTGATCCGGAAAAAAATGTCAAAGCCGCAATCCGCGACACCATGGTCAGCCTGAAAGACTCCACATTCTTCTGGTTTGAGCCGGGCAGAGTCACGGTGGATAACAGCGGTAACCGTTTTGACAGTGATATTCATGGCGATACCTTTGATCTGAATAATATACAGACGACCTGGACATCACCGGACAGCGGACAAACCGTCTATCTGACCACGGAAAAAGAGGGCGCGTGCGGCTTCTTTAACTGTACCCTGAAAATGACCCTTTCCCGTGCCGATCATACCTCCGAAAAACTGGCCGGAATGAAAGCGGTATCTGATGTCAGAGCCGCCTCCTATGAAGCTTATCTGGAAACGCAGCGTCAGTATTACAAAGAGAACGGCTTCCCGCCGGTTCCCGGTGACACCATCAGAATGACAGAAAATATCTCAGTCACGCTGCCGGAAACAATGGCCATCGACCTGAAAAAACAGGAGGGCGGCGATTATGTCCGCGATATCGGCGGCCTTCATATTGAAAGCGATGATGATAATACGGAGATTTACCGCTTCCGTGATCCGCTCAGTGACGCGGAAGGTATTATTCATCTGGTGAAAGTCCCGAAATACCGCTGGCGTTTTGATGAATGGCTGAATCAGCAGAAAGGCATTATCTATCAGGAAGAGAACGGCGCGATCTATTACAACCGCTGGGGTAAGCCGGAATGCACCTATTTCCGCTATGACCAGAAAGAGCGGCGCTATGTGATTATTGTGGCGGAAACTGCGGATCAGATGATGATGCAGCAGATGTACAGTATTGCGCGATCTGCCGGGAAAAACCCGCCACCTGAAGCGAAAAGCAATAAATAAGTAAAAAAATGCCCGGCGTCGCCGGGCATTTACGTTAATTATGACTCTTTGGTGCTGATATAGATGTTTTTCACTTCGGTATAGGCATCCAGCATCATTTTATGGGTTTCCCGTCCCAGCCCGGAGTTTTTATAACCGCCGAACGGGGCATGAGCCGGCAGCTCATGATAGGTATTCACCCACATACGGCCGGTTCTGACCGCTTTCGCCACACGCAGTGCGCGGTTGATATCCTGTGTCCAGACCGCACCACCCAGCCCGTACTCGGAATCATTTGCCATCGCGACAACTTCATCTTCATCACTGAACGGGATCACCACCAGTACTGGTCCGAAAATTTCTTCGCGGGCAACCCGCATCTGATTGGGGACATTGGTGATAATCGTCGGCTTCATAAAGAACCCGGCATCCAGCCCGTCACTGGTCAGGCGTTCGCCGCCGGTGAGGATGGTGGCACCCTCTTTTTTCGCCAGTTCCACATAGCTGAGGATGGTATCAAGCTGTCCCTGACTGACCTGGCTGCCCATCTGAGTGTCTTTCGCCATCGGATCGCCGACTTTGACAGATTCAAAACGGGCTTTCAGTTTTTTCAGGAACTCATCGTGAATATCTTTGTGCAGGAACAGGCGTGAACCGGATTCACAGGCCTGACCCTGGTTCATCAGGATCGCGATAGCTGCATATTTGACGGCTTTTTCCATATTGGCATCCGGGAACACGATATTCGCCGATTTACCGCCCAGTTCCAGAGTGGCCGGGATCAGTTTTTTCGCGGCGGCAGCAGCAACAGTGTAACCAACACTGGTGGAGCCGGTGAACGCCACTTTGTCCACATCCGGATGGTCAAGAATCGCCTGGCCGACCACAGAGCCGCGACCGGTAACAATATTAATCACCCCGGCAGGCAGCACATCATTCAGGATGCGGCCCAGTTCCAGCAGGGTCAGCGGGGTCAGGCTGGCCGGGTTTATCACCACGGTATCTCCGGCGGCAATGACCGGCGCCAGTTTCCAGGCAGCCATCAGCAGCGGGAAGTTCCACGGGATAATCTGACCGACAACGCCGAGCGGTTCGCGGATCACCAGACTCAGGGTGTTTTCATCCAGCACATCGGCCTGGTCGGAATGGGCGCGGATAGCTCCTGCAAAGTAGCGGAAATGGTCAATCGCGGCCGGTAAATCGATGGAAATAGCCTCATTATACGGCTTACCGTTGTCGAGGGATTCCAGGGTGGCGAAGCGCTCTTTTTCGGCTTCCAGGCGGTCGGCAATTTTCAGTAACAGCTGCTGACGTTCCGCAGGAGAGGTATGGCGCCAGGTTTCAAAGGTCTTTTTGGCGGCGGCAACCGCTGTGTTGACATCCTGCGCGGTACCGGCCGGATAATCTGCCAGTAATTCACCGGTTGCGGGATTAAATGTCTGGCTTTTGGCGTGATCACTGCTTTCGACCCACTGGCCGTTAATCAGCATTTTGTAGGATGGCTGAGGACGCAAAGCCTGTTCTATATCTTTCAGTTTAATCATTATTTTCTCCGTTCTGTCCGGGTGACTGATGAGCGCCGGAACGGCCTCATCGGGACAACAAGGCGTAAATACATGAGAACGTAACTGCACGTATTTATTAACGTCCTTAAACATTACCATATCAAACTATTAACGTGGCAATGAATTTGGCTATAACTGCAAAAGGCAGCATTAATTACCAAATTTATTTTTTTGCCATATTGAATAGAGTTATGGTATACAGTAATCATATTTGATTACATTTGGTGCGGACGATAAACTGAAAAGAAAACATTGGGATGAAGGATGTTTGAACTTTCAGTGATTAAAGCAGCAGAAAAAGAGATCATGAAGCTACCCGCAGGACTTAAAGCTGAGATGCTGACCGGGCTTGAAACCCTGCGTAAATACGGTGCATTTCTAAAAGAACCGGTTGTCCGTGACCTTCATCGTGACGGGCTGAAGGAGCTGAGGATCCGTTCTCATGAAGGGTGTGCCAGAGGGGTTTTCTTTTTTTACCGGGGAAACCATATAATTATTGTGCATGTCTTTCAGAAAAAAACGCAGAAAACACCAAAGCAGGTGCTAGAGTTAGCACATGAGAGAATGAAAGAAGTGATAAGGAGGCTGAAATGAGTCGTAATGATGATTATGATTTAGTCCCTTTTGAAGAGCTGAAAAATACATTACTTAAAGATCCTGAAGTCATTGATGCACTGGATGAAATTCAGGCACGAAAAGTATTGCTGGATACATTAAAAGCAGCGAGAAAAGCCCGGAAAATTACCCAGGCTGAAGTGGCTGAAAAAATGGCGACGCAAAAACAGAATATTTCCCGCCTGGAAAAAGGGGACTATGACCCGCAACTGGGAACATTGATTCGTTATGCAGACGCCATTGGCGGACGATTATCTTTTGATTTTCTGCCTGTAATTTCGGAGTCTGTCTGATAATACCGGCGGTTACCTTGCCGTTATACAGCCAGCAAAAGCCGCCCGGCAAACAGCAGCAGGACAGTGCCGATGACATTGTCGAACAACCGGCTGTGTGCGAGGAACCGCTCACGGATACGCTGGTGTGAGAACAGAACGGAGACGGCCATAAACCAGGCCGCATTTACGCCGCACATCCACACGCCGTAGAACAGTTTCACCGTCACCGGCGTGGACGGACTGACCAGCGTGGTAAACATGGCCAGGAAAAACAGCATCGCTTTCGGGTTGGTGGCGTTGGTCAGAAATCCCATCCAAAATGCCTTGCCGGCCGTTTGTACCGGGGCGCTATCCGGGCTCTCCGGGGCGATAGCGGCACTTGCGCCTTTACTGCGCAGAAACTGAATGCCCAGCCAGATAAGATAAGCCGCACCAATGTATTTCGCGGTATCCATCAGCCACGGTGTGGCCTGCATCAGGGCTGTCACACCAGCCAGTGTGTACACCACATGCACGGAAATCCCGGCACCGATGCCGAGTGCTGTCATCAGCCCGGCTTTGCGTCCGTGATAAATACTCTGGCGCAGCGTCACGGCAAAGTCCGGCCCCGGCGAGACAACAATGAAAAAATGGACGAGCGCAAGCGCCAGAAATTCACTCTGGTTGAACAGATTCATCATAACCTCAGCAGATTAACAGGGGCGGCGGGAGTGCCGCCGCAGAGAGACAGGCTCCGTCAGATGACGTCGTACTGAACGGACAGAACGCCCTTTTTGGTTTTCACGGATTTCAGCACCAGTGTGCCGATCTCGCCGAGTGACTGCACATGCGTGCCGCCGCAGGAGTAAGGTTCAAAATCCGCAAAACGGATCTGAAACATGCCGTCCTCATCCTGATAGTGATGACAGGAGTGATCCGCGTCGATCAGCGCCTGACAGTGGCGGCGGACATCTTCCGGATCCACGATCACCGGGGAACCGGCAGGAATATATTGGATCCGTCCTTCATCCGGCCAGTGATGTCCTTTGGTCGGTTTCCAGCCGAAAGTTTCCATCACATGAGAGAGCAGGTGCCCGCCGGTATGCAGCCTCGAGTGCAGCTGACGTTTCTCCGCATCGACATTCATCTGAACTTCACCGGGGGCGACCGGTATATCGGTGTAATGAATGATACCTTCCGGCATAAAAGCGGTGTGAAGAACAGTGGCGTCACCGAGTGTGCCGGTGTCTCCCGGTTGCCCGCCACCCTGCGGATGGAACAGGGTTTTATCGAGGATAACCGCATAGCGCCCGTCCTCTGCCGGACGGCATTCCAGGACAGTGGCGGTGCCCTGTAAGGCGCGGCTGGTCAGATAGCATTTTTCTGTCATGGTGATGTGTGCCTCATTATTATTGTGTCGTGTTGTCTGACATTGTATTGCAGGCACTGTCATATGATAATACGGCAAAAATGCAAAGGATTTATTCCCTGTGATCACAAATGAAACCCTCGCATTACTCGAGGAAATGGCGGTATTTGCCAAAGTGGTGGAAACCGGCAGTTTCTCGGAAGCTGCCCGGCAGCTCGGCGCGACACCGTCTGCGATCAGCCGTGCGGTCTCGCGGCTGGAGCGCGCACTCAATACCCGGTTATTGCAGCGCACGACCCGCAAGCTGCGTCTGAATGAGAGTGGCAAGGCGGTATATCAGCACTGTCAGGCGCTGGTGAATTCTGCGGGAGCGGTGATGAGTGCCTGCGGGCAGTTCAGTGAAACACCTTCCGGGCTGGTGCGTCTGGGCGCCCCGAAAGCACTGGGCTATTTTATGGTGCATCCGCTTATCAATGAATTCCTCGCAACGAATTCCGGTGTGAATGTGATGCTGCGTCTGGAAGATCGCTATATGGATCTGATTGATGAGGAAATCGATCTTGCCATCCGTATTACCAATGAACCGCCGCCGGGGCTTATCGGCAAGCGGCTGTTTACGGTCAGTCATATTTTATGTGCCACGCCGCAGTATCTGGCGGAATATGGCACTCCGTCTCATCCGCAGGAGCTGAAGGATCACAGCTGCCTGTTCCTCAGTGAGGAAGCGGCAGATACCCGCTGGCGTTTTCAGCAGGGGAATAAAGTGGTGTCTGTGAATGTGCACGGGCGTTATTCATCAAACCACAGCGGGGTGCGGCTCGGCGGGGTGAAATCACATCTCGGGATCGGCGGGCTGCCGGTATTTACGGCGCGTAAATCGCTGGAGAGCGGGGAGATTGTGCAGGTTCTGCCGGACTGGACGTTTAAAACCCGTTACAGCGGGGATGCCTGGCTGCTTTATCCGCCGTCGCGTTATCAGCCGCCGCATATGATGGTGTTTATTGATTATCTGGTGAAAAAACTGCGGACATAAAAAAAGCGCCTTAAAGGCGCTTTTTTTGTATCTGTCTGATTAATCAGAATGCTTTGCTGTATTTTGCAATGATAGCAGCAGCACGGGTCAGATTAGAGAAGAAAGTTTTGATACTTTTCATAATGAACTCCTGCTTTGAATTAGTTGAGTAAGCGTGTTTTGCTTCGATGGGGGTATGATACCAGTTTTGTGATGTGGGTCAACATTAAATTCAACTATTTTTTAATGATTACAAAATCATTTTAATAACAAAAAAGCAGTGAAAAATAGCAAAAGTGAATATCATAACCGGGATAAAACAGTGTGTTTCTGCTGGCTATGATTTACTGAATTGATTTAGCAGGATTTTTTAATCAGTAACAAGATGTTGAAGATGTTAGCGGCACGTTACTGCAGCAGGAAAAGCGGAGAGTGCGTCGTTGTGCCGGTCAGTCGCTTCAACTTTTGTTGCAGGCCGGATCGCAGGCAATAAAAAAGCGCCCTGAGGGCGCTTTTCTTATATCTGTCTGATTTAATCAGAATGCTTTGCTGTATTTTGCAATGATAGCAGCAGCACGGGTCAGATTAGAGAAGAAAGTTTTGATACTTTTCATAATGAACTCCTGCTTTGAATTAGTTGAGTAAGCGTGTTTTGCTTCGATGGAGGTATCATACCAGTTTTGTGACGTGGGTCAACATTAAATTCAACTATTTTTTAATGATTACAAAATCATTTTAATAACAAAAAAGCAGTGAAAAATAGCAGAAGTGAACATCAGAACCGAGATAAAACAGTGTGTTTCTGCTGGTTGTGATTTACTGAATTGATTTAGCAGGTTTTTTTAATCAGCGGAAAGATATTGAAAATGTTAGTGATACGTTACAGCGGCAGAGAAACCGGTTGTTTTGCCTCTGAAGCGGTTATCTGTTTCAACTTTTTTTGAAAGAATAACACGGTGATAAAAAAAGAGGTGGCCGGAGCCACCCAAAACTGTGCATTTAAAGGATGAGACTGTTGTTGTTAATTAATGGCGGTTGCGCACTAACTGGTAGCGGCGCGTAATGTATTCAACCGGCGCACTCCAGATATGCACCAGACGGCAGAACGGGAAGATCAGGAACAGTGTCATACCCAGCACCAGGTGCATGCGGAAGATAAAGGCAACCCCTTCCAGATGCTCTGATGCACCCCCCTGAAATGTCACGACAGACTGTGCCCAGCCGACCAGCTTCATCATCTCGCTGCCGTCAGTGTGCTGTGCGGAGAACGGAATGGTGCCCAGTCCCAGAATTACCTGGATCACCAGCAGGGTGATGATCAGGATATCGCCCGCAGATGATGTCGCACGGACGCGCGGGTTGGTCAGACGGCGTTTGAGCAGCAGACCGCCGCCGATCAGCGTCATCACCCCGCAGGTGCCGCCCGCCACCATCGCCAGCATCTGTTTCTGCGCCACAGTGATAAACGGCTCATACATCCAGTGCGGCGTCAGCATGCCGACGAAATGCCCGAAGAAGATACCGAGGATCCCGACGTGGAACAGGTTGGAAGCCAGACGCATCCCTTTTTTATCCAGCATCTGACTGGAACCGGCACGCCAGGTGTATTGTCCGTAGTCATAACGCAGCCAGCTGCCGATGATAAACACCGCGCCCGCGATATACGGATAGATATCAAAGAAAAACGTATTCAGGAAATTCATGGAGTTACTCCTTTCGCCGCAGGGGGAACCGGCGCGTCACCCACCTGAATGTAATTCGGGGCGACACTCTGTGAAAAACGACGCTCATGCTGTGTCAGAACAGAATTGTCACAGCCTTTATCGGCCAGGAATGTCACCTGTTCTTCTTCCCAGACCGCATCCAGTGCAGCCGGGGTGTCATCACGGGCTTCACCGTCCACCTGACGGGTCAGTGAGCTGAGTGTCAGGTCGCTGTCCGCCATGGCCAGCAGCAGGCTGAACAGTTCATGGTAATGACTTTCGCGCTGACGCAGCCGCTCACCGAGCAGGGCGAGGATCGGCGCGATGTCTTTCAGCCCCTGACAGGCCTGTTCCGGCGGCATAACAGAGAGATATTCCAGATAAACCGGCAGGTAATCCGGCAGTTCGCGGCTGCTGAGGGTGATCCCGGCCTGCTCATACTGCTCCAGCAGGGACACCATTGCCTGGCCGCGATCGCGTGACTCACCGTAAACGTGTTCAAACAGCAGCAGAGAGGTGGCCCTGCCGCGATCAAACAGTTCACTGTAGCGTGCCTGGCTGTCGAGCAGCGGCTCAGCGGTCAGTTCAGCGACGAAGTACATCAGTGCGGCGGCCTGAGTCAGGCGCAGCTCGTGCGCCTGTTCAATCTCTGCAATCAGTTCGTCGCGGTGTCCCCAGAGCTCCTCATTCGGGTAATCCAGCAGGCAGCCGATAATTTTTAAGCTGATCATGATGAATGCCTCTCTGAGATTGGTGCATCTGCCGGTGTTTTCTGCGTGATATCAATGGCATCGATACGGCGGCTGTTAAACAGGTTAAATTTGGTATCGCTGCCGTGGCAGCCGTCACCGAAGCTGAATCCGCAGCCGTTGCGCTCAGGGAATGCCTCGCGGGCCAGTTCACGGTGTGATGACGGGATCACAAAGCGATCTTCATAGTTGGCGATAGCCAGATAGCGGTACATTTCCTGTGCCTGGGCTTCTGTCAGACCCACTTCTTCCAGCGCACTGATATCGCGGGTTTTATCCACGGTTTCCGCGCGTTTGTAGTGACGCATGGCCAGCATCCGTTTCAGGGCACGCAGTACCGGCGCGGTATCCCCGGCGGTCAGCAGGTTGGCGAGGTACTGAACCGGGATGCGCAGACTTTCCACATCCGGCAGTACGCCGCTGTGCGGCAGCATACCCGCATCGCTGACAGACTGAATCGGTGACAGAGGCGGCACATACCAGACCATAGGCAGGGTGCGGTATTCCGGGTGCAGCGGCAGAGCAAGTTTCCACTCCATTGCCATTTTGTAGACCGGCGATTTCTGTGCCGCGTCAATCACACTCAGCGGAATGCCGTCTTTCTGCGCCTGGCGGATCACTTCAGGGTCGTTCGGGTCGAGGAAGATCCCGAGCTGACGCTCATACAGATCTTTTTCGTTATCCGCACTGGCCGCTTCTTCAATGCGATCCGCATCATAGAGCAGCACACCGAGGTAACGGATACGGCCCACACAGGTTTCCGAACAGACGGTCGGCTGACCGGCTTCGATACGCGGATAGCAGAAAATACATTTCTCGGATTTGCCACTTTTCCAGTTGAAGTAGATTTTTTTGTACGGACAGCCGGTCAGGCACATACGCCAGCCGCGGCATTTGTCCTGATCGATAAGGACGATGCCGTCTTCCGCACGTTTGTAGATAGCGCCGCTCGGACAGGTCGCGACACAGGCCGGGTTCAGACAGTGTTCACACAGACGCGGCAGATACATCATAAAAGTCTGCTCAAACTGGCCGTACATCTCTTTCTGCATGTCGGCGAAGTTTTTGTCCGCGCTGCGGCGGCTGAACTCACCGCCGAGGTCATCTTCCCAGTTCGGGCCGTTTTCGATTTTTGTCATGCGCTGACCGGTGATCAGTGAGCGCGGACGGGCGGTCGGCAGATTGCCTTCCGGGGCGTTTTTCAGATGATCATAGTCGTAAGTGAACGGCTCATAATAATCATCCAGCTCCGGCTGGTCGGGGTTGGCGAAGATTTTTGACAGCAGGCCGATTTTGTTACCCATACGCGGCACCAGTTTGCCGCGGATGTTTTTGATCCAGCCGCCTTTCCATTTTTCCTGGTCTTCCCAGTTATGCGGGTAGCCCAGGCCGGGTTTGGTTTCGACGTTGTTGAACCACGCGTATTCCACACCTTCGCGGCTGGTCCAGACGTTTTTACAGGTGACAGAGCAGGTATGGCAACCGATACATTTATCCAGGTTCAATACCATGCCGACTTGGGAACGTATCTTCATTATGCTTTCTCCTGCCCGCTCAGGGTCTGTTGATAACCATCCTGCTCACCGTCGAGCCAGTCCACATTTTTCATTTTGCGGACTACCACAAACTCGTCGCGGTTGGAGCCGACAGTGCCGTAATAGTTAAAGCTGTATGCCAGGTGGCTGTAGCCGCCGATCATATGAGTCGGTTTCGGGCAGACACGGGTGACGGAGTTATGAATACCGCCGCGCATACCGGTCACTTCCGATCCCGGCAGGTTAATCTGACGCTCCTGGGCGTGATACATAAAGATCATGCCGTCCGGGATACGCTGGCTGACAATCGCACGGGCAGTCAGTGCGCCGTTGCTGTTGAAAGCTTCGATCCAGTCGTTATCCTCAATGCCCAGCGAGCGGGCATCGTCCTCACTCAGCCATACCACCGGGCCACCACGGCCGAGGGTCAGCATCAGCTGGTTGTCGCTGTAGGTGGAGTGAATACCCCATTTCTGGTGCGGGGTCAGGAAGTTCAGGGCTTTCTCCGGATAACCGTTCGGTTTTGCGCCTAGCAGCGGTTGTGCCGCACGGGTATCCACCGGCGGACGGTACACCACCAGAGACTCACCAAATGCACGCATCCATTCATGATCCTGATACAACTGCTGACGGCCGCTCAGGGTACGCCACGGGATCATCTCGTGAACGTTGGTGTAACCCGCATTATAAGAGACATGCTCATCTTCGAGGCCGGACCAGGTCGGGCTGGAGATGATTTTGCGCGGCTGCGCCACGATGTCGCGGAAGCGGATTTTTTCATCTTCTTTATGGATGGCAAGATGCGTATGGTCGCGGCCGGTCACTTTACCGAGCGCATCCCAGGCTTTCACCGCCACATGGCCGTTGGTTTCCGGTGCCAGTGACAGCACGACTTCTGCCGCATCAATCGCGGTTTCAATTGCCGGGCGACCTTCCGCTGCGCCCTCAGTGCGGGTGCGGTTGAGTTTTTTCAGGAAATCGACTTCTTCCTGAGTATTCCAGCTGATACCTTTCCCGCCGTTGCCGAGTTTATCCATCAGCGGCCCCAGCGAGGTAAAGCGGGCATAGGTGTTCGGATAATCGCGCTCCACCACCATCAGGTGCGGTGCGGTTTTCCCCGGGATCAGGTCACATTCGCCTTTTTTCCAGTCCTTCACATCAAACGGCTGCGCCATTTCGGCAGCGGAGTCATGCTGGATTGGCAGCGTAACAATATCCGTCTCTTTACCCAGGTGGCCCGGGCAGAGTTCAGAGAAGGATTTGGCGATCCCTTTGTAGATTTCCCAGTCGGTTTTGGATTCCCAGGCCGGATCGACCGCAGCGGTCAGCGGATGAATGAACGGATGCATATCCGAGGTGTTCATATCATCTTTTTCATACCAGGTGGCGGTCGGCAGCACGATATCGGAGAACAGACAGGTGCTGGACATGCGGAAATCGAGTGTCACCACCAGATCCACTTTTCCTTCCGGGGCATTATCCACCCATTCCGCTTCTTCCGGTTTCACGCTGCCCTGTTCGCCGAGATCTTTACCCAGCAGACCGTTTTCGGTGCCGAGCAGGTATTTCAGCAGATACTCATGGCCTTTACCGGCGGAACCGAGCAGGTTGGAGCGCCAGATAAACAGGTTACGCGGGAAGTTCTGCGGATTATCCGGCTGTTCCGCCGCAAAGCGGATAGTGCCGCTCTTCAGTGCTTCTGCGGTGTAAGCCTGCGGATCCTGACCGGCTTCTTTTGCTCTCGCCGCGATAGTCAGCGGGTTCACGTTCAGCTGCGGTGCGGACGGCAGCCAGCCCATGCGCTCAGCGCGGATGTTGAAGTCCAGCAGGCTGCCGCTGAAGCGGGATTTATCCGCCAGCGGGGAGAGAAGCTCCTGCGGCTGAACAGTTTCATAACGCCACTGGCTTGAGTGGTTATAGAAGAAAGAGGTGCTGTTCATATGACGCGGTGGGCGTGACCAGTCCAGCCCGAACGCCAGCGGTAACCAGCCGGTCTGCGGACGCAGTTTTTCCTGACCCACATAGTGTGACCAGCCGCCGCCGCTCTGGCCGACGCAGCCGCAGAACACCAGCATATTGATGATGCCGCGGTAGGTCATATCCATGTGATACCAGTGGTTGATACCGGCACCGACGATCACCATTGAACGGCCGTGGGTTTTCTCGGCGTTATCGGCAAACTCACGGGCAATGCGGGAGATGTGATGCTGGCTGACGCCGGTCACTTTCTCTGCCCAGGCTGGGGTATAGGCCTTGATTTCACTGTAATCCGCCGCGCAGTTCACATCGTCCAGGCCGCGATCGATACCGTAGTTGGCGAGGGTTAAATCGAAAACACTCGCCACACGGACTTCACTGCCGTCTGCCAGACGTACCACTTTCACCGGCAGTTTGTGCATCAGCACTTCATCCAGTGCCACACCTTCAAAGAACTCATTTTCAATGCCGCCGAAATACGGAAAAGCGACATCAGCAACTTCATCGTGCTTATCCAGCAGGCTCAGCTGCATGGTGATCTCATCACCGCTCTTGCCGTCACGCGGCTCCAGGTTCCATTTACGGGATTTGTCCCAGCGGAACCCGATAGAGCCCTGTGGTGCCACCAGTTGCTGACTGTTCTCATCAATGGCAATAGTTTTCCACTCAGCATTTTCTTTCTCGCCGAGAGAATCCACCAGATCAGATGCCCGCAGCATACGGCCCGGCACATAGCCGCCTTCCGCACGCGGATCCAGCATCACCAGCATCGGCATATCGCTGTAAGTGCGGACATAACTGGTGAAGTATTCCGCCTGACGCTTCGCGTGGAACTCATTGAGGATCACATGACCCATCGCCAGTGCAACGGCACTGTCTGTACCCTGTTTCGGGTTCAGCCACTGGTCACACAGTTTGGCGATTTCAGCATAATCGGGCGTGATCGCGACAGTTTTGGTACCTTTATAACGAACTTCGGTGAAGAAGTGCGCATCCGGGGTACGGGTCTGCGGGACGTTGGAACCCCAGGCAATCAGATAAGAGGAGTTATACCAGTCTGCTGATTCCGGCACGTCAGTCTGCTCACCCCAGGTTTGCGGGGAGGCCGGCGGTAAGTCGCAGTACCAGTCATAGAAACTCAGGCAGGCACCGCCGATCAGGGATAAATAACGGGCACCGGAAGCATAGGAGACCATCGACATCGCCGGGATCGGCGAGAAGCCGATAATACGGTCAGGGCCGAACTGTTTGGCAGTCACAATATTGGCTGCCGCAATCATTTCATTCACTTCCTGCCAGTCGGAGCGGACAAAACCGCCGCGGCCGCGTGCCTGTTTGTAGCTTTTGGCTTTTGCCTCATCATTAATAATGGATGCCCACGCATCGACCGGATCCGCGTGCTGTGCTTTGGCCTCACGCCACAGTTTGATCAGGCGTTTGCGCACCATCGGATACTTCACGCGGTTTGCGCTGTACAGATACCAGGAATAGCTGGCACCGCGCGGACAGCCGCGCGGCTCATGATCCGGCAGATCAGGACGGGTACGCGGGTAGTCCGTCTGCTGTGTCTCCCAGGTTACCAGCCCGTTTTTCACGTAGATTTTCCAGCTGCATGAACCGGTACAGTTCACGCCGTGGGTGGAACGGACAACTTTGTCATGCTGCCAGCGGCTGCGGTAACCATCTTCCCAGTCGCGGTTGACATTCAGCTCTTGTCCGTGGTCGCCGGAGAAGGTTTCCCCGCGCTGCTTAAAATAACGGAATCTGTCTAAAAACTTGCTCATTCGGTAATCCCCCGATAAGCGCCGGGCGCTCACATTGCTCTGATTATCAGAATTGAATTAATTATTTTTTACGGCCGTATACCAGCCATGTGGTCAGAATGCAGACCACATAAAAGACAACGAACACTTTCATTGCACCGGCAGGTGAGCCGGTCAGTGTCAGTGAAATACCAAAGGCATTCGGGATAAAGAACCCGCCGATAGCGCCGATGGCAGAGATAAAACCGAGTGCGGCAGCACTTTCGGTGATGGCTTCATGCTGGGCTTCTTTTTCGGTACCGCCCTGTGCCAGTACGCGCTCAGTGGTGATTTTGCGGAACACCACCGCAATCATCTGGAAAGTAGAGCCGCTGCCGAGACCGGCAGTGAAAAACAGCACCATAAAGACGCCGAAGAAGGCGGCAAATGAACCGGCATCATTTTTGCCCGGCAGTGTGAAGAACAGCAGGAAGGCAAATACCGCCATCACCACGAAGTTAATAAAGGTTACGCGGATACCGCCGAATTTATCGGAGAGGAAGCCGCCCAGCGGACGGGCCAGCGCACCCAGTAACGGGCCGAAGAAGGCGAATTTCAGGATAACGATATCCGGGAACTGGGTTTTCGACAGCATGGCAAACCCGGCGGAAAATCCGATAAATGAGCCGAACGTGGAGAGATAGAGGAAGCTCAGGATCCACAGATGTTTGCGTTTCAGAACCGGTAGCTGCTCTTTTAACGAGGCTTTGTTGGCAGAGAGGTCGTTCATCCCCAGCCAGGCTGCGGTGGTAAACAGCAGCAGGAACGGCACCCAGATCCACGCGGCATTCTGTAACCACAGCTCAGAGCCGTCCGGCTGGGTCACGCCGGTGCCGCCCATAAAGCTGAACACACCGAATGTCACAATAAATGGTGCGACCAGCTGCATCACACTCACGCCGAGGTTACCCAGCCCGCCGTTGATACCCAGAGCTCCGCCCTGTTTCGCTTTCGGGAAGAAGAAGCTGATATTCCCCATACTGGAGGCAAAGTTTGCCCCGGCGAAGCCGCACAGCAGGGCGATAATCACAAACACCGCATACGGCGTTGACGGGTTCTGCACCGCGAATCCGAGCCACACACACGGCACAATCAGGATCAGGGTACTGAATGCAGTCCAGCGGCGGCCGCCGAAAATCGGAATCACAAAGGAGTAAGGAACGCGCAGGAGTGCCCCGGAAACAGACGGCAGCGCGGTCAGCATAAACAGCTGATCGGTGGTAAAGTTAAAGCCGACTTTCGGGAGATTGACGGCAACGGCGCTGAACAGCATCCACACACAGAATGCCAGTAACAGGCAGGGAACGGAGATCCACAGGTTGCGTGATGCAACCCGGTGCCCGCTCTCTGTCCAGAATTTTTCATCTTCCGGGCGCCAGTCGGTAATGACGCCCGCTGATGCCTTGCCTTCGGAGATCTGAGCCATAATACACCTCAAAATTATGCTGAAATTAAAGGCGTTTTACGTGGGTTATAAGGTGCTGATACTGATCTTAATCAAAGGGTGAACCGATTGATTTTTAAGCGCAAAACCGTCATTCTACTTTAGGGGTACGGTTGTTAATCTGATGAAAATACGTAAAATCAAACGGTTAGTATCATTATGATTAGTGTGGGTTATAACAGCTAATCCCTCAAGGTTTTAAGGGGTACTACTTTGGTGGTAAGTGTTTTTTCGGAGAAATCGGAGAGAATAACCGGTCAGTTCAGAGGAGCATCAGTGCATGCTGAAACACACATCTATTCTTACCCAAATCACCGGTTTTATGGTGCTGCTTACCGTCTTTGCTGTGATTGGCATGGGGCTGACCAATCAGATCACGGAAAGTGTGCAGGGCAATGCGCACGCGATTAATAAATCCGGCACATTGCGGATGCAGAGTTACCGTTTCCTGTCTGAAATCCCCCTGACCGCGCATTCACAGCAGTATCTTGATGATTTCGAATCCGATTTAACCCTGCTGGCCGGAATGAAAGCAGTGAGTCCGGCCAAAATACAGCAGCAGTTTCTCTCTGTGGAACAGACCTGGCGGCAAAAGCTGCGTCCGGCACTGGAAGCGGCGAAACAGCCGGAAGACGCCCGTGCGCTGGTGGCCGCGTTTGTCAGTCAGATTGACAGCCTGGTGTCTGCCATTGACCACCAGACTGAATCCACCATCCGGCTGGTGGCGGCTATCCAGCTGGTCTTTATCGCGCTGATGATTTTACTGCTGCTGTTATCGGCGCGGCATTTCCGCCGCCGGATCCTCCATCCGTGGCAGCGGCTGCTGGCGCAGGCAGATGCGATGGGGCAGGGGAATTTTCAGCCGCGCTTTGCGGATTATGACCACCGCGATGAAATCACCATGATCGGCAATACCCTCAACCGTACGGCAGAGGAACTGTCTGCGCTCTACGGGGAGCTGGAATCTCGGGTGGCGGTCAAAACACAGGATTTACAGGAAAAAAACCAGATGCTGGCCTTCTTATATAAGAGCGGGCAGCGGCTGAATAACACCAATGACCTGACCACTCAGCTGACGGATATTCTGCGTGATCTGCATCAAATCATGCCGGAAGGCGCACTGTGCCTGCGGATTTTTGAGGATAATAACGCCACCCGTTTTACAGAAATCGGTGACTGCGGCTGCGTGCCGTCACAGACACAGGAACAGCTGACCTGGAATCTGAGCGGGCCGATTAACCGTTACGGGGTATTGACGCTTCTGTTACCGGCCGGACAGCAGCTGAACAGTGAGCAGCAGAATATGATGCAGATGCTGAGCAAACAAATTATTTCAGCCTTTGCACTGGCTTATCAGCATGAGCAGCAGCAACAGCTGATTCTGATGGATGAGCGCTCAGTGATTGCCCGCGAACTTCACGATTCTATCGCGCAGTCGTTATCCTGTCTGAAAATTCAGATAAGCTATCTACAGATGCATTCCGCGCAGATCCCGGAAAATTGTGAGACACTGCTGATCGAAATGCGCCAGGAAGTAAACGGTGCTTATCATCAGCTGCGTGAGCTTCTGACCACTTTCCGCCTGAAACTGACTGAGCCCGGGCTGCTTGCCGCGCTACAGAGCACGCTGGAGGAGTTTGAGCAGCGGATGGGTTACCGCATCGGTTTTGATTTTCAGCTCTCCGGGCGCCAGGTCTCCGCGCACCAGACCATTCATGTGGTGCAGATTGTCCGCGAGGCGCTGAGCAACATCCTCCAGCATGCCAATGCGTCGAGGGCGCAGGTAATATGCCGGTCAGAAGACCAGATGATTTATATCAGCGTGGAAGATAACGGGGAAGGGATCCCGGAACATCCGGAAAAAAATAACCATTACGGGTTATCCATCATGCGGGAACGGGCAGCCACACTGCACGGAACCTGCCGGATAACCACACGGGAACAGGGCGGCACTCAGGTGCTGATAAGCTTTCCCGCCAATACAACTATAAGAATAAATGAAGACGATTCAGGAGCAAGGTAAACAATGACGAACAGAATACTTTCGGCCGGAGAGATTATACTCAGTGATCCGGATGAAGCCGCTGACCCGGCCTCTCCCTCCACGATCCTGCTGATAGACGATCACCCGATGCTGCGTAACGGCGTCAGGCAATTAATCAGCATGGAGCCGTCACTGACTGTGGCCGGTGAAGCCGGGAATGGCCGCGACGGCATTGCGCTGGCGGAATCACTCGATCCGGATCTGATTCTGCTGGATCTGAATATGCCGGAAATGAACGGCTTTGAAACCCTGGATATTCTGCGGCGCAAACCGCTCTCCGGCCGGGTGGTGGTGTTCAGTGTGTCCAACTACCGGGAAGATCTGATTACGGCACTGCGCCGCGGGGCGGACGGCTATCTGCTCAAGGATATGGAGCCGGAAGAGCTGCTGGTGGCACTGCGTCAGGCGGCCGCCGGTAAAATGGTGGTCTCCCCGGCACTGACCGAAGTGCTGGCAGGCGCGCTGCGTGAGGTGCGCAGTGATGATGAGCCGGATATCAACAGCCTTACCCCGCGTGAGCGCGATATACTGAAACTGATTGCTCAGGGGCAGCCGAATAAAATGATCGCCCGTAAACTGGATATCACGGAAAGCACGGTAAAAGTGCATGTAAAAAACCTGATGAAAAAAATGAAGGTAAAATCACGGGTGGAAGCAGCGGTATGGGTGTTGCAGAACAAATAGTACCGGTATCTATCCGGCCTCTCTGTATAAAGGAACAGATTATGATTATTGCAGCACACCGCGGCTTTGCCGCCCGTGCACCGGAAAACACGATGGCGGCATTCCGGCAGGCTGCGGAGTTTGGCTGTCTGTGGATTGAAACCGATGTTCAGCTCAGCGCTGACGGCGTTCCGGTGCTGATCCACGATGAAACTGTGAACCGCACCACCAACGGCAGCGGGAAAGTGACGGATCTGACCTTACGCGAACTGCGGGCACTGGATGCCGGGTTATGGGCGGGGGAGGTATACCGGGGGGAAAAAATTCCGCTGCTGACCGACCTGCTGGTGCTGGCGGAAGAATCCGGATTGCATCTGAACCTGGAACTGAAAACCGAGCTGACAGACAGCGACCACGCAATTGCCCGGTTGTGTGAAGCCACCGCAGCAGTACTTGAAATGCAGAATTTCCCGGCAGAGCGGATTCTGTTTTCCGGCTTTGATACCCGCACACTGCGCCATATGCACAAACGGATGCCGCACATCCGGCGCGGACAGCTCTGGGAAAAAATTCCGCCGCAGCCTCTGGCACTGCTTCAGGAGATTGACGCGTTCAGTGTGCATTGCGACTGGCTGTTTCTGCGGGAAGAAACGGCGAAATCGCTGAGAAAGGCCGGTTATCAGATCTTTTGCTATACACCGAATTATCCGGAGCTGGTCGCGCATTATGCGGACTGGGGAGTGGGAATGCTGATAACGGATAACCCTGCAATATACAGGGACGAAAATCGTTTTTCTTAATGCTATATTGCATCAGTATTACACCGGCCTCTTCCGACAGGCCGGTGTTTTTATTTTGACTGGCGAAAATACAAGTTATTGGAGTTATATTTAATAAATCATAATAAAATTCTTTTTATTATTATCAGATGAACAAAAAGAGGATAAAAACTGTAACAAAGTGATACAGGTTTAATCATACAGGGAGTTATCTCAAATATCCTTTTTCTGACACCATCATTACCCATCCTGTTTGTTTTTATATAATGAACTGAAATTACATGACTATTTTCCCTGTTATTACTATTTGTGGTTACTCACAGATAGATTTCACCAATTGTTCTTAAGGCAACGAAAGAGGAATGATTATTTGCATGACTGCTCCGGATTCACTTATTCTTTACCCGATCTGATAGTGATGATTTATCGGTATTATTTTGTTATCAGTGATTTTATTGCTGCTGAATAACCGGGATTAAACTCACTTAATTTGTATTTGGCTGAATAATATCAACTGAAAATAAAAGGCAGTGGCTGGCTTCTTTTCCGATAAAGGATGCAGTAATTAACAGGGATCGTTACCTTTCCGGTCTGATTCTCCGGTGGATATAGTGTGTAATAACGGGATTTTTATGTTTATTACTATCGTTAATTATTCCGGATAAACCTAAAAGGAGTTAAATATCCCGGGTAAATCAGGTTTTGCTATGTGTGATAATAATATATCTCTATTGAAAGAAGTTGGTTTTTTCTTAAAAAGAAGGCGAAAAAGTCAGGGATTAACAGGTTCGGAAGTGGCTGAGAAACTGAATATCAGTCAGCAGCAGATATCCCGCTATGAACGCGGGCTGTCGGTGCTCAGTCCGGATGTCATGCTCAGGTATTGTGCGGCGCTGGGAATGACGGAGCGTGAGATCAGCGAACTTTTCTCCATTATCAGCACCCATTATCAGTCTGTTATTTCCGGACCGGAAGATACAGATGACACTGATAACCCGTAATGCTGACTATCCAACTGTTATGACTCTCCCTTTACGCGTGTATTTAATATCACCAACCTTTTTCTGTCTGATGACATCTGAATGCTGTTAATAATATGTTGCATTAACTTCATATCATCAGCAGGCAGGTGTTTTTATTAAACCTGTAATTTCTCTCTGTAAGAGTTAATTTTATAAATAGGAATGAATGAAAATGATGATTAACAAAAAAGCACTCGTTGTAGCCGGGCTTTCACTGGTTATTTCTGCCTGCTCAACATCACCGGTAAAGAAAAACACGGCAGCAGTTAAAAACCCGCCGGTAAAACAGCAAACCCGTTCCGCGACACCTAATGTGACCGGTAATAACGCGGCACAGGCGTATGTGGGAAGTAAACAAATGGCATCTCAGGGGATTGTTATTGCATCCACCAATAACGCCTGTGTGGACGGATTTAATTTTCTTAAAGGCGTAAATCAGGCTGAATTTAATGATTTCTCATCAAGCTACGGACGTATTAATCAGAACTATACCTTCTTAAACGTCAATAAAGAGATTATGGATAAAGACTCCCGTGAAGTGTTATCCATGACACTGAATAAAAAACTGGACACCTTATGTACCAAAGTTCAGTACGCAGGTTTCATTGGTGTGAAGGATAAAATAAAAGCACTTTCTGATATTTAATTTTTTTTTGGATTTTTAATCTTATTTCGGGGATGTATTCATGCCTGTGACTTCGTATTACTCAAAAACAAAGAGGGTAACAGCCTATCTGTTACTCTTTTTGCAGTTATTTTTTCCGGTGTCGACGGCAACATTATCTGTTGCCTACGCGGCAGAACATGACAATGAATTAATCATGTCAGAAACATTTGACGGACTTAATGCATTGATGGATACATCTCCGAGTCCGGCTCCGCCTCCGAAACCACAGGGCGGAAAAACCGCTTCCGGCAGCACTCTGAGCGGTGAGGGATTTACCGTTGAGATGCCGTCCGGCAGTGAATACGGCGTGATGCCGGCTGGTTCGGACAGTGGCTTTATCTCCGGACAGAACGGCATGCCGTTCCCGATGAGTGTCAGCACGCTGCCTGACCCGGCGAACCCGGCACCGCGCGATAATACCGTGCGGACCGATGATATCTTCAGTGCCTTGCCGACCCTCGGTCTGCCGGATATTTCTCCGGAAGATGAAGCGGCACAGAATGAAGCCCGTCTGGCGGGTAACGCCTCACAGGCCGGGCAGATCCTCTCCAGTGAGGATGCGGTGGATGCATCTCTCGGCTATGTGCGCGGTATCGGTGAAAACCTGCTTAACCAGCAGGTGAATGACTGGCTGAACCAGGTGGGCCACGCCCGTATTCAGTTCGGCAGCAATAAAACCGGTGATGCGGATGTACTGGTCCCGTTAGTTGATAATCCGAACAGCCTGTTCTTCTCACAGATCGGGCTTCGCGCTAATGAAGAACGTACTACCACCAACCTCGGTCTGGGTTACCGTCAGTATGAAGACGGCTGGATGTGGGGGGTTAACAGCTTTTATGACTACGATATCACCGGCAGTAACTCGCGGGTTGGTGTCGGCGGTGAGTTATGGGCCAATTACCTGAAGTTTGCGGCTAACGGCTACTTCAGGGTAACAGACTGGCACCAGTCAAAACTGCACGAAATGCGCGATTACGATGAACGCCCGGCTAACGGGTTTGATATCCGTGCGGAGGGCTATCTGCCTGATTATCCGCAGTTAGGTGCATTTGCAAAATATGAACAGTACTTCGGTGACGGCGTCAGCCTGGCCAGTACCACCTCTTCCGGTGAGCTGAAAAGTAACCCGTCGGTCTCCACTATCGGGCTCAGTTACACCCCGTTCCCGCTGATCACGTTTAAAGGTCAGACATCCCGTGGTGATTCCAACGACAGCCAGATTGGTATGGAGCTTTCCTACCGTTTCGGCGTACCTCTGTCACAGCAGCTGGATACCGACAATGTTGATCTGATGCGTAACCTGGCGGGTAACCGTTACGACTTCGTCGACAGAAACTACAACATCGTGATGCAGTACCGTAAGCAGGAACTGCTGCGGATTGCCCTGCCGCCGACACTCAACGGTGAAGCGGCACAGACACTGCCGGTGACGGTCAGTGTGCTGAAAGCCAAATACGGTCTGAAATCTCTGCGCTGGTCAGCGCCTGAACTGCTGGCAAACGGCGGTGAAATCAAACAGACCGGGCTGACCACAGCAGATATTACGCTGCCGGAATATATTTTTATGGATCGTAACGGCGGGCCGCAGGGCTACCGTGTGACCGCTGTCGGTGAAGATAACGAGGGTAACCCGTCCAACACCGCAGAAATGTGGGTGAATGTTATTCCGTCAGTGGAAACCATCACCAAACTGACCGTCACGCCGAACCAATCCTTAATCGCCAACAACAGTGACCAGTTTACCGCTGTGGCGCTGTTACAGAATGACAAGGGCGAAGTGCTGCCGAATAAAGCAGTGACTTTCAGCGTTTCCGGTCTGAAAAATCCGGAAGGCGTGACCATTTATGATGCGGACGGCAACAGCGGCCAGACACTGACCGTGATCTCCGGGCCGGACGGCACGGCAACCGTGAAAATTATCAGTAAATCCGCCGGTAAAGGATTGCTGAAAGCCAAAATGCGTAACGGTAACAGCCGTACCGAAGCAATCACCTATATTGCTGATATCAATACAGCAAAAATTAAAACCCTTGAATTAACCAATAACAAAGCAGTGGCTGACGGCCAGGCGAAAAACATCGCTGTGGCAACGGTGACTGACCAGTTCGATAACCTGGTGGAAAACTTCCCGTTAACGTCCAGAGCGGATAACGGTGCGACAGTCGCGGATCCGAACCAGCAGACTGACAGCAACGGCCAGGTCACTATCCGGTTCAGCAGTGAAACGGCCGGGGATTCCAAACTGGTGGTTGAGGGAACAGGTACCTCGAAGAGTGTGACAGCACAGTTTATCGCGGATATCAGTACCGCGAAGATTCAGAGTGTTGTGGTAACTCAGGATAATTCGGCGGCGGATGGTAAAGCGAAGAACAGTGTTCTGGTAACCGTCACTGATAACCGCAACAACCCGATCGCCGGTGCACCGGTGACAATCAAAGTACCGGGAACTGCCGGTTATCTGACTCAGCCTGCCGGTGGTCTGACAGACAGTAATGGTCAGTTGCGGGTGAATATCACCAATACCAAAGCGGGTCAGGATAACTATACCTTCAGTATCAATGACAGCCGTGAAACTGCGGTTCTGACCTTTGTTCCGGATCTGTCCACCGCAACCATCACGTCCCTGATCAGTGACAAGAAAGCCATTATTGCTGACGGTACTGAGCAGGCGATGCTGACCGTGACGGTGAAAGATGCCTTTAATAACGTGATCCCGGGTAATACCGTTAACCTGACAACCACACTCGGCCAGCTTAGTGATCAGAATGTCGTTACCGGCAGCAACGGTGAGGCAACCTTTACACTGACCGGTACCCGTGTGGGTGATGCGACTGTCCGTGCGATCAACGCCACAGACGCAGCCGGTAAAACCACCGTTGTCCGTATCACACCTGATAACAGCTCGATGGCTGTCCGCAGTGTGCTGTTAAACGGTGATCAGACAACCAAAGTTGCCAACGGTACAGATAACTTCACCTATACCGTCCTGGTTCAGGATAATAATGGTAACCCGATCCAGGGTGTCCCGGTTACTGCATCCGCAGATAATCCGGCAGCAGTTGTACTGGTAACAGGCACTACCAATGCGGAAGGTAAAATCACCATTACCTTAGCCGGTACCAATAAAGCGATGGACAATGTTCTTGTCAGCGCGGCGCTGGACGGCGGGGTAAGTGTGGATGCGGATAAGAGTGTTAACTTTATCTATAACATCGACACCGCGAAGGTCAGTAAAGTCACGCTGAACGGCGATGTCACTCAGAAAGTGGCTGATGGTCTCAGCAGCTTTACCTATACCGCGCAGTTGGTGGATGGTAATGGTAACCCGATCCGTCAGGCAGATCTGGATGTGAAGTGGACGCAGAACAAAGGCAGCGATGTGGTGCTGTCGGCGGAAACCAGCAAAACCAACGCAGACGGTGTGGCGACTATCACTCTGATCTCCACCACCAAAGTGGCGGATAACATCCGTGTCAGTGCGCAGTATGCCGGTACGCCGGTTATTCAGGCGGATAAAGCCGTCAGCTTTATTTATAACGTTGCCTCAGCCAGAGTCAGCAAGGTGGAACTGAACGGCAGTGTGACTGAAAAAGTCGCCGATGGCCTCAGCAGCTTTACCTACACGGCACAACTGGTGGATGAGAACAACAACCCGATCCGTCAGGCGGATCTGGATGTGAAATGGACGCAGGACAAAGGCAGTGATGTGGTGCTGTCAGCCGCAACCAGTAAAACGGATGCGGACGGTAAAGCCGTGATTACTCTGACGTCGACCAAAAAAGCAGCGGAGAATATCCGTGTCAGTGCACAGTACGCAGAAACGGCTGTGGTACCGGCAAACAAAACTGTCAGCTTTATCTTCAACATTAATATGGCCAAAGTCGGCACTGTGGAGCTGAATGGCGCTGTCACGGAGAAAGTGGCAGACGGCACCAGCAGCTTTACCTATACCGCACAGTTGGTGGACAGCAACGGTAACCCTGTCCGCAAAGCAAACCTGGATGTGAAATGGACCCAGGATAAAGGTGCGGCGGTAAAACTGTCCTCCGTTGTCAGTAAAACTGATGCCGATGGTAAAGCGACTATCACGCTGATTTCGACCACCACGGCGGTGGACGATGTCCGTGTCAGCGCGCAGTACCAGGAAACGGCAGTCGTGCCGGCGGATAAAACCGTCAGCTTTATCTATAACATTGCCTCAGCCAAAGTCGGTTCCGTGACTCTGGAAGGCGATGTGGTACAGAAAGTGGCGGATGGTGTCAGCTTCTTTACCTATACCGCGCAACTGGTGGACGGCAACGGGAACCCGGTTCGTCAGGCCGATCTGGTGGTGAACTGGAGCCAGGATAAAGGGACGGATGTTGCTCTGTCGGCCACAACCAGTAAAACGGATGCCACCGGTAAAGCAACCATCACTCTGACTTCCACCAAAAAAGCCGTGGATGATGTCCGCGTCAGTGCGCAGTACGCAAGTACCGCCAAAGTGGATGCGAATAAGCTGATCAGCTTTATCTTTGAACTGACCTCCGCCAAAGTCGGTACAGTTACCCTCAACGGTGATGTGACGGAAAAAGTTGCTGACGGTGTGAACGCCTTTACCTACACCGCACAACTGGTGGACGGCAACGGTAACCCGATCCGTCAGGCCGGTCTGGATATTAAGTGGACGCAGGATAAAGGCAATGATGTGACGTTGTCTGCTGTCAGCAGTAAAACCAACACGGATGGTCAGGCCACAGTCACACTGACGTCGACTACAAAAGCGGTGGATGATGTCCGTGTCAGCGGGCAGTACGAAAGTACCGCCAAAGCGGCAGCGGATAAAACGGTCAGCTTTATCTATAACGTTAATCTGGCCAAAGTCAGCACTGTGACCCTTGACGACGCTGTTATTGAAAAAGTGGCGGATGGTGTGAATACCTTCACTTACACCGCGCAACTGGTGGACGGCAATGGTAACTCGGTCCGTCAGGCCGGTCTGGATGTGAAATGGACGCAGGACAAAGGTAATGATGTCGTGCTGTCTTCGGCAACCAGTCAGACCAATGCCGATGGTAAAGCGACCATCACCCTGAAATCCACCACAAAAGCCGTCGATAACGTTACGGTTAAAGCACAGTACAAAGAAACGGCTGAGGTTGCTGCGGATAAGACGGTCAGCTTTATCTATGAACTGAGTTCAGCCAAAGTCGGTACCGTGAAACTGGACGGCACTGTCACGCAGAAAATCGCGGATGGCACCAGCTTCTTTACCTATACCGCACAGGTTGTGGACGGTAATGGTAACCCGGTCCGTAAAGCGGATCTGGTGGTGAACTGGACGCAGAACAAAGGTAACGATGTTGCTCTGTCGGCCACAACCAGTAAAACCCGTGCTGATGGTACAGCCACTATCACGCTGAAATCGACAACCACTGCGGTGGATAATGTCACCGTCAGCGGGCAGTACGAAAGTACAGCTGCTGTGGCGGCGGACAGAAATGTCAGCTTTACCTATGAACTGACTTCAGCCAAAGTCGGTACCGTGACCCTGGACGGCGATGTGGTGCAGAAAGTGGCAGATGGCGTCAATGCGTTCACCTACACCGCACAGCTGGTGGACGGTAACGGTAACCCGATCCGTCAGGCAGATCTGGTGGTGAACTGGACGCAGGACAAAGGCAATGCAGTCGTGCTGTCAGCGACAAGCAGTAAAACGGATGCCACCGGTAAAGCCACTGTCACACTGACATCGACCACAACTGCCGTTGATAACGTTACAGTGAGTGCACAGTACGAAGATACCGCGAAAGTGGCAGCGAATAAGGCCGTCAGCTTTATCTTTGAACTGACGTCAGCCAAAGTGGGCACCGTGACCCTGGAAGGCGATGTGGTACAGAAAGTGGCGGATGGTGTGAATGCCTTCACTTATACCGCACAGCTGGTTGACGGCAATGGTAACCCAGTTCGTCAGGCGGATCTGGTGGTGAACTGGACGCAGGACAAAGGTAATGATGTGGCGCTGTCGGCGACAACCAGTAAAACGGATGCCACCGGTAAAGCCACTATCACCCTGACCTCCACCAAAAAAGCAGTGGATGATGTACTCGTCAGTGCACAGTATGCCGGTACAGCCAAAGTGGATGCCAATAAGCTGGTCAGCTTTATCTATGAGCTGAGTTCAGCCAAAGTCGGTACCGTGAAGCTGGACGGCGATGTGGTACAGAAAGTGGCGGATGGTGTGAATAACTTCACCTATACCGCGCAACTGGTCGATACCAACGGTAACCCGATCCGTCAGGCGGATCTGGTGGTGAAATGGACACAGGATAAGGGCAATGATGTCGTGTTGTCTGCTGAGACCAGTAAAACCAATGCGGACGGTAAAGCAACCATCACGCTGACCTCGACCACCAAAGCCGTTGATACCATCACCGTGAGTGCGCAGTATGAAAGCACCGCGAAAGTGGCGGCGGATAAGACGGTCAGCTTTATCTATAACCTGACATCCGCACACGTCAGTACTGTGACGCTGAAAGATGATGTAACAGAGAAAATTGCCGATGGTGTGAATACCTTTACCTACACTGCACAACTGGTGGATGGCAATGGTAACCCTGTCCGTCAGGCAAATCTGGATGTGAAATGGACGCAGGACAAAGGCAGTGATGTCACGCTGTCAGCGGCAACCACTAAAACGGATGTCAACGGTCAGGCGACGGTCACCCTGAAATCAACCACCAAAGCGGTGGATACCATCACGGTGAAAGCGCAGTACAAGGAAACCACCGAAGTTGCGGCGAATAAGACTGTCAGCTTTATCTATAACATGGCGTCAGCCAAAGTCGGTACGGTGAAACTGACCGGTGATGTGGTGCAGAAAATTGCTGATGGGGCAAATAACTATACCTTCACGGCGCAGTTAGTTGATAACAATGGTAACCCGATCCGTCAGGCTGATCTGGTGGTGAAATGGACGCAGGATAAGGGCAATGATGTTGCGCTGTCGGCCACAACCAGTAAAACGGATGCGGACGGTAAGGCTGTTATCACCCTGACCTCCACCAAAAAAGCCGTTGATACCATCACCGTGAGTGCGCAGTACGAAAGCACGCCGGTTGTGGCAGCCGATAAGACGGTCAGCTTTATCTATGACCTGGCGTCAGCGCATGTCAGTACGGTCGCGCTGGGCGGTACAGTGACAGAAAAAGTCGCGGATGGCGTGAGTTACTTCACTTACACCGCACAACTGGTGGATGTGAATAACAACCCGATCCGTAAAGCAGACCTGGATGTGAAATGGACGCAGGATAAAGGTACGGATGTGACGCTGTCGGATGTAACCAGCAAAACGGATGCCACCGGTAAAGCGACGATTACCCTGACTTCCACCACAAAAGCGGTCGATACCATTACCGTGAGTGCGCAGTATGAAAGCACCGCGAAAGTGGCAGCGAATAAAACCGTCAGCTTTATCTATAACCTGACATCCGCACACGTCAGTACTGTGACGCTGAAAGATGGTGTGATTGAGAAAATTGCCGATGGCGTGAATACCTTTACCTACACTGCACAACTGGTGGACGGTAACGGTAACCCTGTCCGTCAGGCAAATCTGGATGTGAAATGGACGCAGGACAAAGGCAGTGATGTCACACTGTCAGCGGCAACCACTAAAACGGATGCTGACGGTCAGGCGACTGTCACCCTGAAGTCAACCAAAAAAGCGGTGGATACCATCACCGTGAAAGCTCAGTATCTGGATACCACCGAAGTTGCGGCAGACAAGACGGTCAGCTTTATCTATGACCTGGCGTCAGCCAAAATCGGTACCGTGAAACTGACTGGTGATGTGGTACAGAAGGTGGCCGATGGTGCGAACAACTTCACCTACACCGCTCAGGTGGTGGATGCTAACAACAACCCGGTACGCAAAGCGGACCTGGTGGTGAAATGGACGCAGGATAAAGGTAACGATGTCGCGTTGTCAGCAGCGACCAGTAAAACGGATGCTGAGGGCCGGGCAACCATCACCCTGGTTTCCACCACAACAGCGGTCGATACCATTACGGTGAGTGCACAGTACGAAAGTACGCCGGTTGTGGCAGCCGATAAGACGGTCAGCTTTATCCATGACCTGACGTCAGCGCATGTCAGCACAGTGACCCTGGATGGTGATCTGGTTGAGAAAGTGGCAAACGGCACCAACAACTTTACCTATACCGCGCAGTTAACGGACAGCAACGGCAACCCGATACGCCAGGCGAATCTGGATGTGAAATGGACGCAGGATAAAGGTACGGATGTTGTGCTGTCAGCGACAACCAGTAAAACGGATGCTGAGGGCCGGGCAGTTATCACGCTGAAATCGACGACCAAAGTGGTTAAAGATATCACTGTGAAGGCTCAGTATGCTTCGACTGCTGAAGTGGCAGCCAATAAGACGGTCAGCTTTACTTATGACCTGGCATCAGCGCACATCGGTAAGGTAACGCTGGATGGTGATCTGATTGAGAAAGTGGCAAACGGCACCAACATCTTTACCTATACCGCACAGCTGGTGGATGCCAATAACAACCCGGTCACACAGGCGGATCTGGATGTGAAATGGACACAGGATAAAGGCAGTAATGTCATCCTGTCAGCGGCAACCAGTAAAACGGATGCGACCGGTAAAGCGGTTATCACGCTGAAATCGACCACCAAAGCGGCTTATGATATCAGTGTCAGTGCTCAGTACCTTGAGACCGCACAGACTGCGGCTGACAAAACCGTCAGCTTCACAGCGGATCTCGCAACGGCGCACATTGCATCGGTCAATCTGAAAGGGGAAGTCACCCGTAAAGTGGCCAACGGGACAAATACCTTTATATTTGTTGCCACGGTACTTGACGGGAACGATAACCCGGTAAGGGATGTCGCGCTCACCTGGGAGGGCAGTGCACCAACAACCACAACACTGACCGCGGCTGCGCCGAAGACGGGTGTTGACG
Source organism: Morganella sp. EGD-HP17 (assembly GCF_000512315.2). Taxonomy (NCBI): domain Bacteria; kingdom Pseudomonadati; phylum Pseudomonadota; class Gammaproteobacteria; order Enterobacterales; family Morganellaceae; genus Morganella; species Morganella sp. EGD-HP17. Next base: position 62,273 of record NZ_AZRH01000009.1, read on the forward strand.
GAACGGTGGAAGCCACACTGACGAGTTCGATGACACCAACGTATGACATTGTTGTTTCGGCCAAAATGGACGGACAGAACAAGGTTAATGCAAATCTGACCGTGTCTTTTGAAGAGTTGTTCAAGAGTACAATCACCGTTGTGGATGCCGGTAAAACAGGTACCGTGGTTATTCCGGGAGCGAGAATTGAAATCTATTCCGAGAATAAAGGTGAAAAACTGGTTGATGAGCTGACACCGTCCAGCGGTAAGATTCAGGTTGAACTGGTGGCAGGACGGTATGCGATTGTTATTACGAAAGATGGCTTCAGAACCTATGATGATTTCATTGAGATTCGCTCAGGTCTCGATCTTAATTACCAGTACGGTCTGATCCAGATGGGTAATAATGATGCCAAGATTATTGTCCAGTGGCTGGAAAATAATCCGAAGGATCCGGATGCCTATATTAAAGTGCCTGACGGAACGGTGGTCTTCCGTGGTAAGAAAGATTATGACGGGGTACATCTCGACAGGGATAACACATCCGCTCCGGGTCTTGAAACGATTACCATCGAGAAGTTTAAGCCGGGCACCTATACCTATGCTCTGGAATGCTACAATTGTACCTGGTCAAACTTTAATAATACCGATACAAAAGTATCAGTACATATTAATGACCGTGTAACGCTGGCATCGGGAACCGCACCTGATACTTATGTTGAATCTCCGCGGAATGCCTCAGGTACGAGCACCAAATTCTGGCGTGTACTTGAAGTTAATGTGGACAGCAATAACGTGGTCAGTGTGAGACTGTTGCAGACATACTCCTCTGCCATGTAACGCAGAAGATTGGTAATGATAAAATAAGCCGTTCAGACCACAGGATAATACGTGATCTGTATCTCATAATCTGATACGACGGTAATATAAGGAAAAGCTCCGGTATGACAGCCGGAGCTTTTTATTTTGTGTGAACAGAGGAATAACATTGGTATCAGCGAAGCAGGTGTGAGCAATCCCGGTGAGCATATAGTATTTCAGATATTCAGATAGTTTTTCCCGGCAGATATACATTTATTCAGAGCAGCAGATTTATATCAGATGATAATACTGGGTGACGGGATTTAATAAGTGAAATACGCGTTTTTATACTACTAATCCGGAATGGAATACCACGGATAATGATAGTTACCAACGCAATAATTTGTTAATAATTAGTGTGTTACAATGGTGTTTTTGTGAAAAAACATAATGAATGTGTAACAGAGTGCTTCAAACGTAATCGCGAGAAGAGTGGGGGGAATATTTAGGATAAATCGTATTTATTGTGTAAAAACAGTCACTTCAATTTAACTTACTGATGTAATTAGTAAATTTGACTTATTATGCTATTTTTTGGGTATGAATAAATTTTTATTGATAGGTTTAATCTATTGTTCGATTTGAATGGAGAGGTGAATAAAAATTTGCACACACCGCCATAAGTCATTTACTCTTTACATGAAAATAAAATAACTTATATAAAGAAGGTTATTAACGATAACAGGTAAATGGCGACAAAATGATCTTCGCGATCGTCTTGTAATACCAATTTTCCCGGCGATAAGAAAAAGAAATACAGCTGACATATCAGTGACGATAATGTTTATCCGTACACAGGATAGCAGAGAGCATTAATCTCTGCCGCTCTGATATTGTTATCAATAAAATAGTTAACTACTTAACAAAATGAATGCTGAAAATAGCATTTTTACTCTCACGTGGAGTGAAAATGTATTATCATGCTTATCTTTTTTAACTGAAGAAGGAGGTGTCTTAAACAGGCATGCAGTATATTAGTTTATCTTTTCAGTGATTATCATTATTTCACATGGCATATAAAACAGAATGCATATTGTTTTATTTATAATAAATAGTAGTCAGAGTGTAATGTAGTCGTCAGGAGGATTTGTGATTAAAAATATTCATCCTATTTCCAGCGTAATAGGCCAGGCTCTTAAAAATAAACGCCGACAGCTCGGGTTATCCGGTATTGAACTTTCAAAAATCTTAAGTATCAGTCAGCAACAGATCTCCCGTTATGAAAGAGGCGTGAATTGTTTTAACCTGGATATGCTTATGCGCTATTTTGCTGCTCTTCAAATGACACCAAACGATGTTAATAATTTATTCTCGGTATTAGGAAGCTATTACCATCATAAGGTCGGAGAGCATGAAGGAAGAATAGAACAATCGTACTATAATGATTACGGAAAATGATTTAAACAATAATAAAGTATATTTATACAGAAATAATGCATAAAACCATTATGATGGGGATATCGTCGGTACTTATTGATAAATTATTTTATCATCATTAACTCTGAAAATCCGGGACCGGGACATATTTATGTTTATGTCATATAAAAAATTTAATATGAAAAAAATAAGATTATATCTGCTGTTTTCCTTACCGTTTATTTTTCCGGTTTCAGTTGCAGTATCCTCTGCATCAAAACCGGTGGTCAGACAATCTGAGCCGGTAATATCGGAAACAATAGAGGGTATAGGGGCAGTTGTCGCCGTGTCTCCGGATGATCTCAGAAACCGCTTTTTATCCGGCAGACGGGGCATGCCGTTTCCGATGGATCTGACCACACTGCCGGAGCCTGCCGGAAAAGTGCCGCCCGGCAGCCGGATCCCGCACAGTGATGTGTTCAGTACATTACCGGCGGTTCCGGTGCAGCGCGATGAATCCGGTGATCAGTTTTACTCGGATGAGATCGCCGGTGCCTGGCAGGCATTCTTCGATAACAACGGGTACGATGTACAAACCGGATTCGGCGGTGACCTGGAAAAAGATCTGAAAAATAATCAAAAAAATAACTTATTAAATACCAGCAGTTATATGGTTATCTATGATGAGAAACCATAGGTTTATCTTATGCAGTTCTGTTCAGATGTATTTGTTGTCACTTTAAACCTGAACATCAGGAGGAACTATGATTTTTGATGATATGAAAACTGATTTGGCAAATATAATGAAAAAATTTGTTAAACAGGATTGTGATATTAAATATCACTATGACGGTGATAACGTCGTGTTTTATATCGATGAAGAGAATGGTGTGCATATCCAGATCAATATAAATTGTATCAGTGATGTGCCGGTATACCAGTAAGCATAAAGACGCTGAACGAATGAAAATACATTTGTATTTATACAGTCTCTGGTTTCTCTGGGGAGGAGTACTGATAGCGATTATCTCTTCCGGGAGAAAATTGTATTTTCATATGAGCATCTATTTTTTGCTTCTCTTTGTATTATTTTTCATCACAACAGGAAGGCGTTTTTTTATGGCATTATTCAGACAAGACGATAAAAAAGATAAAGCAGAACCCATGAAAGCGGAACCGGTAAAAGCAGAACCGGTAAAAAATGAACCAGCCGGTAAAAGTATTACTATTGTGGGAACCGGCTGTGAAATAACCGGCGATATGACTCCCGGGGGAAATATTGAAATATACGGGAAAGTGAAAGGGAATATCAATGCCGGGGCTTTTAAAGTTTCCGTTATGGAAAAAGGCGTTATTGAAGGTGATGTGACTGCGGAGCATGTTTCAATCAATGGTCTTATGATGGGCACCTGCTGTGCTAAAAATACGGAAATTTTACAAAAGGGCGAACTTAATGGTGTGTGCCGCGCTGAAGCATTTTCCATTATTACAGGCGGGCGTTTTACCGGCCAGTCCGAACCCTATAAGAGTAATAAAGTAAACCCTGATATCGTTGTTGCCGGTAAAGAAAAGACAATAAATCAAAAATAATCTTTACCCCGGCACACTGTTAACGGATAAAGGAAAAATGAAAATATATTCCCGGATTTTGATAGCGCTGCTTTTTATCCCGTTACTTTGTTCTGCGGGGACGCCGCCGCAAAATGTTGAGCTGCTGAGTATAAAAGCAGGGCAGGGAGAGACAAATGCTCAGTTTTTACTGGGAACGTTGTATCTCACCGGACGTTACGGTGTGAACAAAGATATTGAAAAGGGAAAGTATTATTTGCTTATTGCGGCCGGAAAAGGCGATTCAGATGCAAAACGTTTTTTGGCGCTTCAGTATTATAATGAAAAAAACTATTTTGCATTTCTTAATCTGTTTTCTGAGTATTGCCTGGATATTATTGAACAGAACCCTGACTGATAATAAACAGAGACTAAAAAGGCTTGTATTAACTGCAAGCCTTTTTTATTTATGAACCGGCATTCAGACTGGATTTTTTCTTGATTGAGCGGAATGCGCTCAGTTTGATATCACTGCATACCTTCCCGAGTTTTATCGTCAGGCTGTTTTTCATATAAATTTTAATATCATTGTCCATGATGCTTTCATTTTCCCGCAGGAAATTAAACTCATTCATCACTTCACTGTATTTTCCGGATAATACACGGTAATCATTGGCATTCGTTTTACGCAGCAGATACATATCATCAATACAGCTGTCGCTGGTGGAATTCTGTGCCGGAGCAGGGAGCAGTTTTACCGGCACGGCCGCAGGTTGCGCGGGCTGAGAGGCCATTTGCCGTGATGGGATGGTACAGCCGGACAATGTGGTCAGTAATCCCGAAATCAGAATTAATGTTTTAAAACGCATGATAACTCCTCTGGCGGGTATATATTGTATCTGATTTTAAAAACAGAGAGGGCTATACATTAAAGTATGTCTGCGGTGTTTGTATATGAATAGAGTGTGACGAAATAAACATAATATTATCGTGTTTTTATTGGGTATTTTGGCAATAAATAAAACAATGGTTATGTTTTTTATTATTAAATTTGTCGTAACGCAATATAAGCAATTCCTGGTGCAGAGGATATGATTACATACACGTTATAAGAGTGATAATAAGCATCATAGTATATATATAACCGGTATTTCCCTGCAGAGTAAATAAAAATATGTTCCCGCTGTGCTCTGTTATGTCGTGACAGGAAACAGTCTTTTCCAAAACGGAAAACGTCCTTTTACCAATCATCAGTAGGGTAAGGAAAAACAGATAGTTACAATCCCGCAGATGACTTTCTGACGGGGATAGTGTGATGCTTAAATATGTGATTTTCAGCTTCTGGATTGTGCTGATGTACCCGCTAGGGGTGGATTTGCATCTGACCGGTATTCCGCAGATTGCCGTGGATCTGAATGCCCCGGAAAGCTCGCTGCATACAGCATTCTCCATATATCTTGCCGGAATGGCGGCCATGATGCTGATTGCCGGATGGTGTGCTGACCATATCGGGCGCAGACCTGTGGCACTGGCTGGTGCCGTTATTTTTTGTCTGGCTTCGGTGGCTGCCGGGTCCGCTGTCACCACCGGGTTTTTCCTCGGCGCCCGTTTTGCCCAGGGCGCCGGTGCCGGGTTCTGCTATGTGGTGACGTTTGCCCTGCTGCGTGATGTCCTTCCCGGCCCGGCACGGACAAAAATCCTCTCTATGATGAACGGAATTACCTGTATTGCGCCGGTGCTGGCGCCGGTAATTGGTTTTCTTATCCTGCTGTATTTTCACTGGTCTGTGATGTTTTACTTTTCTGCGGGCTATGCATTGGTGAGCATTATTTTCTGTCTGTTCTTTATTAAAGAGACCCGGCCGGATAAACACACGGCGGAAACAGCGGCAGCAGCCGGAGACGAACAGCCGGAAGGTTTTCTGAATGCTTTTTTCCTGACACGACTGGTGATTTCCTGCCTGGGAATGGGCGTGATCCTGACTTATGTGAATGTATCGCCGATTATTCTGATGGGACAAATGCAATTTACATCCGGTCAGTTTTCAGCGGCGATGGCGTTGCTTGCCATGGTCAGCATGAGTGTCTCTTTTTCCATGCCGAAAATTATCGCTGCCTTCAGCAGTGATGCCATTTTATATACCGCGCTGGGCTTGTTCCTGCTCAATGCCGCGCTGCTGGGAATATTTTTGTCCGGTGCGGAATACACGCTGATACTGATTATTGTGTTTGGCTTGTGCGGTGCCGGCTTTTCACTGATGTTCGGGATTATCATGAGTCAGGCGCTGTCGCCGTTTGCAAAACGTGCCGGTGTGGCCAGTTCTGTGCTGGCCATTGCCCAACTGAGTTTTGCCTCACTCTATATCCGGCTGATGGCCGCCGCGGAAACCGGCGCGGTGGCAATGCTGCTGATTATTCTGCTGACAACCGCGTTGGCGGGTGCGATATTACTGAGACGATATCCTGTCAGCAGCGGAAACCGCCGGGCGCTTTATGAATAAATCACTGCACCGCCTCGATTTAAATCTGCTTATCATCCTCCAGTATCTGCTGGAAGAGCGGAGCGTGAGCCTGGTTGCGGCCCGGCTGGCAGTGACCCCTTCGGCGGTCAGTAAAGCGCTGACCAAACTGCGTACCTGGTTTGATGATCCGCTGTTTATCCGCAGTCCGCAGGGGTTAATACCGACACCGCTGATGCTGCGTCTCGAAGGCGTGCTGCCGGAATTTCTGCATACTGCCAAATCAGTGGCGGAGATCCGCGACAGCGATAACCCGAAAGGGGTTCAGTTCCGTCTGCTGATGGAAGAACCGCTGAACCTGATCATGCTGCATGATCTGGCGGTCACGATCCTGAATCACTATCCGGAGTCGGCGGTCAGTATCCGTGACTGGGATTATAACTCACTCAGTGAGGTGATTGCGGGAGAGGCGGATATCGGGCTGCTCGGGCGTGAAAGCTACCCGAAGTCGCGGGAGAGCATCAGCGCGATCCCGGATATTGTCAATTTTGATCTGCTGTTCACAGACAGGCCGCTGGCGTTTATCCGGCGCGGACATCCGCTGCTCAGTGAGGCGTGGACAATCAGTAATCTGATCAAATACCCGCATATCAGTACGGAATATGCTAACCGGATCCCGTGGGCGCTGGATGATTTGCTGCATGATCTCGGTTATTCGCGGCAGATCCGGCTCTCTTATTCTTCTTTTGAACAATCATTGCAGATGGCCGCGCATCCGGGACATGAACTGATCACCTGTGCACCGGGCTACTGCCGCCACTATGTGACGAAATTTCAGCTGGATCTGGAGTGCCGCCCGCTGCCGTTTGAGGAATCATTTTACCGGCAGCTGGATATTCCGTTTCTGATGCTCTGGCATAAACGCAACGCGCATAATCAGAAAACCCGCTGGCTGCGGGAACAAATCCGGCAGAGTGTGGCGGCGTTTACCGGAGAATAAAAAAAGGCATCCGCCCCCGGATGCCTTTGGGTACAACAACTGAACAGCGGACTATTCAGCGGTTCTGGTACTGGTGCGGATCAGGTAATCAAAGGCACTGAGTGATGCTTTGGCCCCTTCGCCTGCCGCGATAATAATTTGTTTGTACGGCACGGTGGTACAGTCACCGGCACCGAACACCCCTTTAATGCTGGTTTCGTTACGGGCATCGACCACAATCTCACCCATCGGGTTCAGATCCAGTGTTCCTTTCAGCCACTGCGTATTCGGCAGCAGGCCAATCTGAACGAAAATCCCGGCCAGTGTCAGTGTGTGAAGCTCACCGGATACGCGATCTTTGTACTGTAAACCGGTCACTTTGCTGCCGTCGCCGAGCACTTCGGTGGTTTGTGCATTCACAATGATATCCACGTTTGCCAGGCTGCGTAATTTCTGCTGTAACACCGCATCGGCTTTCAGTTCCGGGGCAAATTCCAGCAGGGTGACGTGTTCCACCACACCGGCCAGGTCGATAGCCGCTTCCGCGCCGGAGTTACCGCCGCCGATCACCGCCACAGATTTCCCTTTGAACAGCGGGCCGTCACAGTGCGGGCAGTAAGTTACCCCTTTGGTGCGGTATTCCTGTTCGCCCGGAACGCCCATGTTACGCCAGCGGGCACCGGTACTGATAATGACGCTGCGCGCTTTCAGAGTCGCACCGGACGCGGTCTGTAACTGATGCAGGCCGCCTTGTTCTGTGGCCGGGATCAGTGCGGTGATGCTCTGGTTATCAATCACATCTGCAGTGTAATCTTCCACATGCACTTTCAGTGCCGCCGCCAGTTTTGCGCCTTCGGTTTTCGGCACGGAGATATAGTTTTCAATATCCACGGTATCCAGCACCTGGCCGCCGAAACGCTCACCGATAAGTCCGGTACGGATCCCTTTACGGGCGGCATACACGGCAGCGGATGCCCCGGCAGGGCCGCTGCCGACAATCAGCACTTCATACGGCGCCTGCTGATTCAGCGCATCGGCTGCACGTTTACCGGCATTGCTGTCGACTTTATTGACGATTTCCGCCAGTGTCATACGGCCCTGACCGAACTCGCTGCCATTCAGGAAAACCGCCGGCACGCCCATGATATTGCGTTCGGAGATCTCATTCTGAAACAGACCGCCGTCAATGGCCGTGTGTGTGATATCCGGATTAAGCACCGCCATCAGATTCAGTGCCTGCACCACATCCGGGCAGTTATGGCATGACAGTGAATAGTAGGTCTCAAAATGGAATTCACCTTCCAGATTACGCACCTGATCCAGTAATTCCTGTGCTTCTTTCGACGGATGACCGCCGACTTGTAACAGTGCTAACACCAGTGAGGTGAATTCATGACCCAGCGGGGAGCCCGCAAAGCGGATACCCTGAGTCTGTCCCGGATTTACAATCAGGAATGACGGCTTACGTGCAGAAGCACTGTTATCTTCGCGAACGGTAACCTTCGGCGATAACTCAGCGATTTCCTGTAATAATGTCCTGATTTCACCGGACTTAGCACTGTCGTCAAGGGTTGATACCAGCTCAACCGGACGGGTTAATTTTTCGAGATACGCTTTAAGCTGCGCTTTCATTGTGTTATCGAGCATGATTATTCCCTTAAAAAATCGGGTGCAATGCACCCGATAACAGTAAATAAGAAAGAAGACGGAGAGGGGGTCTTAAATTTTACCGACCAGGTCCAGTGACGGAGACAGAGTCGCTTCACCTTCTTTCCATTTTGCAGGGCAGACTTCACCCGGATGGCTGGCAACATACTGAGCCGCTTTTACTTTACGCAGCAGGTCAGATGCGTCACGGCCGATACCTTCAGCGGTGATTTCAATCGCCTGGATGATACCCTGCGGGTCAACAACGAACGTACCGCGGTCAGCCAGACCTTCCAGTTCACGCATATTTTCGAAGTTACGGGTCAGTGCGCCGGTCGGGTCACCGATCATGGCATATTTGATTTTGCCGATGGTTTCTGAGCTGCTGTGCCATGCTTTGTGGGTGAAATGGGTGTCAGTGGAGACAGAGTAGATGTCCACGCCCATTTTCTGGAATTCGTCGTAATGGTCAGCCAGGTCGCCTAACTCAGTCGGGCAGACAAAGGTGAAGTCAGCAGGATAAAAGAAGAAAATGCTCCATTTGCCTTCGGTGTCTTTTTCGGTGACTTCGATGAATTCACCGTTTTTGAATGCCATGTTTTTGAAAGGTTTGATTGGGGTATTAATTAAAGACATAGATGATTCCTCCTGTTTCGTTGAAAATAACAATACGGGAAGCTACGCGGGGAAGCCAATGGCTTGCTGCTATCGATGTGATAGGTTTTATCTAACGATGGGTTTATTTTAATAGTTTACAGCGCCAAAACGGCAGATATTGCGCACGGACAATAAGATCGCATTCCTGTTTGAAAATGCATTCAATCAGGGGGATGATTGTTAAGATATGTATGAATAAAGATGAACAAAAAATTAGTGGCGTGATGACGTTTCAGCTTTCATTTTAAGGTCGCTGTGTTTATTATGCCCTCTTCTTTTTTTGACGGCGTAACTGGTTTTGGGCATTGGCCATAAGTAGACCAATCTGCTTTAACAGTCTTTTTTCAGTTACGGTTCTATCTGCATGACCTCCGGGATAGAGTGAATAGCATAAATGACTGAGACAACCTCTCTGACACCACTTGTCACCCTGAAAGGGCTGAGCAAAAGCTTTGATGACAAGAACATAATTAAGCATTTCGACCTCACAATTAATCATGGTGAGTTCGTCACCATTCTGGGTCCGTCCGGGTGCGGTAAAACCACGGTTTTACGGTTAATCGCCGGGCTTGAGGATGCGGATGAAGGCACTATTATGCTCGGCGACCAGGATATTACCCATATCCCCGCTGAACAGCGCCATATCAACACTGTTTTCCAGAGTTATGCCCTGTTTCCGCACATGACGGTCTTTGAAAACGTCGCGTTCGGGCTGCGCATGCAGAAAACCCCGGAAAATGAAATCACACAGCGCGTGGAAGAAGCCCTGAAAATGGTGCAGCTGGAAGATTTCGCCGGGCGCAAACCGGGTCACCTTTCCGGCGGACAACAGCAGCGTGTTGCCATTGCCCGTGCGGTGGTGAATAAACCGGAAGTGCTGCTGCTGGATGAATCCCTCTCCGCGCTGGATTACAAACTGCGCAAACAGATGCAGAGTGAACTGAAAGCCCTTCAGCGTCAGCTGGGGATCACGTTTGTGTTTGTCACCCATGACCAGGAAGAGGCGCTGACCATGTCTGACCGTATCATTGTGATGCGTGACGGCAGGATCGAGCAGGACGGCACACCGCGTGAAATCTACGAAGAGCCGAAAAACCTGTTTGTGGCGCAGTTTATCGGCGAGATAAATATCTTTGATGCGGATGTTCTGCACCGGATCGATGAACAGCGGATCCGCGCAAATGTCGAGGGGCACGAGTGTGATATTTACACCACCCTGGATGTCACACCGGGGCAGCGGGTGCATGTGCTGCTGCGTCCGGAGGATCTGCGCGTTGAAGAGATCCATGATAATGAGCCGATTGCCGGGCTTATCGGCTATGTCCGCGAGCGCAACTATAAAGGAATGACGCTGGACTCCGAAGTGGAGATGGAAAACGGCAAACGGGTGATGGTCAGTGAGTTCTTTAATGAGGATGATCCGGATGTGGATCACTCACTGAATCAGAAGATTGCGGTGACGTGGGTCGAAAGCTGGGAGGTGGTGCTGGGCGATGAAAATGACGCGTAAACCATTCCAGACTATCGTGATCACGGGGATTGTCGCCTGGTTACTGCTGTTTGTTTTCCTGCCCAATCTGATGATCATCGGCACCAGTTTCCTGACACGCAATGACGCGAATCTGGTCGATATGGTCTTTACCCTCGACAATTACCGCCGCTTGTTTGACCCGATGTACGCACAGGTAATGCTGCACTCGTTCAATATGGCGGTGATTGCCACGGTCTGCTGCCTGCTGATCGGCTATCCTTTTGCGGCGTTTATTGCAAGGATGCCGCAGAAGTACCGGCCACTGATGTTATTCCTGCTGATAGTTCCGTTCTGGACAAACTCGCTTATCCGCATTTACGGGCTGAAAATATTCCTCAGCACGCGCGGCTATATGAATGAGTTTTTATTATGGACCGGACTTATCGATAAACCCTTTAAGCTGATGTATACCTCTGAAGCGGTGGTGCTCGGGCTTATCTATATTCTGCTGCCGTTTATGGTGATGCCGCTTTACTCCAGTATTGAAAAGCTCGACAAATCTTATCTGGAAGCGGCGCGGGATCTGGGGGCAAATAAATGTCAGACCTTCTTCCGCATTATTCTGCCGCTGACCATGCCGGGTATTATCGCCGGTTGTCTGCTGGTACTGTTACCGGCGATGGGGCTGTTCTATGTGGCGGATCTGATGGGCGGGGCGAAAAACCTGCTGATTGGGAACGTGATAAAAAGCCAGTTCCTGAACATCCGTGACTGGCCGTTTGGCGCGGCAACCAGCATTTTCCTGACCGCAGCGATGGGGCTGCTGCTGTATGTCTATTACCGTGCGGCAAAAATGTTAAATAAGAAGGGTGAACTGGAATGATAGGACGCCTGTTACGCGGTGGTTTTATGACCATCATCTATGCTTATTTATACATCCCGATTGTCATTCTGATTGTGAACTCCTTTAACTCATCCCGTTTCGGGATCAACTGGCAGGGGTTCACGACTGACTGGTACAGCACACTGGTCAATAATGACAGCCTGTTGCAGGCGGCGGGTCATTCACTAACGATGGCGATTCTGTCTGCCACATTTGCCACGGTTATCGGTTCACTGACAGCGGTGGCACTGTACCGCTACCGGTTCAAAGGAAAACCGTTTGTCGGCGGCATGCTGTTTGTGGTGATGATGTCACCGGATATCGTGATGGCAATCTCCCTGTTGGTACTGTTTATGATCCTCGGGGTGTCGCTCGGTTTCTGGTCATTGTTGTTCTCGCACATTACCTTCTGCCTGCCGTTTGTGGTGGTCACGGTCTATTCGCGGCTGAAAGATTTTGACGTGAAAATGCTGGAAGCGGCACGGGATCTGGGCGCCGGGGAATTTACCATTCTGCGCAAGATTATTTTGCCGCTGGCGTTACCGGCGGTGATTGCGGGCTGGCTGCTGAGCTTTACCCTGTCGATGGATGACGTGGTGGTTTCCTCATTTGTTACCGGGCCGAGCTATGAAATTCTGCCGCTGAAAATCTATTCGATGGTAAAAGTCGGGGTTTCACCGGAAGTGAATGCGCTGGCCACGATTTTAATGGCACTTTCGCTGTTTATGGTCATCATCAGTCAGCTTGTGCTGCGTGACCGCTCACACAAACAGCAGTAACCTTTCTGTTACCGGCGCGGTCTTCAGCGGATCCGCCGGTTTATTTTGTGAATAATCCCGTATTGCCGCAGAATTTTCAATTCTGTTACCGTTTTATGACGTAATCGTTGCTTTACCCCCCGCTTTTCCGCTTTTATAATTGCTCTGCTTAATTAATAAAGGGGGCGTTACCGCCTGTGATATTCACTGATTAACCCGGGTTGAGGGAAACACTGAAATGAAAAAGTGGTCCTTACTGCTTGGTGCCGGTATTCTGGCAGCGGGCTTGAGTTCAGCATCAGCAGATGACAGTAAAACACTCTATTTCTATAACTGGACGGAATATGTTCCGCCGGGGTTATTAGAGCAGTTTACCAAAGAGACCGGAATCAAGGTGATTTACTCCACCTATGAATCCAACGAAAGCATGTACACCAAACTGAAGACCTACAAAGACGGGGCTTATGACCTGGTGGTGCCTTCAACCTATTTTGTCGCCAAAATGCGTCACGAGGGGATGCTGCAGAAGATCGATAAATCAAAGCTGAGTCACTTTGATAATCTGGATCCGAATCTGCTGCACAAACCGTTTGATCCTGAAAATGATTACTCGATCCCGTATATTTGGGGGGCAACTGCTATCGGGATTAACGGTGACGAGATAGATCCGTCATCTGTGACCTCCTGGGCCGATCTGTGGAAACCGGAGTACAAAAACAGCCTGCTGATGACCGATGATGCCCGCGAAGTGTTCCAGATTGCCCTGAGCAAACTGGGTTATTCAGCAAATACCACCGACCCGGCTGAAATTGAGCAGGCGTATAAAGAGCTGCAAAAACTGCGTCCGAATATTTTAGCGTTTAACTCCGATAACCCGGCCAACCCGTTTATGGAAGGGGAGGTGAATGTCGGGATGATCTGGAACGGCTCCGCTTATGTGGCGCGTCAGTCCGGCCTGAATATTGATGTTGTCTGGCCTGAGGAAGGCGGTATCTTCTGGATGGACAGTCTGGCTATCCCGGCTAATGCCAAAAATCCGGAAGGCGCACATAAGCTGATTGATTTCCTGCTGCGTCCGGAAATTGCGGCACAGGTCGCACAGACTATCGGGTATCCGACCCCGAACCTGGCGGCGAAAAAACTGCTCCCGGCTGAGATTGTGAATGACAAATCACTTTATCCGGATGAGGAAACTATCCGCAAAGGGCAGTGGCAGGATGATGTGGGTGACGCCAGCGTGCTTTATGAAAGCTATTATCAGAAGCTGAAAGCCGGTCGTTAATGTTACTGACGATAAAAAAAGCACCTTCGGGTGCTTTTTTTATGCCTGCAATAAAGTGACATAACCAAAATGATTTCATTGTAATGATATATAAGCAGCTAAACAAAAATGTTTTTAATTATTAAACAGTGATTGAATCAATAAAGCGGTTTATAGAAAAACATAAATGACACCTGTCACAATGTAGATTTGTAATCATTTCAACTAATTGTTTTAATTCAATTATTATCTAATGCATTGATGTATAAGGGTGCCAATTTAAGTTATCCTGGTTTAAGCGAAAAGTGATGTGAAGATTAACAAATAAAAAATTACAAATACAACAAGCAGGTTACAAAATGCAACAATGAGGCTGCAATATCATGCTGGATATCTTTTTTTGTTGAGAATAAAAACTTGAAATTAAAATAAAATATTCATGCTGTAGCATGAAACACTTACTCACTGTGAATGTCAGATTTTAATGGTTTTTTCTCCGGGCAGCATAACTGATGCCTATCTAAAAATAATTAGATGATTATAATTACGAAAGTGACTAAGTAATGTGTAAATGGGTAATTATAAATACCATTATTTATTACTGGTTTTTCAATCAATTCATCCTTCGGATGGCGGATTGGTCAGTCGCTGAGTCTTTTTTCGTCATATAGCTGGTGTTTTAGGCATAATGGCGATTAGGGTGTGATGGATATCGCTGAATTGATGTAAGGCAATGAAAGATATTTTGTTATATGTGATCTGTTTCGCTTTTTATGTGGTTGGATCAAGGAATCATAGTTAACGGATGGATTAGTATATAATCAGACATCCTGATTTACATTCTCTCATTATTTCGGTTGATGCTACGGATAGCATAAAAAAAGACAGGGCAACGATTAATCACAAAATGACTAAGTGATTTTACCAAAAAAAATTACTTATCTTTATGTGACTAGTTAGTAATCCTGGTCTTATTTTGTTTAGGGAATAGTCTTAAATATGCAGAGTGATTTTAAATTTTGATATCGTAATAAAGATTCTCACGTTTTTCTGTGGCGCTTAATTTTTTAATTAGTTAAATAGATAAACCTGGTTAAGCATTCTTACTGAAGTTCAGATAAATCGGTTTATCCCTGACAGATGTAATGAAATTTTTGTGAAGTATGACATCGATATTAAACTAAATTTAAATATTACGTCATAATTAAAACGAAATTATTCATAACTTTTAGTATTTCGCGAGAAATACTTTGTTTTTATTTGAAATTTTAATATATAAAAAATATATCTTTTAAGTAATTTTACTTAATTGAATTCACGACTTATAGAGAAAATAGGCAGACATTATGGAAACTTCCGACTTTTATGCAGTCTTAGGCCACAGAATCCAATCAAGACGTAAAGAACTCGGGATTGTTACGGTTAAATTAGCGCAAAAACTGAATATCAGTCAGCAGCAATTTAACCGTTACGAACGCGGTGTCAGTAAAATCAGTCTGCATCATCTTATTGAATTATATTAATTATTATATGCACCGGTCGAATGGTTCCTCAGTGGTAAAGCTGAAGCATCAGAACATCCGCATGAACATGCGTTCAAATCAGTTCAGAGCAGAAACAGTATTACTGAACGGCAAACAATTTATTTAAATCAAGATATTTTTTCTGTTGTTATCAATTCTGATACGACAGGCATTATCAGCTAAACGCAGTAAGCCAGTCATCTTTGTTATTATTCTGGTCAAAATCAGCGGAAAGTACATCTGGTGCTAATCCCAGCTGTTTTTGATTCACCATCTTAAGAAGGTATTGTTGGTAAAAGGCATAATAGTTCACAGCTTCGCCGCCAACCTGGCTTACTGATTTGCACATTTCCGTATCAGAATATTCCGGATTTTTAATTAACTTATTTTCAACAGTAATTAATAACTTTATTTTTTCTTGTATATTATTTCCGGTATTGTAGCCATCAATACCTACTAACTCCATTCCCCGATAAATATCTTCCTTTTTATTATAATTAGTTATAAGCCAGTCATGCAATCGTTTGGATTTTTCATTATTTTCGTCAGGGTTAATATCCGCCTTTCCGGCTGTCATTTCTGTTCTCATATTTATTGTCCTTTTTTGTATAATTATAAATATTCACCGGAGATATCCGCCGGGCTATCCGGAACAACACGGGCATTTATTTGTGTTATTTTTTCACGGGCAAACGTTTCCGGTGTCAGATAAAGTAATTTTTTTCCGGTACGTAATATGATGTTACGACTGAAATGAAAAGAAACCGGTACAGTGAAATCCGGATATTCAGTCATTTCTTTTTTAAGCTCAGCCGGCAGGATTAATTCACATTCACTCTCCGCGGCAAACTGTTCAAGCAACTGATGAATCAGCTGAAAACGTATTTTTGTATCATCAAAAAATGCAGTCAGCTCTTTTTCCAGACCGGAAACTGCAACGGCGAGGTTTTGGTGAATGACAGATTTATACTCATTCACCACACGCATCAGTTCCGGCATCGTCTGTGCCAGCCCCTGCTGAAAACCGGCATCAAATCCGGTTTTGCGATGTTGTTCTGCAGTATCTTCCGCCTGTTTTATCAGGCGGGCAGCGTGCTGGTTTGCCTGCCGGGTCAGGTTACTGAGGCGGCAGAGGGCAGAGACATGGCGATCTTTAATCAGCACACCGTGTCTGATATGTGACAGCAGGGAATCAGGCAGTGAACGGCACATAATGTAATACCAAAGGTAAAAGTGAATCGGGCAGATGCGGAAGCCGGATGTCTGCCGGTGACAAGGATGCATCCGTCATCAGCTGAAAGCGGGCTGCCAGCGCAGGAGAAAAACCGGATAATAACTGTGTCATGGCAATCTGGCCGGGCAGGACTGCCGGAATATCCGGCTGTTTGTCTGCTTGTGGCCACTCCGGCAGTGGCAGTACGGGGCTCAGAGATAAAAATGCCTGTTGTGATAAATCCGGCACGGTATTATCCGGCAGGCCATAAGCATGGCGGATGAACATATCCAGGTAACAGCTGACGGCCGGAAGCTGCTGCCAGTGGCGCATCAGCGGGATAACCAGCGGGGAGAACAGATCAAAATCCCTCTCACGCGGCAGCCGGTAGTGATCCATAATAGCTGCGTTCTGCATTCTGCGGTAAGACGCCGATTGTGCTGCCGGCGGCAATCCGCTGAATAAGCGGCTGCTGTGCAGATAATCCGCCGGCTGGTACATCACCCGCGTGACCGCGCCCTGTATATCAAACCGGTCATTCATGCTGTTTTGCCTTCCGCCGCATCAGAAATGCCCGTAATTGTGCACGGCAGAAATAACCGGCCGCTGCCAGCATTATTCCTGCCGGAAACAGCAGAAAAAGCGGGGACAGTCCGGCTGCTTCCGGCTGAGGCGGCAGATCAATAACCGGTTTCCCGGGATACAGAAGGACAGAAACGGTTTCTTCGGTCAGCCCGTTAAAGGCATTCATCACAAATGTCTGAATATCCCGGGTGAATTGTGTTTCATCTTCAATACCGGAATGGTAGATCAGCACAGAGGCGCGGGGTGTTTCCGGTTTTTTCCGGGAGTTTCCCGGGCCGGACAGCGGATAACTGAGGTGAACACGGGCTCCGGTAACCGCATCAAATGAGAGTAGCGATTGCTCCAGCCGTTGTTCAATGGCCGAAATCAGGCGGGCTTTTTCTGACTGCGGAGAGGCAATCAGTGAATCTGACGGAAAGATCCCGGCAATCTCAATCCGCTCATTACTGGGCAGGTGATATTCCTGCAAAATATGAATGGCCTGACGGCTCTGCTCTTCCGGTACTGAAATGGTAAACAGCCCTTTTCCCTGCGGGACTTTTACTGCCTGAATCTGGTGTTTATGCAGTGCAGCCAGCACTTCATTCGACTGACGCTGATTCAGCGACGACAGAATCGTACCTTCTTTACAGCCGCCGAGCAGCAGACTTATTCCGCTTATTATTAATATAAATATTATCTTGTGCATCACTGACCTTTAATTACGGTATCTGCAGCATTCAGGGTCAGATGCAGCATACGGGAATAAAAACTGATCTCGGTATGCCATTTGGCCATTACGGCCTGGTTTTCCAGCATCATCATGACATCACTGGTGGCCGGGGCTGTTTTTCCCGTGTTCAGTGCTTGTGTTTTCCGGCGCAGGTCTTTTTTTGCGGTTCCCGGTAATATCAAATTCTGATGAGCTGACTGCTCACGGTCATTGAGATCGGCCAGTAATTCAGTGATCCCGGTGATCGTTGTGACAGGTAAAATCCGGTTAAATGATGACATCATACAATCCTTGTTATGGTTAATGGCAGGCGGGTAACCTGCCATTTTTACGTCATAAATCAGCGCATATTGCCGATTGGTGTTGAGAGGTTTTCTTTATGCTGGCGGATCATTGCTGAAAGTGCCGAGCACTTTATATTCAGCGATGAGGAACAGGCCTGCAGCATTGCCATATCGTAGGCATTGGCCGTGTCTTTATTGCCAGACTGTAAATTATTCATCAGCGTATTCAGTTTCACATTATCTTCATGAATCGGTGATTTGAATTGTTTTAGCAGGGTGGTAAATGTTATTGCATCATTTTTATTTGCTATATCAGGCATAAATATCCTTATTTATTAGTCAGAGGTGAATTGTGTATGACTATCAGACAGGTGAATATAATTTACTGAGCCATATACTCCCGGCGGTGTATCACGGTATGGCATTTCCCTGTACTTTACCAGCGTGTTTCCCGGTGCTGAGAATATCGTGGTATTGATATCCTTTATAATATTATCTGTTTCCTTATCTCTCCTTTTTTCGCCATAAATGATAATGTTGTTACCCGATTTTTTCACAGAGTATCTGATTAACAGGTGGCTGAATCTGTTATTTATTAACTTGATTATGTCATCGAATGAAAAATATTGTATGGCAATGTCTTTTCTGAATATATCCGGGATGATTAATGGTTTTTTTTTATCATCGCGGTGTATATATGTAATCTCTTTTTTATGATAAAGATCATGAGTCAGAATGATATCACCATCATTTATTTTTAATTTTGATTTATTTATTATATGAATTTTATAGCTAGGCATTTTATTTCTGATGATATTAATTAATTTTTCATCAGAGGATAAAATAAGAATGTTATTTCCGTTAATGATGTAATTATTGTCTTTAATGTACTGACTTATAATATTTTTGCTATCTATATTAGCCGGATTCCCATTTTTATTGCTATCGTACTGAAAGAGCATAAATCCGGTTACCGGTATGATAAATAACAGAAGTATTACAGACAGAAGATAGCGCGGGACAGCGCGCTTTGTCGTTTTTTCATATAACATGATGTTTTTACGCCATTTATCCTGTTGTTTTTTTATGGCGAAAAGGACTTTCCCCTGAAAAATAAAGGGGGCGTTATAATTGATTTCTTGTATTACTAATTCACCATCACAGGTTTTAAAAGAGACGTGATAGTTGTTTTCATATAACTCTGCTTCTGTTTTTTCAGGCAGTGGTTCTGCACCTGTGAGATTCAGGTTAATCAGGTCGTCGTCATGGTTAATTGTACTGTTGATGCAGTATCTTCCGGAGGGAATGGTTATTTCTTCCTTTGGTTCCTTATCGGAAATTGTTATCAGGGTATAAAGGTTTTGCATCAGTGTATCCCGGTCATTAAATCATAAGTATAATAATTTAAATTTATAGTGTATTCTTGGTATTCAAATGGTAGTTAGTTTTATAAAAAAATGGTAGTAAAAGATAGTGTAATGTCTTAAATTCATCACTAAATTTTAGTTCGTTCAGTAACAGTTTGCTGTTTTACAGATAGTTATTATCTATGCTGATACAAGGATGGTTTAATTTATATGAAAAAGGAAAGTCAGATATATATTTATAATGATATATACAAAGTGAATGGATGCGGAGAAAACAGTCAGGCTGACTACTGCTTTCCGCTGTCGAAATGTATAAAACTACTGGCATTTATAGATTGCCATTATCATTTATCCCGGGCAGATAATAATGAAGTTGCGGATAACAAGGTTTGTCCTGATTATGAGATTATTTTTCCGGTTCAGGGGGATGCAGATAATCCGGAATACCGGATTGTCTGTGAAATACTGAATGAAAATAGTGTAATAAAAACATTTTTTAATACACTGCGCCACTCTGAGCATTACTGGCTGGTGAAACACTTGATCAGCGCAGCGGATTGCAAAAACAGTAATATCAGGGATATCAGTCAGCGTTACGGGTTATCCGGTACTCACTTCAGACGCCTGTGCCAGCGCTATATCGGCAATCAGAGTAAATACCAGTTACGTCACTGGCGCGGCGTGGCATCAGTGCTGGATATCCTGGTAAAAGAGCATTCACTGACCCGGATCGCGGCAGATAACGGCTACTGCTCGGCATCGCATTTCTCAAATGAAATCAAAATATTATTTGGCATGTCTCCCCGGAAAATAAGGAATTTAAATCATGCGGTTAAAAAATAGCACCGGGGGGGTGTTCTGCCTTTTTTTCTGCCTGTTTTCTTTGCCGGTCATGGCGGAACAAACACTGTTATACGAAAAAAAACCGCCGCAACAGGCGCAGTATGTAGCGAAAGAAACACGGCTGGATCATTTTTTTGATGCGCTGGCAGGAAAGCTGGATGTCATAATTATTTCGTCTGATGCGGTGAAAAAGAAGAAGATCTCCGGCACTTTTGATTTATCCGATCCGCAGGCGGCGCTGTCGCAGATGCTGAAAACCATGGCGCTGGTGTCATACCTGGAAAACCGCACACTCTATATTTACAGCAGCAATGAAGTTGAATCTTCTATGCTGACGCTGAATGCGGTAACCCGCAATGAACTGACGACTTTTCTGAAACAAACCGGGCTGTTTGATGCGCAATACCCGCTGACATCTGACCGGCAGCAGCGGATTTTGTATGTAACGGCTCCCCCGCGCTATCTGGCACTGATCCGTTCTGCGGCGGACGCACTGGAGGCACAGTACAGTGTACAGGAGCAGGGAATTACGCAGGAAGATGAGCATATTCAGCTGGTTAAGCTGGAACATAGTTTTGTGCAGGACCGGGAAATTACCTCACGGGGGAAAAGCCTGATACTCCCGGGAGTGGCGTCCGCATTGCGGGAGTTACTGGATTCCGGACCTGCGGCAAAAACCGGACTGGTACCGCAGGATGCTGGACAGGACGATATTCAGCCGGCTGAAACTGTCTGGCTGGGCGGTGAGCGGGTGCGGATTGTGCCGCTGCAGGGGGAAAACAGCCTGCTGTTAAAAGGGAACCGTAATGCACTGCACTTAATCAATCAGCTGATCAGACAACTGGATACTGCCAAACCGCAAATCGAGTTATCACTGTGGATTATTGATGTATCAAAAAATGAAGCTGACCAGCTGGGGATCAACTGGCAGGCAGATTACGGTACAGGAAAAATGAAAGTGGCTTTTAATTTCAGTGAGCTTAATCAGTTCACCGGTTTTTCTTTTTTCAGCAAGATCAGAGCATTGTCCGCAAAGGGACAAGCCAATATGGTGTCCCGTCCGATTATTCTGACTCAGGATAACACCCCGGCGATTTTTGATAATAACACCACATTTTACAGTAAGTTACAGGGCGAGAGAACATCATCTCTGGAAAGCATCACTTACGGCACAAAGGTGAGTGTGACACCGCGGATCGCCAATCAGCGGAAATCCGTGGAGATGATTATTGAGCTTGAAGACGGCGCACAGAAAAAGGACGCTGACGGAGCAGGCGGTGAAGATGCCCTGCCGGTGATTAACCGCACGAATATCAGCACAATAGCCAGGGTCGCACAGGGAAATACACTGCTGATTGGCGGCTACACGCGGGAAAATACCCATCGCCATAACGATAAAATTCCGCTGCTGGGTGATATCCCGCTGGCAGGGCGGTTGTTTCAGTTTGAATCAGTGAAGACAGAAAAAATGGTCCGGCTTTTTTTGTTGCAGCCCCGTATTCTGCAACAGGATTTTTTCAGCGATACAGAAATTACCGGACATATTCCATTTAATTATAAGAATAAACAAGGTATTAAGATGATTCAAAAACTGAAGCAGGACTATTGATATGATAAATGGTTTACCCGGCGCACCGGTGTTCAGTCCGTTTGCGGCACCACAGAAACAGCAGAATAATGCTGCAGCAGAACAGCGCCCGGCGGAAAACCAGACGGAAAACCATGCCGAGCAGATGATGGATGTGATGGATGATATGGCCATGGCACTGTCACAATTTAACCGGCGGCAGTACGGAAAAGAGGATCACATCAGCCAGTTACCGGCATCAGAGCAGAAAAACAGTGCTGAGGGTGCGGAAACAAAACTGGACCGGGTCGTTAAGTGGTTTGCTGCTTCCGGGCGCTCAGTTCGTGAGTTTCTCGATTATGTGCGCAATTTATTTCCGGATCCCAGTGATTATGTCATGGCACTGCGTTCCCTGTTGCGCAAACTGCCGTTTTCTGCGGAGGAAGCCGCCGAAATTGATGCAGAAATTGAGCAGTTACTCCACGGAGAATTTGCACAGGAAACCCGCGCAGGGATCAATATCGCACTGAAAATCCGCCAGTATGTACCGGTAACACTACTGGATTGCGCGCAGCTGAGAATGGTATACCGCAGTTATATCAGCTGGAAATTCGACATACTGTATCTGTGGAAAGTGTGGCTGGAGCAGTACCGGAAAAGCCGGGTCAGAAGCCTGCTGTGTTATGTCCGTGACTCGCTGGTGTGTGATATGGCGGCAGCACTGCCCAGTTGCAGCCATCACAGTGAGTTCGGGGAATTGACAACCCGTCTGCATACCCTGAATCAGCTGATTTCCCTGAATGATATGTTTCATCAGAAAATTACGTCTCTGAACTGCGCGGAACCGGTACTGGCGGATGAGCAGCGGCTGAATCAACTGCTGATTTCAGGCTTGGGTGATCCGGATGCATTTCAGTCAGAAACAGAATCGTTGCTGGCGGCGGCAGAAAATGACAAAAACAGACCGCTTATTTTACAGCGCCTGATTGTGATTTTTGGTGAGATACCGGATGTCCTTTTTCTGCCGGAAACAGGCAAAGAGCAGGTGGTTTCTTTTCTGAAAGCCCTTATGAGCAAAACTATTAATATCTTATAACTTTCACCGGCAATGGATTGCTATGCTGACAACTTTTATTAATGCGATCAAAAGCAGGCCGGAGATCGCGGTACTGCTGATTATGGTGATGGTGATCGCTATGCTGATCATTCCGCTGCCGAAAATGCTGGTCGATTTTCTGATCGGGCTGAACATCGTTATTTCCATCCTGATGTTACTGCTCTCTTTCTATATCACCCGGATTCTGGGGTTTACCTCTTTCCCGGCACTTTTGCTGATCACCACACTGTTCCGGCTGGCGCTGTCCATCAGTACCAGCCGTCTGATCCTGCTGGATGCGGATGCCGGGAATATCATTCAGTCATTCGGTGAATTTGTTATCGGCGAAAATATTGTGGTCGGATTTGTGATTTTTGCCATTGTCACCGTGGTGCAGTTTATTGTCATCACCAAAGGGTCGGAGCGTGTGGCGGAAGTGGCGGCACGTTTCTCTCTCGACGGTATGCCCGGCAAGCAGATGAGTATTGATGCAGATCTGAAATCCGGCCTGATTGATAATGAAGAGGTGCGCAAACGCCGGAAAGAGCTGGAGCAGGAGAGTCAGATGTACGGTGCGTTTGACGGCGCGATGAAGTTTATCAAAGGGGATGCAATCGCCGGAATTGTCATCATTTTTGTGAATTTTGCCGGCGGAATTGGTATCGGTGTTGCGCAGATGTCGATGCCGTTCAGTGAAGCGCTGAGTACTTACACACTGCTGACGATCGGGGATGGCCTGGTGGCACAGATCCCGGCGTTGCTGATTGCCATCAGCGCCGGGTTTATTGTCACCCGGGTCAGCGGCACCAATCAGAATTTAGGGGCCAATATTGTCAGGGAGCTGTTTTCCCATGATTTTACCCTGATAGTGACCGCTGTTCTGGCGCTGTGTATGGGAATGCTGCCGGGGTTTCCGGCTGGTGTTTTCGGTCTGCTGGCTGCCGGGCTGCTGTTGTTTTACGGAATGCGCCTCAGACAAAATAAGCAGAAGCAGGCATCTGATCCGGCAAAAAGCCGCTCTGACAGCCGTTCTCCGGCGGTATCTGCGTCGTCTGCGGGGGATTTTGCGCCGCGCGGACTGACGGCGGAAAATAATGAAGCGATTCCGCTGATTATCACCCTCCACACCTGTTATCAGGCTATGTTTGAAAAACAGAAGATGACGGCATGGTTGCAGGAGGAATTTGCCTTCCGTTTCGGTTTCTTTTTACCCGGCATCATTATCAATTACAGCCGTGAGATACCGGAAAATAAATCGGTGATCTTAATTAATGAGATTCAGTCCGGTGTGATTTACAGCTATCCGGATAAATACAAAGTGACAGAAATAAATGATGCCTTTGAGTCACTGGATATTGAACCATTCGTGATTGAGCCGGAAGGCGGGGAGAAAACCGTCTGGACGGATAAAAAACACGATGAGATATGCCGGGCAGCCGGCATGAGAACAGAATCCGGTGTTATGGTATTTTTCAATGAATTCAGCCGGATAATGACACAAAATATTCAGGAGCTGCTTGGCATCCAGGAAACCAAAACATTGCTGGATAATATTGAGAATAAATATCCGGAGCTGCTGAAAGAGTGTTACCGCTATTTATCTGTTCAGCGTATTGCGGATGTCTTTCAGCGGCTTATCGCTGAGCAGATCTCTGTCCGTAATATCAAAATTATCCTCGGCGCACTGGTGCAGTGGGGGCAGAAAGAAAAAGATCCGCTGGTACTGGTTGAGCACGTCCGCAGCCATCTTGCCCGTTACATCTCAGCGCATTTTGCCTGTGATCAGGTCCTGCGGGCGGTGGTGCTGTCAAACCCGCTGGAGGAGATGATCCGTCAGGGGATCCGCCAGTCTGCCGGAGGTACTTTTATCAATCTCGAACCGGCGCAGCTGGATCATTTTTATGATGCGATGTCATTGGTGATGACGCCGCTGCGGCACCGGCGGGATATTGTTTTCCTGACGGCAATGGATGTCCGCCGCTTTGTCCGGAAACTGACTGAAATGCACTATCCGGGTATTGCCGTGCTGTCATTTTCTGAAATTGTTCCGTCGGCGCAGGTGTCGGTGATTGACTCTGTTTAATGTTATAACAAGGAAACTGAAGATGGATCTTGCAACACTGGTTACAGAAGGAATGAAGCTTATCGGACGCGGTGATTTGGTGCCGGAAGGCAGCTCACTCGATAATCATTCAACAATCTCATTATCGCTGGGGGAACAGCAGGTCATTCATATTGCGGTGGTTGATGAATATCCGGTTATCTGGACGCCGTTGCAGACTGATTTACCGGCATTGCGGCCGGAGGTAAAAGGCGGTTTGCTGGATATTCTGACAGAAGAACCCGCCCCTCTGTTTTATCCGGGCTCACCGGCGCTGCGGCAGACAGATAACGGTGCGGAGCTGGTCGGATGTTTCAGTCACAATGCTGTCAGCGGCGCGGAACCTTTTGTGCAGGCGCTGGATCAGTTTGTCCGCCTCAGTCAGCAGTGTCACACACTGATCCTCAGAGGCTGACGATGCTGAATGCACTGCTCAGTCAGCGGGCATTTCCGGTGCATATCCGCGGGTATTATCTGGAAGCGCCGTTGCCGGATGTCTTTATCGGGGAAATTTGTCTGTTATGGCAGGATGTTACCTGTCGCGTACTGCTCGGCCGGGCTCAGGTGGTGGGCTTTAATGAACACAACACGCTGCTGAGTCTGATCGGACAGGCCGCCGGGCTGACACTGACAACGGTTATCGCACCGACGGGTAGTGCAGTAACACTGACATTCACACCGCAAATTCCGGGCTCGGTGATTGATCCGTCCGGTAATACCCTGGCCCGTCTGAGTGAGATAACAGAGCCGGATAACCGGAGTATCATCCGCCCCGTCAGCGGTGAGGCGCCGGATGTGCTCTCCCGGCAGCGTATCACGGAGATTTTGCCGACCGGTGTGAAAGCCATTGATGCTCTGCTGACCTGCGGAAAAGGCCAGCGGCTGGGGATTTTTGCCGGTGCCGGCTGCGGTAAAACCGTGCTGATGAATATGCTGATTGAGCATGCGCAAGCCGATATTTTTGTGATAGCCCTGATTGGCGAACGCGGCCGGGAAGTGACCGAACTGATTGATGAACTGCGCAACAGCCCGCAGGCGGCAAAATGTATCCTGGTCTGCTCGACATCCGATAAACCGGCGGTTGACCGCTGTAATGCGGCGCTGGTGGCAACCTCACTGGCGGAATATTACCGTGATGAGGGGAAAGAGGTGATCCTCTTTGTTGATTCACTGACACGCTACGGGCGGGCGTTAAGGGATGTGGCACTGAGTGCCGGGGAAGTTCCTGTCAGGCTGGGGTATCCGGCATCGGTATTTGAGCAGTTACCGGCACTGCTGGAGCGCCCGGGGGCGACGAAAACCGGCGTGATCACGGCTTTCTATACTGTTTTACTTGATAGCGAGAATGAGCCGGACGGCTTTGGCGATGAAGTCCGTTCCATTCTCGACGGACATATTTATCTCTCCCGGCGACTGGCGATGCAGAATCACTATCCGGCGATTGATATCCCGGCCAGCATCAGCCGTGTCATGTCACAGATTGTTTCACCGCAGCATCTGGCGGCTGCCGGGCATTTCCGGACACTGCTGGCGAAACAGAATGAGCTGAAACTGCTGGTGGAGCTAGGAGAATATAAACCCGGGCTGAATGCGGAGAATGATAAAGCGGTTGAGCTCACTCTGCCGATGCGCCATTTTTTGTGTCAGTCACCGGCGGAATCCGTTGCGGCGGATGAAACAGGCAGATTACTTGAACAGCTCACACAATGAATTACAGCAACTGATCGCGCATTTCAGTCTGAAAGAGCGCTGTGTCCGGGCGGCACTGGCACAGCTGCACCAGCGCTACCGGCAGGAACAGGAAAATAAAGATAAGCTATTGTTGTTAATCAAAGGATTAGAACAGCAGATCCTTGAGTTTGAATGCCGCGGATTATTATCGTACACCGCACTGAATGAACTCAGGCGCAAACAGGCAATCTATCGTAAACAGATCCCGGATGTCCGTGCCAGAGTGGATGAATCATCCCTTCAGCTGGCGCAAATCTCGGATGATATTGCTGAGAGTAATAAAACAATAAATAATCTGAGAAAGAAACTTATTAAGTTTGAACAATATAATAAACAATGAATTTATTTTTTAAATATAAGCAGGACGCTGTAATGAATATTAATCGTTGTTGCCTGGAAGCTGAGCAAGATTTTCCGGAAGGTCATGTTAATCAACGGGTGACTGATTTTTTATCCGGAATGACAAAAAATAAAAAAGAAAATAAACATGACAGTGCTATCCCGGTGATTTATTCACTGTTCTGTCCGTATGATGATAAATGTTATCATGGCGATATATTATATCCCGGGGGGATGATAAAAAATCATAGCAATCATCACCGGAAAGTTCATGATGTTATACTGGTATATCCGGAAAATAATAAAATAAAGAACAGTATATTCAGGGATAATGTCGCCACGGAACCTTTCGGTGATATCTCACATAACATGCTATCAGCGGATAAACCAAAAAACGTTCCGGCAGAGGAGGAAGATTATTCAGGCGCTGATATCTCAGCAGAAGAAAAGATACCGGCGGGCAGTGCAACAACTGAGTTACCGGAAATACCGTTTTTTCTGAACCATCCGCCTCCGGGGATAAAGACGGAAGTAAAAAATCAGCCATTGCGGCATTATGAACAGGGAAGAGGTACTCAGGAAAAAATACCCCTGTTCGTTTACCATACGGAGAAAAATGCGTTATCTCCGGCGTACAGCAGAGCTGATTATTATTGCTCTTATCATTTCAGACAGAAATATCAGCCACCGGAACCGGTTCATATTTACAGAGATAATCCGGGAGGGTTTAAATTAGAAACATATTCAGAATCCCTGAAGCGACGACTGAAATCAGCAGTAAATATAAACGGAATTGATAATATTGATATAATATAAGCGGATGAAATAAATGCATTATGATACCCATCAGATAATGGACTATCTGAGCTGTTATCTGCCGGAAAAAAAAGAAAATACCAAACGCGCGATTAAATGTCATTTAATTAATACTCAAAATATATTGGAGGTTTTAATTGATGTTGAATCCTTTTTTTCTGAACTGATTGGTGAAAATACGATCCCCTGGGAAATCGTTCCTGAAAATTATCTTATTGACCTGATAAATGAAAATAAGAAAGAGATTCGGCTGCCTTTTTTTTCAGCGGAGAGTTATTTTCCTGAGTTCAGGACGGAAAACATCGCTGTTAATCCAACCCGTAAACTTGCTTTCCGTCAGGGAAATATTGATTTCACTCTGATTGGCGCCCGTGGCCGGTTTGATATTAATGGCCCGCCACTGACCCCGGATCTCTCTGTTCCGGTGAATGCCGGGATTTATATCGGTTCAACCCGGGCATTCACGGGTGTGATTCAGCAAATCAATGAAGGCGATATCCTTTTTATTACACAATACCAGCGATTTCTGAGAGCAGGAGGCTATTTTCAGATGACACTGAAACAGGAGCAGGAGGACACGGTTATCACCGGACGCGGAATTATTCCGGAAGTGCCGGCTACCACAGCGGAAACGGCAGTTTTTGACAGCCGCAGAGTGCCGGTTCAGGTGGATTTCCTGCAGTACCGCAGAGTGTTTCCGTTATCGGAACTGATGGCGCTGCAACCGGGCGATACACTGCCGCTGCCGGCGGCGGATAATCACCTGATCACGCTGGAAATCAGCGGGCAGCGTTTTGCACAGGGGGAACTGGTACGTATCGGGGAACAATACGCCGTGGAAATTCATCATATCTTTCATAAGGGTGAATGATGACTGACAGCGCTGTTTCGATGATGCTGATGCTGGCCGCAGCATCTGTTCTGCCCTTTATTCTGGCGGCCGGAACCTGCTACCTCAAATTTTCCATTGTTTTTGTGATGGTGCGCAACGCCCTGGGGGTTCAGCAGGTGCCGTCAAATATGGTACTCAATGCGATTGCGTTTATTCTGGCGATGGTGGTGATGTTTCCGCTGGTCAGTAAAACCTATGCGTATATTAATGAAAATCCGGTGGAATTATCTCAGCCGGAATCACTGTCGCGTTTTACGGATGAGGGGTTACAGGATTACCGGGACTATCTCTTCCGTTATGCCGATAAACCTCTGCTGTATTTTTTTGCGCAAACAGACGTTGATGAGGATGCTGAACCGGAACTGAGTGATGCCCGTGATATCGCATTCTTTCCCCTGCTGGCCGCCTATGCGCTGGGGGAAATCAAATCTGCTTTTCTGATCAGCTTCTATCTCTATCTGCCGTTTATCGTGATTGATCTCGTGGTGTCCAGCGTTTTGCTGGCGCTGGGGATGATGATGATGAGCCCGGTCACACTCTCGGTACCGATCAAACTGATCTTATTTATTGCCCTTGATGGCTGGTCGCTGTTATCGACCAGTCTGGTGTCTCAGTATCTCGAACTTATGGACATATAACATGGATGTGATTTATGCAGCGGATAAAGGAATTTATCTGGTGATTATGTTATCGCTGCTGCCGGTGAGTGTGGCGACCGTCGTGGGTCTGACGGTCGGCCTGCTGCAGACTGTCACGCAGATCCAGGAGCAGACACTGCCCTTCGGGCTGAAATTGATTGCTGTGTTTGTCTGCATCCTGATGCAGCTCAGCTGGCTGGGGGATTCGATGCTCAGTTATGCCCGTGAAATGTTCTCACTGGCGCTCAGCGCAACAGCGGCAGGTTAGTTCCCGGTGTCGTTATTCTCCTGGCTTCATGACCTTTTTCAGAACGCGCTGTTAAGTAGTGTGCGGTTATTTGCGGCGTTCTCTTTTTTGCCGTTTCTGAATGATAAATTTATCCTCAGCCGGACCACGCGGGGCATTATTATTTTTCTCATGGCGCAGTGTCTCAGCGGAAATGGAGACTACCCGGCGGCAGAGTTCTCAGTGGTCAATATACTGAGTGAGATCATTACCGGCATGGTAATGGGGTTGGTTTACAGCACGCCGTTTTTTATTTTTTCCGCCTTCGGTGAATATATTGATAACCAACGGGGGGCGAATATCAGTGATACCGCTGATCCGACAACAGGGACCGATGCATCACCGTTTTCCACCTTTATGAATCTGTTTTCTGTCTCGTTTTTTTTGCTCAATGACGGTTTTGTGTTACTGATGACATCCGTTCAGGATAGTTTCCGGTTGTTACCGCCGGGTACATTGCTGACGGAAATCCATTATGCGGCGGTATTTGACTGGCTGACAAACAGCCTGTCACTCTCTTTGCTGTTTTGTATGCCGGTACTGATTATCTTATTTATTTCTGAAGTCAGCCTGGGCATTCTGGCCCTGTACAATTCACAACTGAATCCGTTTTCCTTATCACTTTCAATAAAAAGTATTATTGCCTTTCTGCTGGCGCTGCTGCTGTTTCGCAGCACAACAATGACGGATGTGACAGTGCTGTTTGATACTTCCCCTCTGACTCACTTTTTGAGGGGGAACGATGGCTGAAAAAACCGAAAAACCCACCAGTAAGAAACTAAAGGACGAATCGAAAAAAGGGAATACGTTCAAATATAAAGAACTGCTCTCCACAACCGGCTATGTGACGGGAATAGCGTATCTGCTTTACGTTGCTGACTGGTCAGCATTCTCCCGTTTTTATCAGACGGTATTGCGTAATGTGAATCACTTGTCACTCTCTGTTTATATACAGATGTTATCGGATATCTTTTTTCAGATGGTGTTACCGCTGATTATATTATGCGGAGTGAGTGTCAGCTTTGTTTCTCTGATGCAGACCCGTTTTGCTGTTGCGACGGAAGCGATTAAATTTGATTTAAAGAAAATTGATCCCATCGCCGGATTCAAACGGATTTTTACCAAAAAATCCCTGAAAAATCTGGTAAAAGCACTGATATCACTCATTGTGTATTTATCTGCCGGTTATACCTTTATTACTCTGTATACCGGCGATATTTATCAGTTAATTACGGCACTTTTCTCTGAAGTGAGTGAGAGCTTTCTCTATTTCACCGGCCGCTATATCTTTATTTTTATCCTGCTGCTGATGCCACTGCTGGTGGTTGATTACATCGTTGAATATTTTTTCTTTTTTAATGACATGAAAATGGAAAAGCATGAAGTTAAACAAGAGTATAAAAACAGCGAAGGTAATCAGGAAATAAAATCAGCCCGCAAACAGCAGCACAGAGAATTGCTGAATGCGGAAACCAAAGCATTGATAAAGAATTCGGATATCGTGGTGGTTAACCCGACGCATATTGCCGTTGCTATCTATCTTGATCCGGAAAACGGCGTTATGCCGCTCATTACCGTGAAAGAGAAAGGCGTGTATGCGCTGGCTGTGCGCTGCTATGCCGAAAAGCACAGGGTGCCGGTTGTCCGGGATATCCGCCTGGCCCGGACGTTATTCCGGAAATATCATGTCTTTGACACCATTATTGATGATGATCTGGATAAGTTTCTCGATCTCTTACTGTGGCTGAATGACGCAGAGCAGGCTGCACTTGCCGATAGTGAACCGCACTAATATGTATCAGCAGGATGGTGCTGAGGCGTATTTTATGAAAGTGATTATCAGCCGGGTCAGATAGTATTGCCTGACTTGATAATCCAATATTATTAAGGGGTTTTTGTTATGGATGACAATACAGATTTTGATATTAAATCTCTGATCGGGAATATTTTTTCTCATCTGGAAAGTGGAAACATTTCTGATCTTCTGATGCCAAAGAATAATGAGGATTTTTCGGATGTTTATTCTCTGGCGTGTGATTATTATGATAAAGGGCTTATAGAACAAGCTGAGAATATTTTTCGTTCACTCTGTTTATATGACTTTAGCAATGTGGATTATTTACTTGGATTAGCTGCAGTTAAACAGGTGCAAAAACAATATCAGAAAGCGATTAATCTTTATAGTTTAGCTATTAATTTAGATGAAAACAATGCATCGATATATTTGTATGCAGGACAATGCTATTTATACACAGGTGAGAAAGAATCAGCGATAAGCAGCTTCAATCATTGCCTTTCATTAGCGTGTAATGATAATGAGCGGGAACAAGCAATACATTATATATCAATGCTGGAAGGTGGATTATGCGTTTGGAAAATAGGTTGAAAGTAAATAAAGAAGTTGATGATCTCAGTTATAATTCCTCATTGCATAATGATTTTATGAGGCTTAGGATAATATATGATGCGCTCACGGTTACAGAGAGAATTCCGTATGATGATGCTGTGAAATATATAAGAGAATACTACGATATAGTAAATGATAGTAACTTTAAGAATAATATTAAAAATAAGGTTATAATGCATGAAGAGTGTGAGGGATTGATTAATAAAACGAGGGTGATTGTTGATAGAATTGAACAAGAACAGATTAAATCTATGGCGGGTAGATTTTGGGAGCACTTTTATGAAGATAAAGTAAAACAAATTTATAGCGAATTAGATAGGATTAATTATATTCTGTCGGATCCTGACACTACAAGAGAACAAGCATTAAAAGAACTTGAAGCATATGATATATTAATGAAGGATAAAGAAAATATAAAGGCAATTAATAATGCTGGTGATAATATTTCAGAGAAAATAAGATTGATAAATAAAGGTATTCAGGAGTATTTTATCATTAGGGATATGGTCACATTTGGTTACTTTGTTGAGAGAATGGATAATGTCAGTGTGTATGCTTATGATATTTCAGTTAAATATCAGCGCGAAGGTATGAACAAATATGTTGATTATTATAAAAGCGTAGCAACAAAATTAAATACATTTGGTGATTATATTGATGAGCCCATCAATGATGGAAAGCAGAATAAGGTATATAAAAGAAAGTTTTATACTGAATTATACAACACTATGAAACCTTATTTTTATTATGGAGATTCTGTTGGCCATACTTTATATACAGGTAGTATGAAGATAGTTAAGGTCGGTGACGATAAATTTAATGTTCTGGTTGATGATAAAGTAATAGAAGAAAATTTATCATATAAAGATGCATATGGAAAAATGGAATATTTCTTTTCTTGTCATGAGCCGGTTATTAAAGGGACTAAATTATGTAAAATATTTAAACCCGTACTGGATGAATTTAATAATGTTATTGGCTTAGAAGGGAAGGTTGAACAGTTTCTATTTCCTTATGAACTTTATAGTTTTATGGACTTAGCAAGCGATGAAAAAGGACTTAATCGTATAAATGAAAATTTTGATAAATGTTTCAAGGATAAATCACCAGATTTATCAAGGTGGAATAATGTTAATGAAAAATCAATAGCGGCTACCAGTGATGTAAAATATACCAGGGAAATTTTGAAAAAAAACTATGATGCAGGATTCATTAGTTATTATGAAAATGAAGAAGAAAGAAATGAATATTCTAAGTTTTATCAACATGAAATAAATAGTATGAATCAAAAAATAGATGGGGCTAAGAAAGGACTTCAATTAACGTTGGATGAATACACTCAGCGGTATAACACTATAAATAGTAACTATGACAATATGCTGAGAACAATTACAACAATGATTAGCGAATTGGCTCAGGAATTAAAGGGATTTTTAAGATTCTGATATAAAAAGGGAATTGTATGACTGTAATTATTGATAAAACATCAGATTTTGGTGTTTTAAATACCACAACGTCAAGTGAAAGTGTAAATAAAAATTCAGGTGCAAATAAACAAAATCGTGTTAACGATCCTATCGGAGAGTTTAGCAAGGTGATGGTTAGTGATGTTAGTAAAAAATCAACATCAGCTAATGATGGAAAGAAAAAATCAGAATTAAATAAACCGAAATTGGATAACCCAAAGTTAAATAAAGATACCGCAGGCAGTGAAAGTACTACGGAAAGTAAAAATACCCCGGAAAGTAAGGATACCACAGACAGTAAAGATACTACGGGTAAGAAAAAAGGTGGATTTTCACTTAATGAATTACATTCATTGCTGACGGTTTTTTATTCTGAAGAGAAATTTAAAATTAATTCAAGAGCTCATGGGTACAATCTTAAATTCATCAAGGAATTATGGTCTGATAATAAAGTAAATCAATTATCAGAGCTTATTTCTGAATCCGGGGATTTGATTAATGACCATATTGAAGCAACGGCAGAGTATTATTTCTCACAAATGGGCAGTGAGCTGTTGGGAAAGATGCCGGATGGTGAGCTGAAAAATAAATTAACCGGTAATGGTGTTGATAAGTTTAAAAGTAAAGATGAAATTTCTTTATATTTAAGAAGTAAAACAAATGCCGATGAAGTTATTAAAAATATCAATTCGGAGTCAGTGCTTTATAAGGATAAAACCAAGTTATTTAAATCATTTTCTGATGAGATGAATAAATTTCCTGTGCTGGGTGATGAACTCGGTTCTCTCATTGCCGGAAATCGTGAGGAGATTACGGCTGAATTAAATTCATTACATGAAATGGCCGCTCTTCAGGATGAAGCGAAAGATATTGTGAAAGATATTTCTGATATATTCGGCTCTCAGCGTAAGTCTGATATGAATTATAGTAAATCATTAACTATTTTGATGGGTAAAATAGCAGATCTGCGGAATAAGCTAGCACAGCGTAAACTTGAAAATGATCGTCTTATAGCCACAATTCAGCAAAAAACATTGCAGGATAAAACCGATGCTGACGGAGCTGAAATGGCAAAAAAAATAAAAAAAGCAGAGCGTTTACAGGCCCTTTTTAAATGGTTAGGGCCATTATTGATCGCATTAATGGTTATATTAACTGCTCTGACTGGTGGTTTACTGGCAAAAGCACTGGCCGCAGTGATTGTGGTTGTCACTATTATTAGTGAAATTGTTAAGGCGGCGGGTGGCCCGGATATTATGGCAACAATAATGACACCGGTGACAAAATTGGTGGAAGTTGTCCAGAAGTTTATTAAAGATATGGCTATGAAAATTGGCCAAAAACTTGGGCTGCCACCGGCTGAGTTAAAAAAACTGGAAGAAAAAATGGAAATTATTGCCATGGTACTTGCAGTTGTTGTTGTGATGGCGGTGTTTGCTGCTGCAGGTGCTGTTGCCGGAAAAGTTATCGGTCAGGTGGTATCAGAATCGGTAAAGGAAATATTGAGACAGGTAATGGTGGAGGTTAAAAGATTATTAATTTCAATGATGCTGACATCTACTGTCGTTAACGGTATAAATTCAGTCACTCAGGCAGAACTTAATAAAGATGTAATGAAATTAAACGCTGATATAGATTTAGATCAGGAATTACTGGATAAGTTGATGGAATTGATGGAAAAAATAATGGCAGCTTTTTCAGAATCACAGCAGGATTTAAATAAAATGAAAGAGCAGTTAGGTAAGATAGGAAAAGACGATTTTCAGCGTAAGAAGGCTATTATACAGTCAGGGCCATTAGCTGTTTAATTTAAAAAGGAATTTATTATGACGACGATAACCACAGCAAATAATACGAAGCAGGTTTATTCACCGGAAATTGATAGTATTATTTCAGTAAAAAAAGATTTACAGGAAATAAATATTGATCCTGAAGTTATAAAAGAGATTACAAAAAATAACAGTATAAAGAGCACAGAAGTTACAGATGAGCAAATTTCTGCTGAGATCCGTACCCGTGCAGGCTCGCTGATGCCCTCTCTGTTATCTGTCAGTGATCAGAAATGGATGAAATTAGCCATAGAATTATGCAAAGTACTGAATGATGATTCACTGAGCCAGCAGGAACGCCAGAATAAGCTGGATGTAGCTGTTATTGAACTGGCAAAAGAATTAAAAAATATGAAATATAAGGAAGCCGAACTTCAGGTCAAAGCAGCCGTCACCGGTGCGTTAGTTTCTATTGGTATTTCTATTGTCGGTGCTGCTATGTCAATAAAGGGGATTGATGTGGCTAATCCGACGGCACCGACACCCGGCGGAATAGCGGGGCAGGCCATGTCCGGACTGTCCCAGCCGGTTAGCCAGGTATTCGTACAATTTATTCAGAAGCAGGTTACTGAGTTACAGGGTGATGCTGAAGTTGTTCGCGCGCAAAAAGATCTGAAGCTGAAAAGCGGTTCCGTTCATGGTAAAGCTTCTAATGACGCGCATGAATTAAATAAAAAAGTAATGGATATGTTTAACCGTTATCTTGATAACAAGCAGGCGACATCTGGTAACTTGCTTAATAATATGCGGACATAATCTCTTCTGTGCTCATAAATCCGGGCCGCTTCTGACAGCGGCTTTTTCATGTTCTTTCTCATCATGAAGAAAATTCATCATGTTTTGCCACTTCGGTTTTGATCCCGGCAGTGAATACCGGTATAACAAAGGAATGTCTAAACGTCTGGACGTCTAAATAAAAATATTCACCTGTGCGGTAAGGAAGAACACATGAAACTTGAAACGCTCTCTGTCCATGCCGGTTATTCGCCGGATCCGACCACCAAATCCGTCGCGGTTCCTATCTATCAGACCACCTCCTATGCCTTTGATGACACACAGCATGGCGCGGATTTGTTTGATCTGAAAGTCCCCGGGAATATCTACACCCGTATCATGAACCCGACCAATGATGTGCTGGAGCAGCGTGTGGCGGCTCTGGAGGGCGGAATTGCCGGGCTGGCGGTGGCATCGGGCATGGCGGCGATCACCTATGCGATCCAGACCCTGGCCGGAGTCGGCGACAATATTATCAGTGTCTCCAAACTCTATGGCGGCACGTATAATTTGTTTGCGCATAATTTTCCGCGCATCGGGATCGACGTCCGTTTTGCTGATCATGATGATTTCGCACAGCTGGAATCCCTTATTGATGACAATACCAAAGCCGTTTTCTGCGAAACCATTTCCAACCCGGCGGGGCATATCGCGGATATTGAAAAACTGGCGGAAATCGCTCACCGTCACGGTGTTCCGCTGATTGTGGACAACACCGTTGCCTCTCCGGCGCTGTGCCGCCCGATTGAATTCGGCGCGGATATTGTGGTGCATTCATTGACCAAATATATCGGCGGACACGGTTCATCACTGGGCGGGATTGTTATCGACTCCGGAAAATTCCCGTGGCAGCAGCATGCGGATCGCTTTGCGGTACTGAATACCCCGGATCCTTCCTACCACGGTGTGAACTACAGTGAGCACTTCGGTGCGGCGGCATTTATCGCCCGCTGCCGCGTCGCGCCACTGCGTAATACCGGCGCAGCTCTGTCGCCGTTTAACAGCTTCCTGATTCTGCAGGGACTGGAAACACTGGCGCTGCGCATGGAACGTCATACCGAAAATGCCCTGCGTGTTGCGCAATACCTGCAACAACATCCGCAGGTTGCCTGGGTGAAATATGCGGGTCTGGCGGATAGTCCGGAACATGCACTGGCGAAGAAATACGTGCAGGGCACGCCGGCATCAATTATGTCTTTCGGTATCAAAGGCGGGGCAGAAGCGGGAGCGAAGTTTATCGATGCCCTGAAACTGATTGTCCGTCTGGTCAATATCGGTGATGCGAAATCCCTGGCCTGCCATCCGGCCACCACCACTCACCGTCAGCTGAATGAAGCCGAACTGGCCCGTGCCGGGGTATCACAGGATATGATCCGTTTATCCGTCGGTATCGAGCACATTGATGACATCCTGGCGGATATCAGTGCGGCACTGGACAGTGCGAAATAATATTAACAATCAATAAAATATAACCATAACAATATGTTCCGGAGATAGTATGAGAAAAATTATTGTATCGGCACTGCTCGCCTGCACCACATTACTGGCCGTGTCCTGCTCGCAGAATGATGATGAAAAACCACTGAAAGTGGCGATTAACACCGGGCCGGATCAGGCTATCTGGGAAGAAGTGGTCAAAGTTGCCAAAGAGAAGCAGGGGCTGGATGTTGATGTTATCGCCTTCAATGACTATGTCCTGCCGAATGAAGCGCTGCGCAACAGTGATGTGGATGCCAATGCGTTCCAGACCGTGCCGTACTATGAGGCGCAAAGCAAAGAACGTGGCTATCAGTTTGAAGTTATTGGTAAAACCTTTATCTTCCCGATAGCGGCATACTCAAAGAAAATCAAATCCGCAGCCGAGCTGCCGGATGGCGCAACAGTGGCTATCTCTAACGAAGCCACTACGCTCGGCCGCAGCCTGCTGCTGTTACAGGCTCAGGGGCTGATTAAACTGAAAGACGGCGTCGGTTATCTGCCGACCACCCTGGATATCATTGAAAATCCGAAGAAACTGAAGTTTGCGGAGATCGATACCCCGCAACTGACACGCACCCTGGATGATCCGGATGTGTATCTCTCCATTATCAACAATAATTTCTCATCTCAGGTCGGATTATCCGCCGCCCGTGACGGTCTGTTTATGGAAGGGGCTGATTCCCCGTATGTGAACCTGATTGTGGTCAGAGCAGCAGATAAAGATAATGAGAAGCTGAAAAAACTGGTCGCGGCATTCCAGAGTGATGAGGTGCTGAAAAAGGCCGATGAAGTGTATAAAGGCGATGCTGTCCGGGCCTGGTAAATGCGCGTCATCCTTCCGCCCATAGCGGTGTTGGCCGCATTCAGGGGCACCTTGCTCTGAACGGAATGATTTAGTGTATTGAGATCTGCAGGCACAGGTGACGGGCAAAGAAAACAGAAAGCATGCGAGCCATGGATGGCGAGCCTGAGCGCACACGGAAGTGTTTACAGCGACTTTCTGTTTTTGCCCGTTGCCGGTGCAGGCACCGTAATCCCCGATCCCCGGTTTTACTCTTTCATCCTTATCTTGAATCCCCGGCGGATTGCCTGAATAATAGTCGCCACTGAGATAAGGAAAATACGATGAAACAACTGATTATCGGATTACTGGGTGTGGTGGTGCTGGTCGGCGTACTGCTGGTCTCCAATTACAACAGCATCCAGACACAGGACGAAGCGGTGACTGCCTCCGCCTCTGAAATGCTCAACCAATACAAACGCCGCGCGGATCTGATCCCGAACCTGGTGAAAACCGTGCAGGCTTCCTCTGACTTTGAACGTCAGGTCTTACAGGATGTGGTGAATGCCCGGGCAAAAGTCGGACAGATGAATATCAGTGTCAGTGATCTGAGTGACCCGGCGCTGCTTGCTAAATTCCAGCAGGCGCAGACTGAACTGGGATCCTCGCTCTCCCGCCTGCTTGCAGTATCAGAACGTTATCCGGATCTGAAAAGTAACGCACTCTACAGCGACTTAATGGTACAGCTGGAAGGCAGCGAAAACCGGATCGCTGTGGCGCGCGGCCGCTATATCGAAAGTGTCCGTGAATACAACACCACTATCCGTAAATTCCCGGCCGTGATTATTGCAAACTACATGGGATACACCGGCAAACCTAACTTCAGCGTTGAAAATGAAGCGGAAGTCACAACAGTTCCGGATGTGCAGTTTCAAAAATAAACCGGCTGAACATGATTAACTGATGGCAGGATAAATTGAGTTTCCGGGCAAAATCCGTTAGAAGGAGAGGATAATACTAAGGAGTTATCGTGATTACCGAAGAGTTTCTCTCCAATAATGTGCTCAGCCTGATTGTGCTGGTGCTGTGTCTGCTCGGTTCCGGCGGGCTGATGATTTATAACCGTAAACGGGAAAAAGGCGAGCATGCCACATTAGTGCATGTTTCCCAGTTTATCATGTGGGCGCTGGGAGTCATTATCCTCGGCGATTTCGCCGAGCAGGGAATTGACCACTTTCAGTGGCGCTTTATCACCGCAGATACGGTCGGGATGATCTGCACCACACTGATTGTGCTGATGCTGATCCGCAAATTGTTCCTGATGATAAACCGCCTGGCCGCCGCACAGATCAAACGCGGCAGCGATATCACCTCGGCACATATTGTTTCCCGCGTTCTGAAAATCCTGATTGTGATTGTGGTGTTCCTGTTCTACGGCGAACACTTCGGCATGAGCCTGTCCGGCCTGCTGACCTTCGGCGGTATCGGCGGCATTGCTATCGGTATGGCGGGGAAGGATATTCTCAGCAACCTCTTCTCCGGCATCATGCTCTATTTTGACCGCCCGTTTAAAATCGGTGACTGGGTCAGTTCGCCTGACCGGCAGATAGAAGGGACGGTGGTGGAAATCGGCTGGCGTATCACCAAAATTATTACCTTTGATCACCGCCCGCTCTATATTCCGAACTCGCTGTTCTCCTCCATCAGTGTGGAAAATCCGGGGCGCATGACCAACCGGCGGATCAAAACCACCATCGGGCTGCGCTATGAAGATGCGGAGAAGATTTCGCAGATTGTCAGTGAAATACGCGCTATGCTGAAAGCCGAAAGCAGCATTGACCAGCACCAGACATTGCTGGTCTATTTTGATGAATTCGGTGATTCCGCCCTCAATATTATGGTGTACTGCTTTACCAAAACCACGGTCTGGGCAGAGTGGCTGGCAGCACAGCAGGCGGTGTATCTGAAGATTATTGAGATTGTGCACCGCAACGGTGCGGACTTTGCTTTCCCGAGCCGGACACTCTATATGGAACGCAACAGTGTCTCCCGCGAACCGCCGGGAGTGTGATCTGACACCTTGCACCATCCCCCTTGTTTCCGTTATTGTGCCGCCGGTTAATTCCTGAGACGTTCATCAGAGGCGGCACAATATGGCGAAATATTTTTCCATCGGTGAGATGGCAAAGCTCCATAAAATCAGCATTCAGACACTGCGTTACTATGACCAGCTGGGGCTGTTCCGCCCGGTGTATGTCGATCAGGAAAGTAACTACCGCTATTACACTATCGATCAGTTTTCTCAGCTGGATATTATTAAGTATCTGAAATACCTGGGTATGCCGCTGAAAGAGATCAAACACCGCCTGGAAGACAGCGACACACAAATTCTCAGCCTGCTGACCCGGAAAATTTCCGTGGTGGATGAGAAAATCCGCGAGCTGGAGCTGATTAAAAAAGTCCTCTCCACCAAAAAAGAGACACTGGAAAAAGGGATTGATACCGACAGTATCGGCAAAATCACCCGCCGTTATATTCCGCGCCGTCATATTTTATCGATGAATTATGAGCCCGGTCTGAGCTTTGAGGAGACCATGGAGTTCTCACGGCGGCAGATTGCCAATATCCTCGAGGAAAACATTTCTATTTTCTACGGCGGCGTCAGTGGTCTGGTCTCCCGCGAAGAATTTCTGGCCACACAGCAGGTGCATTATCTGAACAGTTTTGTGATTGTCGAGCGCGACCTGTTTAATCCGCAGGTGCAGGACAAAATTACAGAAATTCCCGACGGTGAATTTATCTGCCTGATGTATCAGGGGTCTTACAGCGAAAATACGGCAGCATTTAAAGCGCTGACGGATTATGCGGAATACAAACGCATTCCGGTGGATGACATGATGTATGAAATCCCGGTGATTGACCCGCTTTCCACCAATGATGAGCGCCAGTTGCTGACAGAAATTCAGATCAAAGTGAAACGGCGTGAAATTGATACCCGCTGCCTGGTGTAAAACTCTCCCTCTGCTATAGGTATTAATGCTTTCAATACAGAAACAGGCTGACATTGTTCAGCTTGTTTTGCTTCTATTCACCGTATAATTACCCGTTTTGTGATGTGCATCTACTATCTCTGAATTGACTCTATAGTAGCTGGAGAGTCTATAGTTATCCACATTACAGCAATGGTTAAAAAGGTCGTTACCGCCACACTATTACCCCCGCTGATCCTGAATCAGCAACCCGAACTCACTAATGATAATAAATGATGACATGCGGATCAGAGTGCTGATCTCATGAGGAGTCTGTTGTGCAAAAAAATACTGATTATGATTTGGAAACCAAACTGATCCACCAGGGTCATTCACCGGATCCGGCCACCGGCGCGCTGGCCAGTCCTATCTACCAGACTGCCACATTTGCGGCGCATTCTGTGGAGCATTTTGAAGAATTGTGCCGGACATGGGGCTATGTCTACAGCCGCGAGTGCAACCCGAACCTGACTGAACTGGAGAGCAAACTGGCGATGCTGGAAGGGGCGGACAGTGCGATTGTCAGCGCATCCGGCATGGGGGCGATTGCCTCAACCCTGCTGTCACTGGTGAAAACCGGCGATCATATTGTCAGCGCGGACGGGATCTTCTCCCACACCCGGCTGCTGATGACAGAACTGCTGGCAAAATTCGGCGTGGAAATCACCTTTGTTGATGCCACGGTCAGTGACAACATCCGCGCTGCCATGAAACCGGCGACAAAACTCGTGTATGTGGAAAGCCCGCTTAATCCGTCTCTGGAGCTGGTGGATATCCGCGCGGTGGCAGACATTGCCCATCATAACAAAAGCCTGCTGATTGTTGACAGCACCTTCTGTACGCCGATCCTGCAACGCCCGCTGGAGCTGGGTGCGGATCTGGTGGTTCACAGCCTGACCAAGTTTATGAACGGTCACGGTGATACCCTGGGCGGTGCGGTTATCGGCTCCCGCGAGCTGATCGAACTGATCAAATGGCCGGGATTATGCTGCTTTACCGGCGCGGCACTGGCACCAAACAATGCCTGGATGATTATGCGCGGGATGAAAACCCTCGATATGCGCATGAAAAAACACTGCGAAAACGGCCTGGCACTGGCGGAATTCCTGACATCTCAGAGCGAAATCGAAGAAGTCCGCTACCCGGCACTGAAAAACCATCCGCATTATGAACTGTGTCAGTCACAGATGAACGGCCTCGGCGGCGGTATTGTCTCTTTCCGTCTGAAAGAGGACATTCACGGCCTGACCCGCGACCAGGTGAGCCGCAAATTTGTGAACTCCCTGAAACTGACCACCATTGCCACCAGTCTGGGTGAAGAGCACACCCTGGTCCAGATGAACGGCGAAAACCTGATCCGTATTGCTGTCGGACTTGAATCAGCAAAAGACATTATTGCGGATTTCCGCCAGGCCCTGGATGCAGTTCACGGCTGATAAAAAGAGATAATAATTATGGCAAATCACATGGCAAATCAATCCCGCGTCAGACGGATGCTGATTCTGTTTCTGCTGGCATTCGGTACCACCGCAATGTACAGCCTGCCTTACCTGAAGTCTTCGTTCTATGATCCGATGCAGCAGGCGCTGGGGCTGACACACATTGAGATCGGTAACCTGCTCAGTCTGTATGGCCTGATCGGTATGTTTTCCTACTTTTTCGGCGGCTGGTTTGCGGATCG
Source organism: Morganella sp. EGD-HP17 (assembly GCF_000512315.2). Lineage (NCBI taxonomy): Bacteria > Pseudomonadati > Pseudomonadota > Gammaproteobacteria > Enterobacterales > Morganellaceae > Morganella > Morganella sp. EGD-HP17. The sequence goes on from NZ_AZRH01000009.1 coordinate 105,572, forward strand.
TTTTTCACTGCGCAACCTGATCACCTTCTCGCTGATCGCCTCCGGGTCACTGGGATTCTGGTTTGCGACCTTCCCGTCGTATAACACGATCCTGCTGATCCACATTCTGTGGGGTGTCACGACGATCCTGACATTCTTCGCCGCATCGATCAAAGTGGTGCGGATGCAGGGTACGGAGAAAGAGCAGGGGCGGATCTTCGGGTTTTACGAAGGACTCTCCGGCGTATCCGGCACACTGATCTCGTTCACCGGTCTCTATTTCTTCGGCAAATTTGCCGAGGCGGCAATCGGCTTCCGTTACGTCGTCTGGCTTTACTCCGGCGCTTCTGTGATCTGCGGCGTGCTGCTGTTCTTCCTGATCGCGCACCGCAGCAGTACCACTGACAGCGGCGAACCGGAAGAAAAAACCACATTCCGTTCGCTGATGAGTGTGGTGAGCATGCCGAAGGCGTGGCTGATCGGGCTGATTATTTTCTCCACTTATGTGGTGTTCTCCAGCCTGACGTATCTCAGCCCGTATCTGTCACAGGTATATGTGGTACCAATTACCCTGGTGACGGCGCTGTCAATTATCCGCACCTATGTGATCAAAATGGTGGCCTCTCCGGTGGCGGGGATCGTGACGGATAAAGTCGGATCATCTATCAGTGTGATGTTTGTCGGCTTTATCATCATGGCCGTGAACTGTGCTCTGTTCCTCGTGATCCCGAAAGGTAACGCCTTTATGTGGTTTGCGGTGGTGAATATGGTGGTACTGAGTGCGTTACTGTTTGCCTTCCGCGGTATCTATTTTGCCTCTGTTGCAGAATCGAAAATCCCGATGAAAACCACCGGCGCGGTGGTGGGTTTTGCCTCCTTTATCGGCTTTTCCCCGGACGCGTTCTATTATTCCGTTGCCGGCTACTGGCTGGATAAATACGGCGAAACCGGCTACAGCTATATCTTTATGCTTTCGGTCGCCTGTGCGCTGCTGGGTGTGGTGGCAACCTTCCTGCTGCGTCAGATCAACCGCCGGGAAGCGGCGGGCGGCGGAATGACACTCTCCCCGTCAGTCTGAAAATACAGAAAGCCCCCCGAAACGGGGGGCTTTGCACAAAAAGCGTCCTGCTGATTAATAGCGGTATTCCACGCCCAGCCAGAAGTTACGGCCTTCTTCCATATAGCCGTTGGTGTACTCGTAGGATTTATCAAACAGGTTATTAACGGAGGCATTGGCGGAAATGCCGTAACCGAAGTCATAATCCACGCGCAGGCCGGTAAGAGCATAACCGGCCACTTTGTCATTATTGTCGTTATACTGATAGCTCCAGGCACGGAACTCTTCGGACAGGGTGATCGACAGCGGCTCTATCGGTGTGACTTTCACCCAGGCATACATTTTATGCTTCGGCAGCCCTTCAGCATGATCAACATCTTTCGGATCACTGTGGATGTAGCTGTAGTTGATCCCGGTTTTCAGCCAGTCACTGACTTCGCCTTTCACGCCCAGATCCAGCCCGGTGTAATCCACACGGCCACTGTTCTGGTTCTGGAAGTAGCGGTCACCGTTTTTAATCACTGTGTGCGCGAGGATCGCATCATCCACTCGGTTGTGATAGATGCTGGCCTGGTAGCCCCATTTATCGGTGATATTCCCTTCATAGGTTAAATCGAAGGTCAGTGCGCGTTCGGCTTTCAGGTTCGGGTTAATGATACCCAGCGAACCGTCTTTTGGTTTTTCAGTGGTATAGCGCTCTTTCTGTGTCGGGAAGCGGCTGCGGTCAGACACGGAGAACCGCACGTTGTCCTGGTTGGCGAACGTGTATTTTGACATCACTTCCCAGTTAAACGCGTGCTGATCATTATCATCCGCACCTTTATCCGCCTGACGGCTTTCGCGCCAGTCATAGCCGATGGCACCGATAAAATCGAGATCAGACGTGGCCGCCCACTGGTATTCGGTGGCGACAGAATAAGTGCGATCTTTGTAACGCAGAATATCCCCGTTACGCTGTTTCTGTGCGCGGTGAACGTCATCTTTCCAGTGCGCGGAGAATGACAGCAGATCACGTTCACGCATGTCGATCCCTAACTGGAGAGAGGCACCGTTGCTGAAATCATCGTAATAGCTGTAATCGTACCCTTTGCCGTCTTTTTTATACATCAGCAGGGTATTTTCAAACTTGTCATGGAACAGGCGGCCCTGGAGGTTTACGCCGTCTGTCAGCTGAGTGGTGCTGTTGAAATAGTAGCTCTCTTTGTTGTAATCCGGCCATTCCCACCAGCTGTATTTGCCTTTGCCCGGCACCGCAGACGGCGAACTGTCTTTGCTGCCATCCTGCTTCAGATAGGTAAAGACATACTGATCGGTTTCACGCGGGGTCCAGCCCACTTTCACCATGCCGCGTTTATCATCGGATGAGGAGTGCGCACGGCGGCCGTTGCTGCCAGCCAGGGCATTGTCATCATCGGAGCCCGGCAGGCCGAGGAAACGCTGTTTGTACTGGCTGCCGCTGACCTGGATAAACCCGGGGTCGCTGCGTGCGCCGACACGGGCGCTGGTGTTATAGGCATTATCCGCGCCGCGTGCGAAGCCCTGGCTGAATGATACGTTGGCCTCAAACGGTTTTTTCGGGGTGGCGGTGGTGAGGTTGATTGCACCGCCCATCAGGTTCGGGCCCTGTAACAGCGAGGTATAACCTTTGCTCACCTCAATACTTTCCAGTTCGCTGGTCATAAAGCGGCCGAGGTCAAGGTTGCCGTCATACGGGACATAAGTCGGGATCCCGTCGAAGAACACCGGCACCTGGCGGCTGTCAAAACCACGGACTTTAACGGTCAGCTCATTACGATTGCCGGATTTTTCGAGAACCACACCCGGCATGGTGCTGATGGCTGTCGCCGCATTGGTTTTGTTCAGCGACTGCATCTGCGGCTGTGTGATGACATCCGGATTGGAGGCCACCGGGCTGCCCCAGACGGTCAGAATATCTGCGCTTTCTGCCTGTACCGCAGGCGCGGTTGCCAGCAGAATAGCTGAGCAGAGTAGAGTTCGTTTCATTGTTATTTTTCCTGTTACCGATATGTATTTATTTATATAACGACTTGCAAAACAAAAGGATAAAACGGCCGGTTCAGTGACCTGACCGGTTTATCCCTTAACTCACTATAAGGTTGTGTGGTTTTCCGTCAGCGCGGATATAACCGGACTTTAATATCCGCCGGGGACGCATAATACGGCGCGGACGTGACAAACAGCTTCACGCCGGTATCCGCATACTGCCCGATGGTCTCTGCATTCAGCCCGCCTGCAGCAGACAGTGTGCAGTCCGGTGCCAGCACCGCCGCGTCTTTGACGAGACGGCGGATATCATCAGGACTGAATTTATCCAGTTGCAGCACATCAGGGCGGCCTTTCAGCGCCTGATAAGCTTCATCCGGATTGTCCGCTTCGGCAATAATGGTCTTTTCCGGGGCTTCACGGCGCAATGTTGCAATCGCTGCACACCAGTTTTCCGGCTCTGCCAGGAAACGGCGGTGATTGGCAAACAGCAGAATAGTTTCCGCGCAGCCCTGACGGTGAATAATGCCTTTCCCGGCCAGTACAGCAGCGGTTGCCAGCAGCTTGGTACCGGGGATATTTTTACGGGTGCAGGCCAGCTGTGCGTCCGGCTGATACTGACGAAGGGTATCCACCATGCAGCGGGTCATCTGTGTCACGCCGCTGCTCCACTCAATCACATTCTGGACAATCTTCCAGCCCTGATGCAGTGCTTCCGCACGACCGGTTGCGGTCAGCAGCAGAGCGCCTGCTTCCGTATGATCGCCGTCATTAGCGTGTAATTGTGTCTGTAATCCGAGTTTTTCCAGTAACTTCTGACCCAATGTCAGCCCGCTGACATAACCGGCCTGCTTGCGGGAAAAGTGCATTTCCCCGCTCTGTGCGCCGATGCCGAGTGCGCGGGTGGTGAGATCACCGTAATGGATGTCCTCCAGCAGGAGGCTGTCCAGAAAGGCATCACTGTAGTAGATCACTTCTGACCTCCCGGCAGCAGCAGGGCGGATTCCGGTACCACACTCCAGGAAACCATGGCCCAGTCGCGGGTGGCCGGCACCACCGGCAGGCCGTCAGCCGCCTGCTGGTCGTAATAGCGGCGCAGCAGTGTCATTTCATGGTCATCAAGCTGTCCCAGCGACCAGATCACACCTTCGGCAAACTGCTCAAAGGTCATATTGTCGCGGCTCTGGCAGTTCGGACTGCGGATAAATTCCACATCCGGATGAATGCCGAGCTGGTTGAGAATATTCACCGCGTAAATATAAGTCGGCAGTGTGACCGGTGTGCGGCCGATGGCGCGGATCACGCGGATATCGACAAATGTCGGGCTGACAGTGTGGGTGGTGTAAACCCGCAGCCGCGCGTGACGGTTCAGTTTCAGCAGCGCGGCCTGTAAATCCATCACCAGGGTGGAGCGGGAAGCCACAGCGATATCGCACGGCGGCAGGGCTGACCAGTCATCTTCCCAGGCGCAGTGACGGAAGGTGACGTGTGAGCAGCCCTGAGTCTCAGCCCGCTGACGCGCGACTTTCAGCATCCCTTCGCTGTAATCAATACCGGTGACCTGCTCAAAGCTGTCCGCCAGCTGCAACGCGACAGAGCCTGGCCCGCAGCCGACATCCAGCAGCGTTTTCGCGCCGGTGGTATCGACAATCTCTTTAAAGCGGATCAGGTAAGGATCGGCGGGGTTCGCACAGCTTTGTGCCATTTTCTCCGCACGTTTATCCCAGTGTTCCGGATCTTTGCGGGTACGTTCGGCCTGTGCGAGATGGTCGCGGTAGAGTTGTGCGAAATCGATATCATCAATAGTCATGAGCATCCCTTATAAGCTGGCTGCGCGAAGTGGGCAGCAATATGTTCTGGTGTCACATGATAGAGTGCCGCCAGGGTTTCCGGTGTGAGCAGCGCGGCAGGTTTATCCTGGCAGGCGGGGCTGTCTTTGCTGAGCATCACAATGCTGTCTGCCACGGCGGCCGCATGCTGCGGGTGGTGGGTGGACATCAGCACGGTGATCCCTCTCTCACGTAACTGTTCGATTTTATTCAGTAATTTTATCTGATTGCCGAAATCGAGGCTGGCCGCCGGTTCATCCATAATCAGCAGCCCCGGCTGTTGTACAAGGGCGCGGGCAATCAGTACCAGCTGTTTTTCCCCGCCGCTCAGGCAGGAATAGGAGCGCTGTGCCAGATGGGCGATCCCCATATGATCCAGTTCCTGCTCTGCCATCTGCCGTTCAGCGCGTCCCGGGGCGGCAAACAGGGAGAGATGGGCACTGCGTCCGAGTGCGACCATATCCGCCACCCGGAAAGAAAACGGCATATTGTGCGCCTGCGGCACATAGGCAACGCGGCGGGCGAGTGCGGCGGCACTCCAGTCACGCAGCGGTGTGTTATCAATGCGGATCTCCCCGGCCTTTGGTGGTAACAGGCCGAGCAGGGTTTTCATCAGCGTGGTTTTGCCGCAGCCGTTGGCACCGAGCAGACAGATAATTTCTCCCTGATGTAATTGCAGATTTATGTCAGTGAGTATTAACTTCTCTCCGTAGCCGACCGCCAGGCCGCGGGTGGTCAGGACATCGCTCATCCGTTCCTCCGGGTCTGCAACAGCAGAAAAATAAAGAAAGGTGCGCCGACCGCAGATGTCAGAATGCCGAGCGGCAGTTCAATCGGGGCAATGGTGCGTGCCAGTGTGTCTGTCAGCAGCAGCATGATGGCGCCGATCAGCAGTGACACCGGCAACTGGTGGCTGAAGTTAGCACCCACTAACAAGCGGGTGATATGCGGGATAATCAGCCCGAGCCAGCCGATAATTCCCGCGACAGAGACCGCACTTGCGGTGATCAGGGTGGCGGAGGCAATAAAAATCAGCCGCGTCACGGTGACATTCAACCCGAGTGCGCGGGCTTCTTCATCACTCAGGCTGAGCAGATTCATACGCCAGCGCAGCAACAGAAGCGGCACCATCCCGGCGAAAATCAGCGGGGCGGTGGTTTTAATATCATCCGGTGAAATCGCGGACAGGCCGCCGAGCAGCCAGAAGGTCATGGCGGGCAGTTGGGTATAGGGATCGGCCAGAATTTTCATCAGGGAAATGGCCGAGCCGCACAGGGCACTGACAGCGATCCCGACCAGCACCAGCGCCAGTACCGGATCATGCTGACGCGCCAGCCGGGCGACAGAATAGACCAGGGCAACCACACACAGCCCGCCGGTGAAGGCGAACAGCTGGATAGTGAGCATTGACTGACCTGCAAAAATTCCTAGGATCGCACCAACCCCGGCACCTGCGGAAACACCCAGGATATCCGGTGAAACCAGCGGGTTACGGAACATGCCCTGATACGCCGCCCCGGCTATCGCCAGTCCGCCGCCGATAATCAGTGCGGCGGCAATGCGCGGCAGACGGATTTGCCAGAAGACTGTCATATCACGGCTCAGCGCCGGATCATCCGCGCCGCTGTTGCCGGTGATTTTCGCCTGCACCACATCCCACAGTTGCTGCGGAGTCAGTGAGAACTTACCAACATTCAGAGCAATGCCGGTGACCAGCACCAGCAGCACAAGCAGTAACAGGGTTTTGACGGAGGTGGTCATCGGGCAGATAACAGACTGTTAATCTGTGCCTCCGGCAGCGGAGAGCGATAGAACAGGCTGAAAAACAAACCAGTGTCTGCTTTCAGATCGGTACTCTCCGGTTCAAACTGTGCCTGAAGGCGGCGCAGCCCCAGCAGCCGGTTCAGTCCCGGCGGGCTGTCGAGCCAGCCGAACGGCAGCCCGGCATAGTAAAAGACCTGTTTATTCTTCACTGCATCCAGGCTCTGCCAGACCTCACCCTGCATAATGGCATCATACGTCACGGCATCCTGGGCGATAATAAAATCCGGGTTCCACTGCAGTAACTGTTCGAAAGAGACTTCCGCCAGTCCCTGCATATCCGGGACATCCGCGACATTCTCAAACCCCAGTAATTCCGGGGCTTCGCTGTGAATCGAACCACGCAGACCGGTTTGCAGGCCTTTCGCGCCGCGAGCCAGATAAAAACGGCGTTTGTGTGTCTGGCGATCAGCAAAAGCGGCAGCATCCTGCAGCCATTTCTCTGCCAGCTGTGCCTGGTGTTCCGTGCGTTCTGTTTTTCCCAGCAATGCACCGGCCTGACGCAGCAGATCCGGGGTTTGTGTCAGATTGCCGGACAACAGAATATACGGAATACCGGTCTGGCGGCTGAAACGGGCGGCCTGAGAGCGGTAAGTGTCATCGGTCAGTCCGCTGTCAACAATCACATCCGGTGCCAGCGCCAGCAGGGTTTCAGGGGAAAGGGTACTGCCGCGTCCGGAGAGGCGTCCTGTGACCGGCAGCGCGCGCCAGCGGGGAGCAAAATACGGGTTATTTTTTACCGACAGAGAAGCAAAGCCCGGCAGTTTTTCCGGGGCGACCGCAAACAGCAGCTGATCAGTCGGCGGGCCGCTGCTGACCACACGGTGAATGGCTTCCGGCGGCGGAAGCTGACCATAAATAAAAACCTGAGAGGCGGTTTCCGGTGCGGCAGCGGCTGACAATGCCGGGAAAGTGAACAGCAGTGCGCAGCAGAAAAGAAATCCGGAGCAGAGGCGGTTAAGTGTCATCGTGATCAGTCGTCATTATCGTTATATGTATTGTTATACAGCGGACGTTAGCGCAGAGCATGAGGTGAGTCAATAAAATCAGCGGTAAATAGGGAAGTAAGTCAAAACAAGGTAAAATTCCGGGCGGAATACGGTATAACTACGGCCTCTTTCGGCGGATATGACGACACACAGACCAGTCTGTATTAAGATAAGCACTATGAAGAAAAAACGCCCTTCGTTACAGGACGTGGCTGACCGCGTTGGTGTAACCAAAATGACTATCAGCCGCTTTTTGCGTAACCCTGAACAGGTTTCCGAAAAACTGCGCGGCACGATTGCCCGTACCCTCGATGAACTGGGGTATATCCCGAACCGGGTGCCGGATATTCTATCCAATGCCACCAGCCGGGCTATCGGCGTGCTGCTGCCTTCGCTGACCAACCAGGTGTTTGCGGAAGTGATCCGCGGTATCGAAACCGTGACGGATGCCGCCGGTTATCAGACGATGCTGGCGCACTACGGTTATCAGGCGGAGAAAGAAGAAGATCGCCTGGTCTCCCTGTTGTCTTACAATATCGACGGCCTGATCCTGGCCGAACGCACCCACACCCCGCGCACCCTGAAAATGCTGGCCACCGCCGGGATCCCGGTGGTTGAGCTGATGGACAGCGTCTCCCCTTGCTATGATTCCGCCGTCGGGCTGGATAACATGCGCGCCGCGTATGAAATGACGCAGGCCATGATTGCACGCGGCTGCCGCCGTGTGATTTATCTCGGCGCGCGTCATGACGAACGGACATTCATGCGCCTTCAGGGTTATGTACAGGCCATGCGGGATGCCGGGCTTGAACCGGGTAATGTGATGACGCAGGAAAGCTCTTCGTATTCGCTGGGGGCGAGACAACTGCACCAGGTCAGAGCCGATTATCCGGATGCTGACGGGCTGTTCTGTACCAACGATGACCTTGCTATCGGGGCTGTTTTTGAGTGTCAGCGCCTCGGGATCCGTATTCCGCAGGATCTGGCGGTTGCCGGGTTCCACGGCCATGATGTCGGCCGTGTGATGACCCCGAAACTGGCGAGTGTCCTCACACCTCGTGACCTGATGGGCCGCCGTGCGGCTGAAGTGCTGCTGGCGCGTCTGCGCGGCGAACTGCCGCCTCAGCAGATAGTGGATGTCGGCTTCGAATTATTACCGGGAGAGAGTATTTAACGGCTCCCGGCCCTTCCTGAAGTGACAGGAATTTCATTTGAGATAACTGTCACAATTTGTTCATCCGAAAACAGTGTTTGATTGCATTGTAACCATATCCGTTGGTAATGTTACCGGTAATAGTTACCGGTAACATATCCGGTGATAATGACCGCATAAGAGGAATTGTTATGAGTGATAGCCAAAAACCACATCACGCCTTTGTTTTGATGGGGGTTTCCGGCTGCGGAAAATCCGCTGTGGCTAACGGGGTTGCGACCGGGCTGAATGCGGCCTTTCTGGACGGGGATTACCTGCATCCGCGTGCCAATATCGAAAAAATGGCGGCCGGGCACCCGCTGAATGATGCCGATCGTGAACCGTGGCTGAAAGCCATCAACGACGCGATTTTTGCTATGCAGCGGACCAATGAGCTTTCGGTGATTGTCTGTTCGGCGCTGAAAAAAAGCTACCGCGATATCCTGCGCCGCCAGAATAAAAACCTGTCATTTATCTGGCTGAAAGGGGATTTTGAGCTGATCGAAAGCCGCCTGAAAGCCCGCAAAGGGCATTTCTTCAAACCGGAAATGCTGATCACACAGTTTGATACCTTAGAAGCACCGGACACTGCCGCAGAGCAGGATGTACAGGTGCTGGACATTCAGCCGCCGCTTGAGGATGTGATCGCGGGCGCGGTTCAGATTATCAGACAGGTTTCCGGAGGTCAGTCATGACAACATTAACCCTGGTGTTAACCGCCGCCGGGTCGGTATTACTGCTGCTGTTCCTGGTGATGGTGGCGCGGCTGCATGCGTTCGTGGCACTGATGATTGTGGCTATCGGCGCGGGGCTGTTTTCCGGCATGCCGCTGGAGCAGATCACACAGACCATGCAGAACGGCATGGGCGGCACGCTCGGTTTCCTGGCGATAGTGGTCGCGCTCGGGGCGATGTTCGGCAAAATCCTGCATGAAACCGGCGCACTCGACCAGATAGCTGTCAAACTACTGAATTCCTTCGGTGAAAAACGGGCGCATTACGCGCTGGGGATCGCCGGGCTTATCTGCGCTCTGCCGCTGTTCTTTGATGTGGCGATTGTCCTGCTGATCGGTGTGGTCTTCGCTGTTGCCCGTCGTACCGGCGGTAACGTGGTGCGCCTGGCTATCCCGCTGTTTGCCGGTGTGGCGGCGGCTGCCTGCTTCCTGCTGCCGGGACCGACCCCGATGCTGCTGGCAGACCAGATGAATGCAGATTTCGGCTGGATGATCCTGATCGGCCTGTGTGCGGCGATCCCGGGTATGATCCTGGCAGGACCCCTGTTCGGTAACTTTATCAGTAAGTTTGTCACCCTGGAGCTGCCGGAAGACCTGACTGAACCGGCTCTCGGACAACACAAGATGCCATCGTTTGGCCTGAGCCTGGCGCTGGTACTGTTCCCGCTGGTGCTGGTCGGTCTGAAAACCATTGCTGCGCCGATGGTGGATCCGGATTCAAAACTGCACGCCTGGCTGGTGTTTATCGGACACCCGTTCCTGGCGATCCTGATTGCCTGTCTGGTGGCGATTTACGGCCTGGCAATCCGCCGTGGCATGAGCCGCAATAAAGTCATGGAAATCTGTTCTGCTGCTATTCAGCCAGCCGGGATTATCCTGCTGGTGACCGGTGCCGGCGGTGTGTTCAAACAGGTGCTGGTGGATTCCGGCGTAGGTCCGGCACTGGGTGAATCACTGATTGGTGCGGGGCTGCCGATTGCTGCTGCCTGTTTTGTTCTCTCTGCCGCCGTCCGTGTGATCCAGGGCTCTGCAACCGTTGCCTGTCTGACCACCGTCGGTCTGGTACTGCCGGTTATCGGTGAACTGGGCTATTCCGGCGCACAGCTGGCGGCTCTGTCTGTTTGTATCGCGGGCGGCTCTATTGTGCTGAGCCACGTGAACGACTCCGGTTTCTGGCTGTTCGGTAAATTTACCGGTGCCACCGAAGCACAGACCCTGAAGACCTGGACACTGATGGAAACCATCCTGGGAACCACCGGGGCGCTTGTCGGTATGCTGTTCTTCGCCTTCCTGTAACACTTCTGTTTTCACTCTCCGGCAGCGGGTTATTAAAATCCGCTGCCGTTTTTATCACTCCCCGCCGTCTGCATAAAGCCTCCGTTTTCTCCGCCGATAGTTAATGTGTCCCCGGCGGCAATCTGCGCTATTTCCCTGAGTTGTGTTATCTGTCTTAACCGGAATTAACATGCTGAATATAATGAAAAAATGGTTTTTTCTGCAAAAGAAACAGTCCGCAATCCCCGGGGAAGTGCCGGCGGTTTTTCCGGACCCGGCAACGCGAGCGGTGATGGCAGACAGTGATGAACAGCAGTGCGTTCACGGTGAAATTTTGTGCCGGCATTTGCTGGAGGGTATGGCGGTGATAGAAATTATCCGCAATTCTCTGCTGGATTCCGGCACCCGGCTTGCCGGGGAGCAGGGCACTCTGGATGAAATCGCGCTGCATAACAGTGAAACACGCCGCTACATGCAGGAGTTGTGCAGTGTGCTGGATGATATCAGTGAGCACGCGGATAAAGGGCTTGATTACACACAAAAGCTGATCTCAGTGCTGGGGCAGATTAATCAGAACATTAATAATATCGAACGACTGGCCAACCAGACGAACCTGCTGGCGGTTAACTCAGCGATTGAAGCTTCCCATGTCGGCAGCCGGGGGGCCGGGTTTTCGGTCATCGCCCGGGAAATAAAACAATTATCCGGCGAAATTCAGAACGAAGCCATCAATATCACCGCTTTTACCGGCAAAATAAAGTCACATGCCAACTCGATTTATACGGATGCGGAAGATAACCAGAAGCTGGTGAGCTGTATCCGTAATATTGCGGTTCAGACGGACGAACGCTTACAGAGTATGATCACCATTTCTTCGCGGATGGAGGCGATCATCCGGTTTGTGGCGGTGCAGCAATTTCTCAATACCGTCAAACTGGATCATGTTATCTGGAAAGGGGATATCTACCGCCGCCTGTTGGACGGAAACGCTGATTTATCGGTTAATGACCACACACAGTGCCGTCTCGGCAAATGGTATTACGCGGACGAAGGACAGCGGTTTACCGGCCATGATGCCTACCGGAAACTGGAAAGGCCGCACCGGCTGGTACATCTTTCCGGGCGCCTGGCGCTGGAAGCCCGGGCGAAGGGCTCACTTCATGATGAAGAACTGCATTTGTCGGCAATGGAAGATGCCAGCCGCGAAGTGATTGAAAACATCGATGATCTGCTGGTATCGATCAGTTACTGAAAGAAAAACCCCCGGAATCCGGGGGCTGAGTGAACATCGCTGTCGGGTAAACGGGCGGTGTTTCAGAGGTGGTGATGTAAAAACTCACTCAGTTCAGAGCGGGTGGGTGCGCCGTCAGAGCCCGGGCGACTGACCACAATGGCCGCCACCGCATTACCGGTCCGTACGGCATCCGTGAGCGGTTGTCCGCAGGCCAGTCCGGCGAGAACACCGGCACAGTGGCTGTCTCCGGCGGCAATGGTATCGGCTACCGGCACTTTGTACGCCGGGATTCTGACCGGCTGTTGTCCCGGCTGGCACACCACAGCGCCTTCTTTATCAAAGCGGGCGATCAGCGGCAGGCCGTAGCTGTCGGCAAACGCCTGTGCATCGTCTGTCTGTATCTCAGACTGTTTTCCGCCCTGCGGATTGAGCTGTGCCAGCTCATCACGGTTGACGGTCAGCAGCGGTTTTTTCGCCAGCAGCTTTTCAATAAAGTCCGGATCAATGTCCCGCAGACGCGGACCGAAATCCGCAAACAGGGTTTTATCCGCACTCTGTGCCAGCAGCCAGTTGCGCAGCGGCGCGCTTTCCGGACTGACCAGTTCGTAACCGGAGACATAAATCAGGGCATTGTCCGGTACCGGAATTTGTGCGAGCAGCGCGTCACTCCAGTGCTGCTCACAGCCTTCGATGGTGATGAATGTGCGTTCTTTGCTTTCCTCCACCAGCGCCAGACACCAGCCGTTATCGTGCGTCGGATGGCGCAGCAGAACCGGCAGATTTTCCTTTTCCATCGCGGCAGTGACCTGCTTTCCCCAGCTGCCGTTTCCGGCGGGAATGCCGTTGACCGGCGCGATGCCGAGACGGCTCAGCGCACGGGCAACATTAAAGGCGCAGCCACCGATCTGCTGCCCGAGCGGCAGGGCGCTGATATCATCCCCGCTGCGCGGCAGTGCATTCACTTCCAGCATCACATCGCCGAAAGCCGCGCCGATAACCACGACCGGGCGCTGTGGTGTCAGTAATGTTACATCCATCAGTTCCGTTTAACTCCGTACCGGTTTTATCATCAGTGTCAGGCGGTACGCCGCCATGCTCACCAAGAAGGAGACAAACAGCCCCAGACTGGAATTCTCAAACACACCGGTGGCAAACGGTCCGTTAATAAAGCCGGTGTTGGTGACCAGCAGCCCGGCAACCGAGCCGCCGAGCCAGCACAGGAAGGTCGGCCAGATAACCCCGGTGTCGCCGTAGAGCGAAACTTCGTCGTAACCGGCGGTTTTGTGTTTGCAGTAGTAATCGGTGATAAAAATCGCCGCCCAGGATGCGAGGAACAATCCGCAGAACACCAGGAATGAAATAAACGGCCCGAGGAAATCACCGGAAACAAACAGAACATAAATCGCGATCGCCAGCACAATCACGCCATCAAGAGCAACGGCGGTGCGCTGTTTGAGTTTGATGCCCATGCTCAGCAGGTTGAGACTGGCGGAATAGAGGCTGAGGACGGCGATAGTGACAATCCCTGCCACCGCAGCGGCCAGATACGGCACCGCCATCCAGGACGGCAGCAGACCGCCGATTGCGGCAATCGGGTTCTCTTCCGCTGCCAGATCAGGCAGTTGCGCGGTCAGCAGAATACCGGTCAGGATCAGAAGTAACAGCGGCAGTGCGGCCCCGCCGACCACTGAGCCGAAAATACGGCTGTGGGATGAGGACGGGCTCTGGTCACGGCTGTAATCTGCCCCGGCAATCGCCCAGCTGATCCCGGTTCCGGCGGCGATAATGGACACCGCAGGCAGGAAACCGGTGATCCAGTTACCGGAAGGACGGCTGATCAGCGCCTGCCAGTCTGCGGTCGCAAGCAGCCAGAGGACGACAAACAGGGTCATCGCCCCGAAAATACGCGTGATCCATTTCTGCATCAGCAAAACGGTGTTCTGCCCGAGAATACTGACCAGCACCGTCAGTCCGCCGAACAGTATCAGCGCGATAGCGGTCATCAGGTGTCCGCTGCCCAGCCCGATGGCGGTGAACAGCGCCGCCAGGGTCAGGGTGCCGGTGATGATATTCACCGCTTCCCAGCCCATCAGGTTAAACCAGCAGAAAGCCGTCGGCGCGATATTACCGCTTTTGCCGAAGCTGGCGCGGGAAAGGGTGAGGGTGGTGGTCCGGCCGATTTTACCGGCGATACTGGTGATCCCCACTAAAATAAAGGAGGCGACACCAACCACTGCCGCTAAAACCGACTGAAAGAAGGACAGCCCGAACGACACAATAATCGCGCCGTAGACCACGCCGAGAATGCCGATATTAGCGGCACACCAGACAAAGAACAGTTCGGCGGGTTTTTTGGTCTGCCGGGAAGGCGGGATCAGGCCGATCCCCAGTTCTTCGATGGTCGGATCGGTTTTGTTCAACGCTGAAGGTACAGATTGCTGACTCATGACATCATCCTGTTCGTCGCGGCATACTCCTGTCTGAACTGTGCCAGACGGCGGGCATACGGCGTAAAATCGATATTATTTGTATGATTTATCAATGCGATACTGTCAGCATCAAAACTGTCAATGCCGTGAATTGCGCCGCAGATGGCCGTCGCCATGGCACCGATGGTGTCCGTGTCGCCGCCGAGATTTGCAGCCAGTACCGCACAGCGTACGGGATTGGTGTTGGCTAAATCCGCGAGTGCAATTGCACACGGGATAGACTCAATATTATCCATACCGGCGCCGACTATCTCATAGAGATCGGTCAGTGCCTGCTCTTCGTCCGTGCGCCCGCGGACCACATTGAGGGCGTACATAATCCTCCGTCCCAGCAATGGGCTGAAGGTGGACTCAAACCGGCGCTGAACAGTGTCAGCCAGCGGTATGACAGCCTGTTTTATCGCAGACCAGTCAGTGCCCTCAACAGCCAGACTAACGGCCCGCGCAATCACAACAGCACCGGCAATGGCGATATCGGATTTGTGGGTCGGCAGACAGGAGAGCCTGACCTGCTCAATAAAACGATCTGTATTATATGATGGCATCAGGCAACCGACGGGCGCGACACGCATCGCGGAACCGTTGGTCACACCATTTGCCTCTATTTTATCTAAAGGTATTCCCTGGTGTATGGCATTCAGCGCAGCTTTTGATGTCGGCCCCAGAATATTTTTTTCAAACGCGTTTATCCGGGTGGCCCACGCCATTATGTGACGGGCGATCGTCTGCGGGACGACAGCACCGTGCTCCTCAATAATGGCATCCATCAGGGCAACACACTGACTGGTGTCATCGGTAAATTCCCCGGCAACAAACTCGTTGGCGGCAATATTCTCCTCAGGCCCCGGCAGGAAAGTATCAATCCAGCCGAAGTGCTGACGGACCCGGCTCTTCGGCCAGAGTTCCGACGGCATGCCCATGGCGTCCCCGGTTGCCTGCCCGTAAAGACAACCGAGAATACGTTTTTCTGTCACATTTAACGGGACTGCTGCTGATTGTGTCATTTATTATTATCTGAACTGGTGTTGAATGAATTAAGAACAACAAATCATATTATTGGTATAAAACTGCTGTGGAGCCTTTGTCTTTATAGAGTATATAATAGACGACAAATAAGTCCAGTTGTAGTCCAGTTGGATTGATTTTAATCAGTATGTGATAGCGGACACAAAAGTTGCTACACTGTTTTCAGCCGTTATCCGCAGCATGACAGGAACCTATTTGTGGAACATGATTTTCTCACTTTTTTACAGCACAGGCTTGATCAGCAATCAACTGTTCCGTTATATCTTCAGCTAAAACAAGGGATTGAAGAAGCCATCACACAAAAGCAGCTGACGCACGGTTGTGTTCTGCCGTCTGAACGCCGTTTGTCGCAGTCGCTGGGGGTATCCCGCGTTACGGTGGTGAAGGCACTGGACTTACTGCTGAAACAGGGCCTGGTGGTGAAACATCACGGCAAAGGCACGCAGATTAATCTGCCGGTGCAGTACAACCTGTCCGGCGGCGGTTTTTCCGCGCAGGCCGCCGGCAGCGGCAAGGTGTCCAACCGCTGGCTTATTCGTCAGCTGGACTCTGTGCCGGACTCACTGGCCCCGGAACTGGAATTATCCGCAGGTGATACGATGGCGGTGATCAAACGTGTCCGGCTGGTGGATGATATTCCGGTCTCGCTGGAAACCATGTTTATCCCGGAGGCGTTTCTGCCGCGTCCTGATCTGCTGGACGGTTCTCTGTATGCGCACTGGCTGGCGCAGGGAATTGAGCCGGATGTGCAGGAATATGCTCTCTCTATCTGTCACCCGACCGCGGAGGAGGCAAAACTGCTTTCTATTCCGCCGACAGCCTCACTGATGAAAATTATCCTCAGAAGCCGCGACAAGCTGGGCAGGGTGCTGGAGTACGGTACGGCTATCTGCCGCAGTGATTTTTATCATTTCCACTTTACGGTAAAAGCCTGAAAGCAAAAAAGCACTGTAAAAACAGTGCTTTTGTTTATATTACGTTGCTGTTTATCAGGCCATCGCAGTGATGGTTTTATTCAGAAACGCATTGGCGAGGGTGTCTGCGGTGAGGGTTTCATTGGTGTTCGCCGCCAGATCCCACAGGCCGACCTGGCCGTCACGGTTGAGCGTCACGATGTAACGGCAGCCGGATTTCAGCGCATTGCTGTGCTGACGCTTCAGTTTGGCACTGGTGAAATCATTGAGGATTTTATATTGCGGCAACTGATGGCGCAGTGTGTTAGCCAGTAACAGCGCTTCCACATTCTGTGCCGGATCTTCATAAGTCACCACAATATCCGGCTGATTCACAATATCTTTATCCAGGCCGAGAGTCTGGATCAGCAGTAACAGCCGTTCGATCCCGATAGCAAACCCGGAAGCCGGTAACTGTTTGCCGCTGAACAATTCAACCAGACCATCGTAACGGCCACCGCCGCAGACTGTCCCCTGTGAACCCAGCTCTTCCGTGATCCACTCAAATACGGTACGGGTGTAGTAATCCAGTCCGCGGACCAGACGCGGGTTGACCACATAAGCAATATTTTCACTGTCCAGCAGACGGCGCAGATCATCAAAGTGCTGCTGTGATTCCTCACCGAGGAAGTCCAGCAGGCGCGGTGCTGCTTCAATCATCTCCTGCATATCCGGGTTTTTGCTGTCCAGGATACGCAGCGGGTTGGTTTCCAGACGGCGCAGGCTGTCCTCATCCAGCAGCGCTTTGTGCTGCATAAAGTAATTCACCAGCTGCTGACGGTGCTCTGAGCGCTCTTCCGGTGTCCCGAGGGAGTTAATCTCAAGGCGGACGTGTTTATCCACGCCGAGCGCCTTAAAGATATCTTTCACCATAAAGATAAGCTCTGCATCCACATCCGCCCCCGGCATGCCGAAGGTTTCCACCCCGAACTGAGTGAACTGACGCAGACGGCCTTTCTGCGGACGCTCATAACGGAACATCGGGCCCTGATACCACAGGCGCTGCGTGGTGTTGTAGCACATGTTGTTCTCAATCACGGTCCGGACGCAACCACTGGTACCTTCCGGGCGCAGGGTGATGTGCTCGCCACTTTTATCGAGGAAGTTATACATCTCTTTTGAGACGATATCGGTGGATTCACCGACCGCGCGCTCAAACAGGGCAACCGGTTCCAGAATCGGCAGCCTGACCTCCTGATAGCCGTAGCGGGAAGTGATATTCCGGATCCGGTTTTCCAGCCACTGCCAGACCGGTGTTTCTTCCGGAAGCACACTTCTCATCCCTCTGATTGACTGAATCTTTTCCATTTTTAGTCCTCTATATACAGTTTCTCTGTGAGAAATTCCGGCTGTCATCATTGTCAGCCGATAACGCCATCTCAGCGGTCTGCTCAGCGCAGATCCCCGGGATGTACGACAGGGCGAGCCCGGGACGGGGATCAGTAGTGTTTTTTTCGCGGCGCATAATAAAAAACAGATACAGCGGAATGGTAAACATCTGCAGCACCATGCCCCAGAACAGCGGTTTGGTGCCGGCGCCTGTCAGCGCGACCATAATGAATCCCAGACCAATCAGGCTCAGAGTGGCGTAAATAATAAAGGTGCGCCCGTACTGCATTTTTTTGGCGATCATGGCGATCGGCAGGGAAATCACAGCAAATGCATACGGGATCAGACTGGCGGAGACCGCAAGAATAATGATATTGCGGAACTGCTGTTCCAGGCTTGGTGAGATGGTGAGCAGCAGCACGGCGCTCATCATCCCGGCGGTACAAATCAGCCCTTTATACGGCACGCCGTGGCGGTTCACATCAGCAAAAAAACGCGGGAATGTGCCTTCTTCCGCCGCAGAGCGGGGAACTTCAGTCTGTAAAATCTGCCAGCCCGGTAATGCACCGAAGCAGGCAATAATCGCGAGCGCAGAGATAATCTGTCCCGCATGTTCGCCCCACAGATAACGGGCGGTATCAGCAAACGGTGCGGTGGAGTTAACAAGCTGTTCGTGGGGCAGGATCCCCATCATGACATTGGTGGAACTGAGATAGCAGGCGGCAGCAATAACCAGCCCGATAATGGTTGCCAGCGGAATATTGCGGTGCGGATTAGTCACCTGGGCGGATGAAACCGACGCGGATTCAATTCCCAGATAGCCCCACAGCGAAATCGCGGCGGCGGCAAAAATAGCATCTGTGTTACTGGTCTGAGTAACATTAAAACTGGTGATATAACGTGTGTAATCAAAACTGGTCCAGCCGAAAATACTGATGCTCAGAATAACGGTGAGCATACAAAGGCCGGTAAAAATCTGCGCATAGCCGACGACTTTTGCGCCCTGCAAACCCAGCAGAACGAAAGCCCAGAGAATAATAATTGCGGTAATAGCGGCGTAAAGCGGAGTGTGAAGCTGCGGAAAGAAATAAGAGAGATAACCGACACCGGAGATCAGTAAGGCACAGTTGCCTATCCAGGTCGAAAGCCAGTAAAAAAGTGATGTCTGTAACCCGATATACTGCCCGAATGTCCGTCCGATATTGGCAATCACACCGCCTTTACAGGGGGAGATTTCACCGGTCTTGGCGAACACCAGCGCCAGTGCCAGTACGCCGCAGAAGGTCAGCAGTCCGCCCCACAGCGCGATGGAACCGATATGCGCGAGGGAGGAGGGTAACATAAACACGCCGCTTCCCATCATATTGGAAGCCGTCATAATGATCAGGGCTGTCAGGCCCATGCGGTGGGTGGATTTACCATTGGGAACCATACCATTTTGTCCTCACAGAAATACTCCAGCTGCGGATGAGGGAGCAAAAAATCTCACGATCAGAGAACTGAGCCGTGTTTTTTGGTCTTTTTTCTTGCATCATCCTGTGTCGCTGTATAGGTTAGAGAGCGTTGCCGGCAGGATTGGCGTCTGCGCCGGCAACGAACCGTAAGGGGGCAGTGGATAATTACCACTGCCTTTTTTTATGCCGCGTGTAAGTTAAAATCTGCGATAACGTCGTCGATCAGTTTGTCGATCTGCGCGGTATCCAGATGGTGCGCGGTGGTGATCAGGTGAGCCACGTCGCCGGACGTTGCCAGGCAATGTTCTCTCCAGACGCGTTCTGACGGGCAAGGGAACACAACAGTAATGGAGTTTTTGTTGCGCCATGCATTGATACCGGCTTTCTGCATACGGTCAACAGCGTACTGAGCCATATCCAGACTGCGGGTGATGCGGCGTTTCCATTCCTCAGTTGAATGTGAACGGATAGCTTCCCACAGCATCAGTGGTGTGTGACCGTTACGTGAACCGGTGATGGTTTTGTCGTGTGCGGAGATGTAGTCGATTTCAACAGAAATACGATCCACGTTTTCTTTCTTCGCAACAACGATACCGCAAGGGATTGGCGAACCAATCATTTTGTGGCCGGAAACACCGATTGAGTCGATACCGTCAGCAAAAGTGAATGGCTGTGCATCATCAACGAATGGCAGGATCATGCCGCTCAGTGCCGCATCAGCGTGCAGGTAGTAATCTTCACGTTTGATACCGGCTGCTTTCAGGCGTTTCTGGATTTCAGCGATATCATCAATAGCACCGCGGACAGTGGTACCGATGTTAGCGAAAATGATCGGATGCGCTTCTTTATCGTCAGCGATTTTTTTCATCAGATCGTCATAGTCGATTTCGCCGTTTGGCAGAGATTCAACAACCTGAGATTTGATACGCAGTAATTTAACGATTTTCGCAACGGAATAGTGAGTATCTTTTGAATAGTACAGGGTACCGTCAGGGAAGATTTCACGGCCCAGGTAGCAACCGAACATGTTACCTTCGGTACCGCCGTTGGTCACATAACCCCAGCTTTGTTCAAACGGAATTTTGAACAGGTCTGCGAAATACTCCATCACTTCTTTCTCGAAATCGAAAGAGTTCAGCAGGTAGTTGCAATATTCGCCCCAGTCACCGCAGTTGTTGATGGAGAAACGTAAGAAACGTTCCAGGTTGGTGTAATCGAAATCTGCTGATTCAGGATAGCCGATGTTGAAATACTGGTTTTTTACGCAATAAGCCCAGAATGCATCAAGTTTGTTTTGATCATTGATAGACAGAGTCATACTTAATTACCTCTTGTTTTTCAAAAGTTAAGACTGTGAAGCGGAGCAAATCACGCTTTGTTTTGTTCGTCGTTGATGTACAGAATCTCGTTGCCTTTTTTCGCACGGCCTGCGGCCACGAAGCTGAACAGCGGGATAGTGATTGACATCATGACCAGACCCCAGAACATAGAATCAGAACCGGAACCTAACAGGGCAAAGACACAGTAGATAATGCCGATAACCACCAGGACGTTATAGAAAATGAAGGTGCTGCCGCGGTTCATTTTTTTGGAAACCATGATGATTGGCAGAGAAATCAGTGCGTACATGTATGGCAGCAGGGATGCGAAGACAGACATCAGAATGACGATTTCGAACTGTTTGGCCAGGTTTGGTGACGCGGTCATTAACAGCACCAGGCTCATCAGCACACCGGTGAAAATCAGGCTTTTCATCGGAACGTCATTTTTGTTCACATCGGAGAAGAATTTAGGGAACAGACCCTGGTTTGCACCGGCACGCGGACCTTCAGACTGCAGGATTAACCAGCCGGAGATAGAACCGAAGCAGGCGATGATACTCAGGATAGAGGCAACAGTACCGGCAGTTTCACCGAACATGTAACGGGCAGCATCCGCAAACGGCGCAGCAGAGTTAACCAGTTCTTCGTGCGGAACCAGACCCATGATAACGGTGCAGCTGCCGACGTAGCAGACTGACGCAATCAGCAGACCATAAACGGTTGCACGCGGTACAGTGTATTCCGGTTTGTCCACCTGGCCGCTGGAAACCACAGCAGATTCAACACCCAGGAAGCCCCACAGCGCGATAGATGCCGCAGTGATAATGGCAGTGGTATCGCTTTTACCGGTACCGTTATAAACCTGAGTAAACATCTGCGGATCGAACCAGAACCAGCCGATGACACCGACACCCAGAACAACAACCAGCATGCAGCTTGCAGTGAATGACTGCGCACGACCAGCGACACGGGCACCGAAACTGGCTAATACCACGAAGCCCCACAGAATCGCGATAGCAACGACGCTGCCGATAGCAGGGTTTTTCAGTTCAGGGAAGAAGTAGCTGAGGTAACCGACACCGGCAACCAGCAGCGCGACGTTACCGACCCAGGCACTGATCCAGTAACAGACAGTGGTCTGGAAACCGATAAACGGACCGAAAGCATCGCTGGCGTAAGCCACGATACCGCCGTTACGCGGTGTGATAAGACTGGTTTTGGCGAAAACTAAGGCTAATGCGATAACACCAATGATTGTAAATAACCATCCCCATAAGGAGATGTAACCGACGCCCGCGAGGTTAGTCGGCAGCATGAACACACCGGAACCCATCATATTTGATGCGGTTACCAGGGTCAGCGCGACCACCCCCATTTTATGGGCGGAACTGGCACTCATGTTTCCCATAATGCTTTTCCTGTAATGATTGTTTAATTGGAAAGGTGCACCCGATGACAATTACCGAGATACGGGAAACTTAATTTTTAAATGTCGTTCTAAATTTGATATCGATCAAAAAAAACAGCGCTTCTATAACAGTTTCAGCTGAAAATGAATATTTTATGTGCCGTTTTGCAGTAAGTGACTCTGTCCCCCTTTTTTGACGTGAATAATCGGACTTCTGGTGTGGTTATTATTTTACTTTTGTCATGTGTTAATTAACAAAGCAGGTAAGTAAAAAATAAATATACTTTTTTCAATACGATAAAAAAGAATGGCATTCAAAAATAAAAACGGGTTTTATGATATGAGTTAAAATAATAAAACCGGTTTTATATTATATTACTCATTAGATAAATTTATTATTTTTAGCGATTGGAGCGCTGACCTATGCCAAGAAGAGAGCGCCTTTATTTCCCGGGATTACCACAGCTGATTAAACTTAACGGACACAATCATGAAAAACTCTTTCAGGAAGAGAATGATTACGCCCGCTTCCTGACCTGTGTGGACAGGTCTTTAGAATCATACAATTGCGAGCTTCATGCCTATTCACTTCAGGCAGATACGGTATTGTTGCTGCTGACACCAAAATCAAAAGAAGATTTAAGCCGCTTTATACAGCACATCGGACGCCAGTATGTTCCTTACTACAATAATAAATATCAGCGTACCGGGGCATTATGGGACCGGCGTTATAACAGCTGCCTTATTGAAGCAAACTCCTATTTTCTTTTAGTCTCTCAATATGTTGATACATTCACATCCGACCAGTCGGAATATAATGATAAACATAACTTAAATTATTCAAGTTACGGTCATAACACCGGGGAATGCACTATTCCGAGAATGACTGAACATCAGTGTTATTTGCAATTAGGTAAAACACCGGAAGAGCGCGGGATCCATTATCAGCATTTTTTATATACCACTATCAGCCAGTCTGTTATTGAGCGTATTCAAATCTGTCTGAATCAGAATTGCGTGCTGGGCACCAATCAGTATTGCCAGAAACTGGAATTTGAAGTGAACCGGACAGTACGCCCGCATCAGAGCGGACGGCCGCGCAAACATTACAGTAATGATGTGGCGGACTGGATCTGGCTGGAAAACCGCGCCTCTAAGCTGCTGGCACGCTACTGTTATCAGGAGATCCGCTTTCCGGTGCTGGAATACTGGGATGACCATATGAAGAATGCCGCGGCATTCGCGGATGATAACCATAACGGCCCCAAACTCAACTGCAGCCATCCGGCACTGCTGCGCGGTGAGGGTACGATGGGCTGTCTGCGGGTGATCGCACAGCATCAGCGTTTACAGTCAAAAAGCAAATTATGGTATATCGGTGCGATGTTCCGGAATGTGGCCGGGCAGAAACAGGATTTTGAACAATATCACCAGATCGGTGTGGAAGCATTCGGCTACGATAATATTGATATCGAGCTGGAACATATTTTAATGCAGTATGATTTTTTCAGTTCATTACACCTTACGCCGTACATTGAATTAAAAATAAATACCGCCGGCAGCGAAGAAGAATTCAGCCGGTTTCGTCGGGCACTGAGAGAGTATTATCAGCCGTTTCTGCCATTCTTTGAGGAGCCGTGGCTGGTTAAACTGAAAGAGAAACCGGAGCAGTTATTATCCACACCGCACAAGCTGCTGGATATCGTTAATAAAAAAGCGCCCCGGCTCAGTGAGTTTCTCTCTGAGGCTTCCGCCGCCCGCTTCCGTCAGTTGCTCGAATCCCTCAACCGCCTGAAAATTCCGTACAGTGTGACGCCGGGACTGTATCCGGTGAATAATTACTGTCACACCCTGTTTGAATGGCGCACCACGCATCCTGACAGCCACGATGAGCTGTTATGCCGCGGCGGCCGTTATGATGCCAGTGCGTCGCATCTGCTGGATAAACAGGTGGCGGTCAGCGGTTTTGCGTTTATGCTCGACCCGATTATTTTCCTGATCCGCAAATGTCACAAGCAACTGCTGCGTCAGAATGCGACCGATGTGGTGCTGATCCCGGAAAACACCCGTGCCGCCGGGCATGCGCTGATGGTCGGCCGCCGTCTGCGGATACTGTTCCCGCATTTCACCATTAAAAATGACTGCTCGGGGATGCGGATCAGTACCTGCCGCAAGAATGCGGAGCGCAACGGCAGCCGTTTTATCATTGTGGTGCCGTCAGAGGATGACAAAGCGCTGGAGCTGACTGATAAAGACAACGGAATGATTCAGTTTGTGAATGAGAATGCCATGATCGGTGTGCTGGGACACAGCGTAAACTGCTGAGGGGAGAGGATCCGCAGATAATCAGCTTATCTGCGGATAACCTGTTACTGCTGGCTGAGGAGAGATTCCAGCGCGTTATAGAGTGCTGTTGCGCTCTTTTCATAACCCGGACCGGAGAGATGGACTTTGTCCGGCCGTGCCAGGTCACGCAGTACCCAGCTGTTGATTGCACAGTCGCCGCCCATGAACTGCTGCCAGTCCCAGTAGAGCAGACCTTCACTTTTCGCCACAGACTGCTGAATCCGCATGACATTGTGCAGATTGGCAGGCTGCTGTGAGCGGCAGTCAGGCGCGGTTTTGTTCTTGATACTGTCGCCCGGGCCGACCAGCAGGATCACCGCATCCGGCATGTTGCTGCGGATACTGCGCACCACATTGGTCAGTTGCTGACGGTAGAGATCCAAATCCAGCGTGTCATTAAAGGCTTCATTGGTACCGTAAGCCAGGATCACCATTTCCGGATCGGTCTGTGCCAGGGTATTCACCCACTGCGGCTGCCATTTTCCCGTCATGGCAATTGTCGCGCCGTTGATACCGACAGACGAGAGCATCACGCCCGGATGGTTGCGGGTGATAAACCAGCCGCCGATATTCAGCGGGCTCTGCTCATTCGCGGTGATTTCTGCCGGGAAGGTTACCGGTACACTGTCAGAAAAACGCCATTCTGAGGACGGTGCCAGGTTCAGCGTGCCGCCTTTGCCGCCGCGTACCGTAACGGAGGCCGGGTAGCCGGTCTGGTACAGCACCTGCATATCATACTGATAAGAGGACGGATTGCGCTCTTTCATGGTCAGGGTGCTGTGTGAGGTCAGCGGCGAAATAACAAAACCGCCTAACGGGAAGTTTGGTGCATCATCTTTCCGGCTGGTCAGGAATGACCACTGATTTTTCGGCTCGGTGAAGACAAAGTTTGCCGTGCGCTGTCCGGCGATAATGCTCGGCGGCACAAAGCCGATCCCCGCGTTGCCGTAACGCGCCTGGAATTTGTCACGCAGCGTGCCGGAGAAAAAATCCGCTGCTGTATGAGAATCGCCAATCTGGACAATATGGACACGCGCGGACGGATCCCGCAGGCGGTGTGCCAGGCGGCTGAGGTTCGGATCGCCGTAGTTGGTCAGATCATTACGCGACACCGGCGGTGGTGTCTGCGGCTGTATCCACGGCTTATCCGTATCGTTCTGGCAGGAGAGCAGGGAGAGCGCTGCGGCAAACAGAGCTCCCGCACCGGCCAGTTTAAGGTGCCACGACGGGCGTTTTTGTTGTTTCATCATGTGTTTCTGTTTTTTCCTGCTGCGCCGGGGTTTCCTCCGGCGCAGCATTAAATTTAATCAGATCAAATACCGTGTCAGCGATGGCTTTCTGACCTTTGTAGGTAAAGTGAATACCGTCGCCGCTGCGCAGCTTGATAGTGCTGCTGCCGTCACCGGGGTAATCTGAATAGATCTTATCCTGATATTTGAAAATGGTATTCGCGGACAGCCAGATTTCACCGGCATTGTTAATTTCCGACTGATAGACTCCGCTCAGATAGTGTACACCATCTGACAGCTTGTCTTTGCGCATATTCGGCGGTCCTATCCATATGACGTCCACATCCTGTATCCGGGCCGTTAACAGAATATCCTGAATCCGTTTACGGTACTGCGCCTCCCACTCCGGAGACATAAAGCGCAGGTAGCGCCCGCCGCCTTCCGGCGGCATGTCCCACGGGTCATTCGGGCCGAGGAAAACCACCATCAGGCGGATATCCGGGTTGGCTGCCAGCGTGGTTTTGATAGTTTCCGGCCAGTTGAAAAACTTCGGATACGTCAGGCCAGTACTCTGTTTGCTGAGGTTGATACTTTCAATGCCGTAGGTTTTGGCCAGACGGGATTGTAACACAGGTGCAACACCCTGCATGAGGGAATCGCCCACGAAGAAGACTTTATCACCGGCTTCCAGATCAATAATTGATTTTGGTGTTTTTTTCGTCAGAATGTGTTCCGCAACCTGCTCCGGGTTCAGTTTCAGCACAGAATTGCCGATCGCCGGACGCTCCCGGTTCAGCAGCTCAGGGAAGGTCACAGACAGTGCAGCGGCCGGATAACGGTAGCCGTTGATAAAATGCAGCCCGACCTGAAACTCCTCCGGAAACGCGGTATTGCCGGGAACAGCCTCTTCCGCTTCCTCAACGATATGATTGCCCTGTGCATAGGTCCACAGGGTCTCTCCGGCCGCCACAACGCCTTCCTGAAGGTAACCCCCCAGATCCCACGCGTAATGCCCCTCCAGCTTCGCCCACGGCGCAGGCTGGTGGTAGGTTTGTTCCCAGTAACGGGCCAGCGGGTTCTGGTTCAGCCAGACCAGTGCCACGGTTGCGGTCAGCACAATAAAGACGACCTTCAGTGCCCGCTCGAGATTTTCTGTAAAATCAAAAATTCGCATAGATAAAACCCGGCATTCCTGAAGGAGAGAAAATAAAGACCAGCGTCATAAAGAGCGCGAGCGGTAAAGGATACCAGATCCATGAGATCCGCTGGTAATAGTGTCCGGCGCGGTGATACAGGCTGACACACAGCGGATAGATAAACAGCAGCAGCCAGAAGGCGATAATCAGCGGCGCACTGGCTATCACTGAGGCAATAAAGCCGTCGGCGGTCAGTTGCGTCAGCATGGTGACAGCATCACTGAGCGTGGCGCTGCGGAAGAAAATCCAGGTCAGGCAGAGCACATGGAAGGTGAAAATCCGGGCGGTCCAGACCCCGGTTTTCTGCCACAGGGTTTCCGCAGGTTCTGTACGCGGCGGCAGCAGTTTGTGTTTGATATTCATCAGCACAATACCCAGGCCGTGCAGTGCACCCCAGATGATAAACGGCAGCCCGACACCGTGCCAGATCCCTGAAATCACCATCGCGATAAAGGCATTGAGGTTCATCCGCAGCCAGCCCTTGCGGTTACCGCCGAGCGGGATGTAAATATAATCGCGGATAAAGGTCGACAGACTGATGTGCCAGCGCGCCCAGAACTCTTTGAGGTTGGTGGCAAGATACGGCGCACTGAAGTTCAGCGGTACCCTGAAACCAAGCAGCATGGCAATCCCGGTCACCAGGTTGGTATAGCCGGAGAAGTTAAAATAGATATTCCAGGCATAGGCGTACACCGCCACCAGAATCTCACCGGCGCTGTAGTTGACCGGCGAACTGAAGACCGGGTTGGCAAAGTTTTCTGACAGATAAGCACTGAATAAAAACAGTTTCACCATCGCCAGGGTGATCAGCAGCAGGGCTTTTTTGTAATCAATAATTTCCCGCGAGGCCGCCTGTACCTGCGGCATAAAGGCTTTGGCGCGGTTTATCGGGCCGGCGACAATGCTCGGGAAGAAGCAGAGATAGAGCACCACATCCAAAAAGGGGGCTTTTTCAATCTCTTTGCGGCAGACCGACACCACATAGCTGACAGAATGGAACGCGTAGAAGGATAACCCCAGCGGCGCCAGCACGGAAAGCACCGGCAGTTCAACCTCCACACCGGCCTGCAGCAGCGCGCTCTGCAGAGATTCCTGCATAAATCCGTAGTATTTGAATACCGTAAAACAGCCGATGATTCCCGCCGCCAGCAGGCTGTAAACTGCCCGTGCGGACAGACGGCTGCTCAGGACATTCGTCAGCAGATAAATAAACAGGGTATATCCGGCCAGCACATAGGCGAAGCTTGCCTGAAATGAGAAAACAAACAGGTAACTTGCTGCAATTAAAAGAATATTCTGTAAACGGGTCTTTTTTTGACAGAGCCAGTAAATCAGAAAAAAGGCAGTAAAGGAGGCAAGAAATTCAAATGAAAAGAAATTCATATCAGGCTCTGTGCAGGCTTGTTGAAAATGTCATAATTAGCGTGCTGAGTATAATATAAGTTATCAACCACGATTCAATAAGAATGATGAGAAGCCATAAAAAAACCCGCGTAATACTCAGATTAACGCGGGTTTTCGGGTGTCTGTTGCAGTGAACAGAACGATTATGAGTTTTGGGCGACCTTCTGTGCCGATGTGATCAGTGTTTTGTTACTGTCATACATCTGGCGGAGGTAACGGTTATAGGCATCTCCCTTCTGCGAATAACCTTCCAGCTGACTGATAAGTTCCGGTGTGCTCAGTGAGTCATCATCACCCAGACGCTGTTTTGCCCTTTCTGAACGCAGTGAGTTATAAGCACGATGCGTATTCAGATTCTTCATGTAAGCAGTGACACTATCCTCAATAGTGCTGTACGCGTAGTAGCCCTGAACCTGTCCGGCTTTGGCACTACAGCCCCGTCCGCAACGCATACCAAAAAGGTTATTGTTGGACTGGGCCAGTTTTGATGTTCCCCAGCCTGACTCGGTTGCCGCCTGTGTGGCAACGAAGTGGGTGGGCAGGATATCGACACGGCTCAGCAGCGCGTTCCAGTTGGTGCGCTTAGGCGAGCTGCATGTCATATCATAGCTCCGGCAAAGCTTTCCGAGCTTTGCAATATCACTCTGTGACCAGTGTTTGGCATTCCGGCGTTCCAGTAACCAGGTGCGGTCATTCATGATTTCGCGATTCACTTTGTCAATCGCAGGGACAATGGCATTTAAAAACGCTTTCTTACGGGGTGTACCTGACGCGTATTTTTTCAAATCAGGCAGCGTCTTCTGTAACTGCTGCGTGTTTTGATGTGAATACGCCAAGCTTGTCGTGGTACTGGTTGAGGCAAAGCCCGAACCGGTAAAGAATAGTAAAATCAAGAAAGCGAAGACTGCATTTGTCCTCATCGAAAGAGAGGGCATTGCTTTTTCCTCGTTTTATTGTCTGAACAAAAATCGAACGAATACTAGCAAAATAGAAAAACCAAGGCCAGCCTTATTATCCATCGTTTAATATTAATCGGGTATGCTTTGGCAGGATAAAATTCTGTTTTCTGATTTTATGTATGTCTATTAGTAAGTTAAAACGGACATCAAACGGCTGCGGATTTTGGCAAAAATGGCGGAATTATCCGGAAAATTAATGTTTTTTACGCAGTGTCCTGCCCCGTTTTCACTTTTTTCTGCGGTTTTTACCGGCCATTTTTATCAGAATTTATGATTAGTAGTACTCGAAATTGAGGATTGCCGTGGTATTGATGCGGCCTGCACTGAGCCGGGCAGCATCATAGACATAGTAATACGCCCAGAGATTAAAGCCGTTATTTACTTCAATAAATTTGTCCTTTCCCCATTCAAACAGATAGGAATCCGCACGTGGCTGCCGTCCCGGCGGGTTGATCACCAGTGCACTGTTGTCATTGGTATCCGCATAACGGCCGATGCGGATCCCCACCCCCTGTGCCGCACCCGGGGAGGTATCAATGAGGGTTTTCATATCCCGCAGCCAGACCTGGTTGCTGGCCAGATAGGCTTTTACCGGACGGCTGGTGCGGCCGTTCAGGCGATCCCGGCAGGAGATATCCAGATGGAAACGTGTCATCCCGGCGGTTGTGTTACGCAGCAGCTGTGCTCTGTCCACCTGCGGCAGTTCGACTAATAAATCCGCATTATCAAAGGTACAGGTGGTTTCACGGGGCTGATAAATGACATCCAGCGGCTGCAGGAACAGATCCTCATTATGTTCCGGCCAGTGTCCGGTCAGCAGATAAGTGAGGATATCCAGCCCGAGGCGGACAAAGAACTGAAGGATGCCGACCCGGGTGGTATCCGCAGCGATCACCGCGCCGTCAAAGCGGTACTGGCTGCCGGGCACCGTCACATCACTGCGTGAGTTCTGCGGCATCACCCGTGCGCTGAGGGTGAAACGTGCCTGAAGGCGGTCCGCCGGGTACGGGTTTCTGCTGTAAGCGAATTTTTGGGTACTGCCGGGCTGGAGATCGATCACCCGGAACTCCACCGGATAGCGGCCGTTCTGAAAACCGACCACAATGGAACGTTTTTGCAGGTAAGAGGCGTTGGAGACGCTGCTGCTGTAGCCGTTACAGCTGAATTCCCCGCTGTAGCGGGTATTAAAATAGAGGGTGGTTTCTGTCTGACGGTAAAAGGTTTCCGACAGATCAGCTGTCAGCGGCGGCGCCTGTTTGTTGCCGTCGTTGTAGCACTCTGCCTGCGCATAACCGGTGATCAGCATCAGCAGACCGGCAAAAAAATGGGTTTTTCTGAGCATCGGTGATGTCTCCTTTATTCTGCACAGGGCAGAGGCGCACTCTGCGGATCCGGCGTGAGTGTGATGCGGCAGTAGCCGCTGTCCGTATCTGTCAGGCGGACATTGATCTGCTCCGGCCGCGTTTCGCTTCTTATATAAAGGAGGCTGTTCTGCCCGACATAGCCGATGCTGTTATTATTTCCGTCAGTGACTTCTGTACCGAACGGCAGCGGTCTGCCGTTCTGACGCACGGCATGCAGATAAAATTCCTGCCGGGTATCCGTTCTGAAGTTCACGAGTGTCACCGCCCCGGCGTAAGGCACGATATCCTGCACATTGCCCAGCAGTTCCGCAGCATCTTCCGGTGCCTGTGAGGCATCCAGGATCAGCGAGTTTTTGCGGTAAGCGGACAGATACGGCACCAGCACCTGACCCTGCGTGTTGGTGGTGACATTACGGTCATTGTTTACGATGGCATTGGCGGTGCCCGGTACATTCACCACAGCAAAGGTTTCCCCCGGCTGATTTGCGGTGAGAATACCACCGGACCAGGCCACCACACTGCCGGTGGCTCCGGCTCCCATCTGGCGGTAACGGCCGGATTCACTGTAAGAGGCGTTCAGTGTCGCCGGGGCCGCCCGGTAGGCAGCACTGGTGCTGAAGGTTGTACCGCCGGATTGCTGATGAGCGGCATTCACGTTATAACTCAGCGCGTTGCTCTGTCCGGCGGTGCCGCTCAGGCCGATATTACTGCTCTGATAGCGGCCTTCTTCCGTCATGCTGTTTGCGGTCAGATACACCTTGTGCCCGGACAGGGTCAGCGGAACGGAGAGTGTCAGGTTTATCCGCGTTTCTTCATTATTACTGCCGGCCGGATTGTTACTGTCTTTGCTGTAACGGGTCCGGCCTGCGCTGAGGGTATAATTGATATCCTGCCAGTTATTGGCATAACCCAGCTGATATTCACGGGTGCTGCCCTGACCGCCCCAGTAATCACGCAGTGTACCGGCGAGATAAACCGAACCGTAATCCGCGCCGATCCGCTGGTTGATATTGATATTAAAGGTACTGCGCTGGCGGTAACTCTGTGACTGCGGGGAGAGATCGCCTGTAATGTCCTGCCGGTTAAGCAGTTCCTGATACTGCACCGCATCCGTCAGGCTGAAATAACCGCTGGTGGAATAACGGTAAGCCGCCAGTGAAAAATTGGTATTGGTCTGATGAATAAAGCGGCTGTAAGCCACTTTGTAGCTCTCACCCCGGTAACGCGGCATATCCTGACCGAAGCGGGCATCGGAGTGTGTGATATCCACGGATAATGCACCGATCGGCAGGTTAAACCCGCTGCCGAGCAGAAACGCCTGATAATTTTCCGCCGCAATCACGCCGCCGTAGCCGGTCAGCGTGTTATTAATGCCGTACTGAAGATTAAGCTGCGCAAAATCCGGATGATAAGCGGTATCTGTCAGACGGACTTCACCGGCATTCAGCTCATATTTAAAGAGTCCTTCCTTTAACATATTCGGCACAGCGGAGAAGGGCACCATAAAGCGGTTAATTTGCCCGTCCGCTTCATTCACTTCCACCTGCAGATCCCCGCCTGAGCCGGTCGGCAGCAGGGAATCGACCACAAACGGGCCGGGCGGCACGCTCTGCTGCCAGATAAGCTGTGAATCCTGATAGATTCTGACCAGTGCGTTGGTCTGTGCCACGCCGCGCACGACCGGGGAAAAGCCCTGCCAGGCATCGGGATACATGCGCATATCCGTTTTCAGGGTCGCGCCACGGAAACGGACAGAATCGAACAGTTCGTTGGAGGTGTAGCTGTCGCCGGCCCGGAAATCAGATTTGATTGCCGGAAAACCACGCTGCAGGTAACGGGTGTTGTTATTCCATTGTGTGCTCTGTCCGCTGCTGTAGGTCACTGAGGATTGATCCCGCAACTGCCAGCCTGCCAGATTCAGACCACTGCTCAGGGTCAGATAAGCATTGTCGTTATCACTGCCGTCACGTTTATTGGTGGCGTGATAATAGTTAGCGTTATAACTGACCATCGCGGCATTAATGCCCTGATCCCACCGCGACGGGTCGACATATCCTTTAAGTACGGTATTCAGCATTGCCTGCGGCACATTCAGTGCCAGCTGAAACTGTCCGGTGTTCAGGGTATAACTCTCCGGCGGCACCAGACTGCTCAGCACGACATAACCGTCTTCATCCGCCTGCGGCGGCGGTGTACTGTCACGAAGTCCCAGTTTCGGTACATCATCCTGCGGGATCAGAATCGTGTGTCCGCTCTGTTGCAGACGCAGCGGAAATCGTCCCTTCCATTCTCCGTTCACACTGATTTCAACGGTGTATTCACCGTCGGGCAGGGTATCGTCGCGATCAAAGCGGGACAAATCCGCTTTGGCGGAATCACCGTAAAGGAAGTTGGTATTAAACCCGGCCCCGGCTGCCGGTGTGCTGAGCAGCACCGGCAACAGTGAAACAAGGGCGGAAAAACGGCGGACAGGGCGCGGCATCAGGCGGCTGTTCAGTTCAGTGACAGCGGATAGGTATTGATGGCACCGAAATCGTCGATCAGTGTCAGCGAATAGTGATTTCCGGCCGGTAATCCGGCTGCGGCAGGCAGCGTAAACTGAGAATAAGGTGCAATCATCGTGCCTTCTTCCGCCAGATCACGGCTGTTCGCGGTCTCTTTCAGGCCGAGAATATTAATATGATACGGAGAATCATTTTTCAGAATATAGTGCTGGCCGTCACGGGTGAATGTCAGACGGGTGTGGGCTTTATCCGCGCTCAGCGTCAGGCCGGAAGGGCGGTAAAACAGTTTGATGCGGGAGCGGATAGCAATCTGCATCATGTTTTTATCGGCACTGTTTTCCGGCAGCGGCGGAATATCCAGTAAATTCAGATAAAACAGGGACTCTCTGTCAGCCGGAAGCTGTACCGGGGTCATTTTCACCCGCAGCTGCTGACCATTTTTACCGTCGATTTTTACCACCGGCGGTGTCAGGATAAACGGAACATTCGCCGTTTCCGGCGTGGAATCGGGGTTGCCGTCATCAATCCATGCCTGGACTAATGCCTGCTGTGCTCCGGTGTTAAATAATTGTACCGGAACCTCTTTACTTCCCTGCGGATAAATAACACGGGTGGAATTAATAATAACGTTTGCCGGACTGACAAATGTCACTGTTAATAACAACAATGTTAAGATGATTTTTTTCATGATGTGTATTTTCAAAAATCAGGCCCCTGAATTAAAGAGGCCTGAAAATATCAGAAGTAAGACAGATTATATGTCAGCATGGTATTGATTTTACCCGGCTGAGCAGGTTCGCTGCCGACTTTGTAATATTTTGCATAGAACTGCATAACACCATTATCAGCAATGATTTTTGTATCGTATGGCGTGTTTAAATTAATAACTTCATTACTTTTCTGTGATGTTAACGCAATACCGACATTTTTATGATTACCTTTCTCATCCGTTTCCTGGTTGATCAGGTAATTACCGTTATTGGCAATAAGGTTGGTGGAGGCGAAATTAATATGCAGTGATTTTTTATCTTTATCACTGGCGTTACAGTCTGATAACTCGAGAGAAAATGCTTTCTTTCCTTCCTCGATTGCGCCGGAATGTGTGATCTGATTGACAGTAATTGGATCTAATAATACCGACATGTTCGCATTACCGTTATTAATGGTGCAGGTAGCATCAGTAATAAAGCCGGTGAAATTGATTGAACCACCGGATGCGGTAGTTGCCGCAGACGCAGAGTTAGCAACAAAAATAAGGGAAAGAGACGCTGCAAGAGCGAATTTTTTA
This sequence comes from Morganella sp. EGD-HP17, assembly GCF_000512315.2. NCBI lineage: Bacteria > Pseudomonadati > Pseudomonadota > Gammaproteobacteria > Enterobacterales > Morganellaceae > Morganella > Morganella sp. EGD-HP17. The sequence continues at coordinate 139,956 of NZ_AZRH01000009.1, forward strand.
TTCATTATCCTCTCCGGGATGGAATATATAATAAATACGGAAACGAAATTAATTACGCTTTCCGTAAATTTATTTTTAGTCATAGTGATTTTTAGCCGATTCTGAAAAAACAAATCAGCAGGGTTTATTTAGTTAGTAGCATCAATAAGAAATAATTTCCCCAGTAATTTTTTATTACCGTTAACGGGAAAGAAGATTCTTATACATCAGAATGGAAGGCATAACTAAAACGAAACAGAGTATATAACCATGAAATGATTAATTGAAGTATTTTTCTGATTTACGAATTAAAAGGTGAGTTTTCTCTGTAATATCCGGATACAGATAGTTACTTATGGTTTTATATACTGCATTTTTATGTTATTGCGATGTTATGCATTGATTGTTGTTAATATTTTTAAATATTCATTTAATATATGTTAAAAAATGAAGTATTTAATATTATTTTTTCTTTATGATTATTGATTGCAACAATTAAGAATAATTATCATTAGCGATATTAACAACGTAAAATCAAGCACTCAGAATGCTCCCGGTAATGATTATCGGCACATTCACAGGGAACTTTAATTATTTTCAACTTTATTTTAAGTGCAGCAGGATAACTATCGGAATAGACTGATAACGAATGTAATTATTTATATGGCGATTATTTCAGGCGGGAAAAAAGCAGCGGGCAGCGTTGCGGCTGCCCGGGCAGGATCAGTTTTTGTTCTGTTTATGGAAAGCCAGACGTTCTTCAAAATAGGCTTTCAGGTGAGATGCCAGCCCGTGGATTTTGTCATCCAGCTGACGAACCAGAAATTCATCGCTGTTCATATCATCAACCCGCTGCATCGCGAGGTCATCAACATATACTTTTTCTTCCTGGGTCAGTTGTGCCATTGTCTGTCTCTCTGAATATAGTGTGAATATGGTATGTTATCACGATTTTAACGGATAACACGCAGGTGTCACGATGGATGAAAAACAACTTTATCATTATGCCATATGGCTGCTGGGACGGCGGGAATATGCCGGCGCGGAACTGACCCGCAAACTGAAACGGAAAATTGCTGAAAAGCAGGAAACCTCCCCGACGGAAGAGCATGTTCTGCCACGGGTGATGGCGCGGCTGACAGACTCACAGTATCTGGATGATACCCGCAGTATCGCGCTGTTTTTTCAGGCCGGTGTGAGAAAACTGCACGGACCGGTGCGGATCCGTCAGGAATTACGTCAGAAAGGGTTTGACGGTGAATTGATTGATGCGGTTTTTTCCGCGCAGGAGACCGACTGGTTTGAGCAGGCCCGTGAGGCAAAAATGAAGAAATTCGGGGAAAGCAGCCCGGCAGACTATAAAGAGAAGCAAAAACAGATGCGTTACCTGATGTACCGGGGTTTCACATCTGATCAGATTTATGAACTGTACTGACGTGCAGGCATTATTTATTTTTATCCAGTGCCTGTTGTATGGCGTCATGGTAACGGTGATACAGAAAATCCGTATTGAGCCCCGCCTGCTGCATCTGTAATGCCAGCAACCGTAACCGCTTGTTTGTCTGCTCATATTCTGCGCTGTCCGGCGGCAGAGCGGACAATAAATCCGCCAGTGAAACCGCCTCCTGCCGGGCCAGTAATGCCGGGGGAAGATATCCTGCATTTTTCAGCAACCGGTAGCCCACCCGCAGTTCAGGGGGAACATGGCTGTCATCATCCAGTGTGAGCGGCTTACCTTCTCCTGCCAGTCCCTGTAATTCTCCGCTTTCAAGCGCCGCCTGAATATGGCGCTCAGCCAGTGTGTCAAAAATCGTCATGCTGCGTCCGTTTCCCCTGTTAGCTGTTGTCACTTCCTTATTATAACAGAGCCTGATTTTGCCGTATAAATAACCTGTTTTATGCATAAATGCACTATTTACCGCTGCATAATAACTGAATCAAATTCAGGTCTGTAATGCATGAAAATGCATTTTCTGATGAAGGGACATTTGTTTTGGGTACGATCTGAGTAGTACCTGCTGTTTGTATTGTTATACGTATTAAATGCGTATTTGATCGTGGGGAAGTGCTCTTCTGCGTTTCTCCTGCACTGCTATTTTTCACTGCTATTTTTGGTTATATGACGAAAATAGTGTGCTTAACCGCTTAAATAAGGCAAAGCTCTTACTTTAAACACTTCAAATAAGTAATTTAGCTTAATGATAACGGAGGTGCCTTCCCGCTGGCAGCGCTTTTTTGTTATTTTTTTGTTTTATTTGTGTTTGTTAATTGATCGGCATTTTACTGTGATTTGTATCACGAAAGCTGCTTGTGAGTTAAAGTCTGTACGCGTTTAATACGTAAAATGAGCTATTTGTGCTTTTTGTAAAAAATAATCCAAAAAAAGCTAAAGTTTTTTAAATTCATATTTCATGAATAAAAATTCACGTAATAATGTAACGGAAGTATGCATTACGTTATGTTTGGAAACAAATTGAATGAATTATACATTGCAAAATGATTAGTTAATAAATCCAAAAATAAATCTTATTATAAATTAAGTATTCGATTATTTTAGTTATTGACACATTAAATGTCAGTGAGTGGCTGTATTCGGGTGAGGGAAATCAAAAAAATAATCAGTACTACCTATAAGTAATTACGCGTCCAATTTGTAATTTTGTGGTTATTTATCTTTTTATGATCATTTTGTAGTGAATTTCGCTTAGGATGATTCCTAAAACCGCTATAGACATTCGAAATCCCCTCTCTATAATACGCCGCCGATTCAACCATAAGTAAAATTTTCTGAGTCCGGATACAGGGCAATTCAGGTGAACGTTAAATAAATTAATTAAATAACCCAATTACGCTGATAACCGTCAGCCGCTCAGGTGACGGCACATTTTTTTCTGTGATGCATTAAATGCGTCAGGGTTTTCTGCACCTGGAATTTCCTTATTCACGTCCTTCAATTTTGAGAAAAATAAACAATGAATAAAATATTCAAAGTCGTAAAAAATCAACGGACAGGGAATTCTGTTGTCGCATCTGAATTCGCAAAGGGTGCAAAGAAAGGAAAAAAACTGGCGCTGTTATCACTGGCAATGCTGATGGGCTGCGGGCTGAGCGTGTCTGCACCAGCAGCTGATCCTGCGGGCCAGTGGTTAGAAACTGAGTATCGCCCTGCGCAATATGACAGCACAACTAAAACGTGGGTAAATAATTCAAACGAAAAAGAACAATCCCGGGTTATTAATGACGGCAGCGTTAAAGATCTTAATTTAAATAATGAAAAGACGAAATTCACCAATAATCTTGATTATCATGAAACCTGGTTTTCATTGCAGGAATTATGGGCGAAAAATACGGATGCAAATAAGGTTATTTCGATTACCGAATACCGTGATGGTGTGGCAGTTCCGGGTGATGCATCCCTGAATGCGATCGAGGACTGGCAGGTCCCGGACAACCCGTCAGCGATGGAAGAGATTACCTGGAAGAAGGAAGACGGGGAAATCGCCGTCATGCAGGCCTACAACACCGATGCCTTCAAAAAAAACATCGATCCGCAGCTGGGTGTGTATCTGCTGGAAAAACAGCCGGAATTATCCCCGTTCTATCATCTGACACTGGCAGAAGTTAAAGACGGTACGCTGAATATGACAGCGGCTGACAATGTTGACTGGGATATCAATTACATCAAAGACAGCTCACTGTTTGTGGCTGCCGCAGACAGCGGAAAATCCGCGACTATTGATACCACCAGCAAACTTCACGTTACGTTCGGTGAAGCTTACGGCATGTATTTATCTTCCGGTGAATACAAATACACCTTCCAGCCGCAGAATGAACTGGTTGAGAGTGTCGCTATCCCAAAAGAGCTGAACGGGTTCACATCGAAAGGAAAAACGTATGCCCTTGGTGACACTTTTGCCATCGGCAATGCACAGGGACTGGCGGCGTATAACGCGTTACTGATTGACGCAGTAACACATAACGTATTACCCGGGGCGGAATACAAAGCGCTGATTGAAGCGACGGTTGTCCCGCGTCCGCAGGATAAAGATTATTTTGACGTTAATATCGACCTGAAAGGTCTGGAAGATAAAGATATCCGTCTGAATGACGCCATTACCGCCAATATCGGCAGACGCTCCATTTTTGAGGCCGCCGGTGAAGGCAGTGTGCTGAATATTAAGGACGGTGCGGATATCCGTGGTGAAACTTCATCAAATTCAGGTCGTTATCGTGCGTACCATATTTTTGCGCATGATGGCGCAAAAGTATTCCATGATGCCACAACCTCTGTGCCGAATTACAAAGGGCAGAATGCGTTAATCGATAATGCGGAATTTACCAACCGCGGTACGTTACTGCTGGGCGACGGTAAAACCCGCATCTACGGTGATCAGGTTACCGGTGAAAATGCACACTATACCAACCTTGGTACCATTGCCGTTGAAGCCTTCAACCTCGTCAATAATGATCCGACAGATAAAGATGTAATTGCCAACACCGGTGTGACTGCATCCGGCGGTTCTCTGGTCACCAACGAAAAGGGCGGCAAACTGCTGCTGGGGCAGAAAGGGATCGGCAAAAATGAAGGAACCGTGACCGGCGTGCAGGTCAAGGGCGCTTCATTTATCAATAACGGCGATATTCTGATGGGTAAAGACGATGTCAGCCTGTCCGGCGGCCGTGAAGACGATACCTGGGATATGCGGATTATGTCGAACGCCGTGGCTGCACTGCTGGATGAAACCGCAAAAGCCGGTGAAAAATATGCGATTGAAAACAAAGGAAAAATCGATATTAACAAAGGTGTCAGTAATGCGGTCGGCATTAACGTGGCATCAACGCCGAACCGTAATGCGGATTCACAGCTGACTGTCGTTAACAACGGTGAAATTGATGTGGCGGGTACCAATACTGTTGGTATGCGGGTGTCAGGCACGAACCGTGTTAAGGATGTTATTGAAAACAACGGCACGATTAATGTTTCCGGGGCAGGCTCGATTGGCCTGCTGGCGCTGGGCGACAGCACGATTACTCACCACGGGCAGGTGATTGCCACCAACAACGGAACCACCACCGGCGGCACCAAACCGGCACGCACTACCGGGGTACGCGCGGATGATGCGAAAGTGATTATCGACGGCGGAACCGTTGAGCTGAAAGGCAATAACACCGTCGGGGTCTTTGCCCGTGTGGGCGGTGAAATCGACCTTAACAGCGGTCACGTTATTTTTGATAAAAACTCCATTAACCAGACCGGTTACTGGATCGCCGGGCGTAAAGGGGCAGATGAAACCTTCAGTTCGCGGATCAATTTCGGCGCAAGTGATGTAGCTCTGACACTGGATAATAACGATTCCACGTTATTCCGTGTTGACCAGAAAGCGCAGTTCCTGGGTGACAGCAGCAAAGGCACAACTTATACCTTTGATATCAACGGCGAAAAAAGCCGTGGTTTCTATATTGCGGATAACGGTACTGAAGTAAAAACCGGCAATATGCAACTGAATGTCAACGGGAACGACGCGACCGGGCTGTATCTGGCTAATGGTGCCGGGGCGGACGGTAAGGTTGTTCTGGATAAAGAGACTACCATCAGTGTTACCGGCGAAGGCGGAACCATCGCGGTGATTGACGGTAACTATTACGATATTAATGGTAATGCGACCGGGAAAAAATCAGATAAAACCACACTGACTTCAAAAGCACACCTGAAATCAGGCGGAACCGATGACAATATCGCGAAAAACGCGATCGGTTATAAGCTGATCAACGGCGGTGTGCTCAATCACGACGGTAATATTGATTTCAGCAAAGCGGATAACGCCACCGGCATCCGTGTGGAAACCGGGACGGTTAATAACACCACCGATATTACCGTGAATGGTGTGGGTGTTGATATTTACGGCCGGAATTCCGTGGTAAATAACACCGGTAATATTACCGCCAATAACGGTACCGCCGCAGTCCGTCTGAATAAAGATGCCTCAATGACCATCGGCGGCAAAGGTAAGATCCTCGGTGAAAACTCGGCGGATGCGGTACGGGCCCATTCCGGCTCAAACGTGAAACTGGATAACGCCAATATTGAAGTCACCGGCAGTGGCAGCGGTCTGCATCTGCTGAATACAGATGATGACAGCGGCGCGTTTAAACTGTCCGGCACCGGCACCATCAATGTCAGCGGTGAGAATGCCTCCGGTCTGAAGCTGGAAGCGGATGACGGCAAAGGCGGGGTGATGATGGCGAAAAGCAAGCTCGACACCTCCGGCGCCGGCGGCACCACTATCAATGTAAAAGATAAGGGCGGCAACGGTATTGTGACCAATACTTCCGGTGATGTTATCAGCGGAATGAATGTGAATATCGAATCAGCAGAAGGGGAATCCGCACTGGTGGTGCTTGGTGGGACTAAAAACATCACACAGAGCGGCAAACTGACGTCAGCATCTGACCACAGCGTGGTGGATCTGACTGCGCTGAGAAACGATTTCAGCTTCACCAACAGCGGCACTGTGACTGCCGGTGCCAGCGGTATGGCGGTGGATGCACATCAGAACAGCAATATCCGCTTCACCAACGGCGGCACGATCAGCGGAAAATCGGTGCTGGGCGGCGGTAATAACACCATCGCGCTGAGCGGTAACACCAGTGATATCGCGACAGGCCACGGTGATAACACCATTGAAATGCTCGAAAAAGCGGTAACCGGCATTCTGACAGCCGGTAACGGCAACAATACCGTGACACTGAACGGCGGTACCAAATTACAGACCGGTACTGTCGGTAATGGTCAGAACAATGTGATTCTGAAAAATGTTTCTGAAGCACAAAGTGATGCCCTGTTCGGCAATCTGAAGGCGGGCAGCGGCGGACAGGATGCACTGACGCTGCAGGGCAAAGCAAGCCACTATGTATTACAGGACAGCAGCAAAATCAGCGGCTTTGAAAAACTGAATATTGAGGAAGGCCGTTTTGAACTGCGCAATACCGATATCACGCTGAATGAACTGACAGCAGATGACGGTATCACCGTAAAACAGGGCGGTGAGCTGTTTATCAATCAGAATAAAGCCGATACCTTTGCCCATCAGTTGCAGGGGGATGGTCTGGTCACCACCTCAACAGCGGGTCAGGCGTTTGACTTTAATAATAAGAGCGCGGCTTTTGCGGGGGATAACTTCACCGGCACGCTGCGTCTGACAAACGGCACATTTGATATCGCCGGTGATAACACCCGCGCGCTGCAAAAATCCCGTCTGGATATCGGTGATAAATCTGTTGCAACCGTCCGCGCAGGCGTCGGCACACAGTCATTTGATCGCCTGGCAATGAGCGGCGGGACACTGGCCTTTAACGACAATATCACCGGCAGCAGCAAGGCGGATGGTCATCTCAGCGTGAACTCCCTCGAACTGGACAACGCGAAAGGCACTGTTCAGGTGAAAGCGGACGGTTTTGATAATCTGCCAACGCCGTCAGCGGATAACAAAGTGCCGCTGCTGGAGCAGGATGAAGGGGATTCCGTGGTTCAGCTGGTCAATGCCGGTAAAGCCTCGGATTACACCGGCGGGCTGAATCTGCAGCTGACGGATAAAGACGGTAATGTGATCCCGTCAAATACGAAGACAGAACAGGATCTGCGCCAGGACGGCAAAGTGGTGGCGAAAGGCACCTATGATTACGACTTACAGACCAGTGCAAACGCCGGCGGTAAAGCGGACGGGTTGTATGTGGCTTATCAGCTGACCGAAGTGGATCTGCAGGGCAAAGGCAGTGATGCACTGGTGCTGGCAGCACAGTCCGGAAAATCCGGATCGGCGGCTAACCTCGGGGCGAAAATCACCGGACAGGGCGACCTGGCAATTGATACCGCGAGTGAATACGTCACGCTGTCTAATAATAACAATGATTACACCGGCAGCACGTTTGTCCGTCACGGCAAATTACGGGCAGAAGCGGATAATGTGTTAGGGAATACGCAGTTACTGGATCTGGCATCCGGTACCGCAGTTGAACTGACCAGCACAGCCGGTGCCGGTACAGAGCAGACCGCCGGGAAACTCACGTCTGCGGTAAACAGCCTGGTGGCATTGGGTAACGGCAAACTGACGGTGAAAAACGGCGGTGAGGTAAACGGTTCTCTGAGCGGTACTCAGGCGGGTCAGCTGGTGGTGAATAATGACACACTGACTGTCACTGGGGCAAATAGCGGGATGCATTCCGCAGTGACTATCGATCAGCCTGCACAGGTCACTATCCGTAATATCGCGGGTCTGGGAGACAGCCTGGTCGCCGTGGCGGGTACACTGCGCACGGAAGGCGCGCAGGGTCTGCTGCGTAATCAGCTGACCGGCAGCGGCACCACCGAAATCGCACAGAAATCGGATGCTCAGCTGACGGCAGATAACAGCGGGTTCAGCGGACGTTTCACCACGGATGCAGACAGTACACTGCGTGCCTCACAGGCAGAGCATATCGGCAGCGCGGCAATTGAAAACGCCGGTACGCTGGTGCTGACGCACAATGACGGCAAACAGCCGTGGGATCTGACCAACAGCGTCACCGGGGCAGGGACACTGGTGAAACAGGGCGCGGGCCGTATCACGCTGACAGATAAATCGGCGCAGTACACCGGTGCAACGGAGATTGAGAACGGCACATTACAGGCGGGGAGCTATGATTCCGCGCTGGTGATGAACAGCCGTCAGGTGAATATCGGTACTCAGGGAACATTTGCCGGACAGGGTACACTGAAAGGCAGCGTGAATAACGCCGGTCAGTTCTATGTCGGTGAATTGGATAAGAAAGATCTGGGACAGGCAACGGATTACCGCGTTGACGGCAACTTTGTCAACAACGGCGGCAGCATCTGGCTTGCGAGTCAGAAAGAAACTGAAAGCCGTCTGAATGTCGGCGGGGATTTCACTGCGAACGGCGGTTCGATCACACTGAATACCGTGCTGAACAGAGGTCATGAAGACACAATGACTGACCAGCTGGTGGTTGACGGTAATGTGTACACCGGGAAAAACGGCGCGACCACGCTGAACATTAATAATGTTGGTGGCGAAGGTGCAGATACCCTGAAACAGCCGGATGCGATTAAAGTGGTTCATGTCGGCGGAAAATCCGATAAAAATGCCTTTAAACTGGGCGGGCCGGTTGCTATCGGGGTATACGAATACCTGTTACACAAAGGGTATAAAGATGACAGCTGGTATCTCGACTCTTTCGATACCAATGTTTATCCGCCGGATGAAAACAAGGAAGATCCGAACCGTAACGTGAACCCGGAAATCGGCGGACACATGGCTAACCGCACGGCGGCACTGGGCATGTTCTCCATGACCCTGCATGATCGCCTGGGCGAGCCACACTATGCCGACAGCTTTAAAGGGGATGAAAACGCCTCTTCTGTCTGGCTGCGTATCACCGGGGATCGTCAGCGTCAGGATGCGGTCAGCCGTTCACTGCGTCTGAAAGGGGATACCTACACCACCCAGCTGGGCGGCGATATTATCAACTGGAACAATGATGCACAGGACACTACGATCCGCGGCGGTATCATGGGCGCAATCGGTAAGTCTGATTACACCAGCAGCGCTAAACGGACCGGTACGAAAGCCGATGCAAAAATTGATCGTGCTTACAGCGTCGGTTTATACGGCACCTGGTATCAGAACCGCGAAGATGAAAACAATGCCTATGCGGATGTCTGGGCACAGTATTCCTGGTTTGATAATAAAGTCTCCATGGCCGGCAGTTCATCGGATTATAAGAGCCGCTTAGTCAGTGCTTCTGTTGAAACCGGCTACAGCATGGCGGTGTACAAACCGGATGCGGATAAACAGTGGCTGTTAACACCGCAGGCGCAGGTTATCTTTAATTCGTATGATTCTGATGACAGCAGCAGCGGCACCGGTCTGGTGATGAAAGGCGGGCGCAGTAACAGTGTGGATACCCGTCTGGGGGCCCGTCTGACCTACGCAAACCAGAAGCAGTCAGATAAATCCGCGCAGCCGTTTGTTGAGGTAAACTGGCTGCACAGTACGGCGAAGAGTGATATGACCTTTAATAAACACTACACCTTCAGTGATGATCGTCCGGCGAACCGGTTTGAGATCAAAGCCGGTGTGGAAGGGCAGATTTCACCAAACTGGACAGTTTGGGGTAACGTTTCTCATCAGATGGGCGCGGATGATTACTCCGGTGACCGTGCGATGATCGGCGTGAAATACCAGTGGAAATAAGCTGAACCGCTGAGATAAAAATCCCCCTGTGTTGCCACAGGGGGATTTTTTTTTATCAATAACGTTCCTGATGTCAGCGCCGCGGCGCGAAAGGGTAACGAACAGTGTGAAATCAGTTTGCAGAAGCAGGTTCTAATTTGATTTTTGTTTCTTTTTCTTCTGACAGTGCCTGCTGGCGGTTACGTTCCAGTTCCAGCGCACCGAAGTGAGACAGAATACAGAAGATGATACAGCAGACGATACCGCCTAACAGCAGATAGAAACCGCCGTGCCAGCCCATACGGTCAACAATGAAACCGAACAGGGTGGTGCCCAGGGTTGCACCCAGGATGTAGCTCATGAAACCGCGTAAACCTACCGCAGAACCGACCGCGAAGCTCGGGACGATTTCCATGGTCTGCACGGATGCCAGGAACTGAGGCACATAAATCAGGCAACCGACAACCGCAGCGAAGAAGGTGACGACGGCCAGGGACTGGCTCTGCCAGTAACCGATCAGGCAGAAGAAAATCAGGGTCATACAGACGATCGCCAGCGGCATTCTGCGGCCTTTGAACAGTTTGTCTGTCAGCCAGCCTGCCAGCAGGGTGGACGGAATCGCAGCCCATTCGAAGAACAGGAAGGCCACACTCATCTGATCTTTGCTGAAGTTTTTCTCGGTCAGCAGGTAAATCGGCAGCCAGCTGATGATCCCGAAACGAACCATGTACACGAACACGTCAACAAAAGAGACATACCAGGCGTTTTTGTTTTTCAGTACATAGGTGCAGAAAATCTGAAATGCAGACATATTTTCCGGAGACTGCTCTTTCTGCGCATCAGATAACACCACTTTTTCTTCCGGCATCATTTCTGCCAGTGCAGGTAAGCCTTCCTGTTCCGGAGAACCTTTACCCAGCAGCAGGACGATCACAGCGAAGACTACGGCGATAACTGCCGGAACCGCGTAGCTTGCCGCCTGCCAGTGCTCGGTACCGAGAACCGCGAAAGCCGCACCCACGATTGGCGCAACGATACCGCCGCCGACGTTGTGGGAGATATTCCAGAAAGCCCCGATACGGCCGCGTTCACGGCGCGGGAACCATTTGGCGATAGTAATAAAAGAAGGACCGACGCCCATGCCCTGGAACAGACCGTTGAGGGCAACGAAACCGACGAACAGCCAGAACGCGCTGCTGAAGCCCATACCGAGGTTAACAACGGCACAGAGGATCAGACCAAAGGCCATAAAGGCTTTCGGGCTGGCTTTATCCGCCAGGCTGCTCATAATTCCTTTACTGATCCCGTAAGTGATCAGCATGCAGCTGGTTAACATACCGATCTGCGTTGTGGTCAGATCGAGGTTTTCTTTCAGATACGGTGTGGAGAGCGTAAAGTTATTGCGGACAATATAATACGCTAAGTAACCGAGGAACACGCTGAGCAATGCCTGAACACGATAACGTTTGTAAGTGGCGGGCACTTTTCCGGGTGCTACTTTATTTTTTGCCATAGCCGGCTTTAAAAATGACAGCATAATTTCACCTGCAGAAATGTATTTTAAAATAGGATTACTGTGTGTATGGTCGTTTTTTTTCTGACAGGGTTATCATGTTCCGGCTGAATAAATATCTCAATATCATGATTTTGAGTCACTTTTGACTCAATATTAAATATAAAAGGCATAAACTGACACAAATAAGTTTATTTATATGTTTATTTTGTATTAGCATGAAATAAAAGAAAAAATTAATAAAACAAATGATAAGTGAAAATGAATTAACAGCTTTTATATTGAACTGTAAGGCTTTTATTCTTGTTTTGTTGTTATGGTGATTTATTGCTATTATTATTTCCTGCATTGTTATTATCTGTTTATGGCGATGATTTAAAATATCAGGCCGGTTACCGTTCCTGTTAGTTATTTTATTTAATATCTGCGGCGCAGATGCCGGTAAACAAACGGGTAATATTTGTCTCAAACGGACTTTTGCGACAAACTGAAAAAGATGTCATTTTTATGATGTGAATCACACCCCGCAAACGAATACAGAACCCAGCTTATGCCACAACGCCGAATCCGCCGCTTTGCGGCCAGTATGATAACCGCCGCCGTACTGATGTTCAGTCTGTCAGCCACGGCGAAACCGGATGAACTGGTGATCGCCACCACGTTTTCACCGGAAGCAACAGCCCATATTATCAGCAGCTGGCAGCAGCAGCCCGGTGCTGTCCGTATCCGTACCATTAACCGCACCAGTGCGGCACTGGAGCGTCTGCTGGATACCCCGGCACTGGAAGATGTGGATCTGGTGGTGACATCCTCGCCGATGTTATTACAACATCTGCAGGAACATGACCGGCTGGCGGAACTCACAGATCTGCCGGAGGTCTCCCGGCGTCTGGTACCGCTGCGGCTGCGCGATAATGCGGCAGCGGTGGCATTTTCCGGTTACGGCATTCTGGTGAATAAACGGCGGATGGCGGAAAATAATCTGCCGGTTCCGGCATCGTGGGATTCCCTGACCGACAGCCGCTATCAGGGGTTGCTGCTGATGAGCAGCCCGTCACGTTCGGATACCTATCATCTGATGGTCGAATCGCTGTTACAGCAGCGCGGCTGGGATGAGGGCTGGGCATTGCTGCTCAATGTTTCCGGGAATCTGGCGACTATCTCATCACGCAGTTTCGGTGTGGCGGACAAAATCAAAGCAGGGCTGGGCGGTGCCGCGCCGGTGATTGATAACTACGCCTGGCTGCTGCTGGGCGATCCGGAGCTGGCCTTTAATTATCTGCCGGATTCCGCGACATCCCCGACCTTCGTCGCGATAAGCCGTCACAGTCTGAATAAAGACAAGGCCCGCGCCTTTATCCGTTTTTTGCTCAGTGAACAGGGGCAGAACGTGCTGGCGGACAGCAGCACCGGTAAATATCCTGTCACACCGCTGCCGCAGGGAAATCCGCGTGAGCCGGTGCAGCGCCGCCTGCTGAATTCCCCGCATCAGATGGATGAGAATCTGGTGCTCAAACGCCAGCGTATGGTACAGCAGCTGTTTGATACCGCGATCACCTTCCGTCTGACGGAATCCATCGACGCCTGGCGTGCCCTGTATACCGCCGAAGCCCGCGTGAAACGCCCGCTGCCGCATATCCGTGCTCTGCTGACCGCCATGCCGGTCTCTGCACAGGAGAGTGCCGACCCGGCCTATTACTCACGTTTTGACGATAACCGCAAAGCGGAGGAAGAGTATATCCGCTGGCAGCAGTTCTTCCGCGAGCAACAGCGCAAAGCGATTGCGGAACTGGAGAAAGTCCGGTGAAACAGCGTATTGCCCGTTATATCGGCCGTTTCAGTATCAGCGCGATCCTGCGCGGCGCGTTTGTTATCGGCACGCTGATGACACTGATTGTCAGTTGTGTGAGCCTGTACGCCTGGCAGGCGCAGAACCGGCAGATCCGCTACGCGCTGGGGGATTATTTTCCGCGTATTCAGGCGTCGTTTCTGATCGAGGGACAACTGAATACGCTGGTGGATGAGCTGAATGAGTTCCTGAAAGCGCCGGATACTGCAGCACGTCTGCAGCTGCGTAATCAGATCACGCTTCATTTATCACAGATCGAAGCGATCAACCGGAAACTGAGCGGCGAGGATCAGGTACAGATCGCCGCGATTGTGCAGCAGGGACAGGCGCTTTTGCAGCGTCTCGATAATGCCCTGTATACCCTGTTTCTGGCGCGGGAGAATGTGAATACGCTGTCCGCGCGGATTGCCTGGCTGCATGACGATTTCAGTACCGAACTCAGTTCACTGTCACAGGATATCAGCTGGCAGCAGGGCTCTCTGCTGGATCAGACAGAGCAGGATCCGTCCCGGGCTATCGCCCTGCAGGGCAGTCTGCGCAAGGTACAGGGGGAGTTACAGCTGATTTATACCCTTGCACGGCTGGAAGGGCAGATTATGGACGATCTGACCGGGCGTCTGCGGGATGAACAGAATGAAAGTACGGAAAGCAGCGCGGATTCGCACAGTTATGTCCGCTATCTCTCTTATCTGAAGTCCGGAGCGGAATCAAACGAAACGGCGTCGGATATGTATCCGAGCACCGTGACACTGCGCCAGACTATTGATGAACTGCTGGATATCGGTCTGTCTGACAGCAAAATGCCCGGCGTGCTGAAAGATTACCGCGCGGCGAAAGCGGAACTGGCGGCCGCCACGGCAGAAAAAGATCGCATTCTGGAGCGGTTCCGCACTCAGCTCGATGTGCAGCTTGATAACAGCCACAGCCAGTTACAGTCTCTGAATCACCATCTGTCCGGCATTATGAGTTACAGCGGCATTATCATTATTATTACTGCGCTGCTGGCGTTATTACTGGCCGTGATCTTTAACCACTATTTTATCCGCACCCGGCTGGTCAGGCGTTTTACAGTGCTGAATCAGGCAGTTGCACGGATAGGACACGGTGATCTGACCGCGGAAATCCCGGTTGAGGGGCGCGATGAAATCGGCCGTGTGGCCATGCTGCTGCGCCAGACACTCGGCCAGATCAACCGGCAGAAAGCGCAGCTGGAACAGGAAATCACCGACAGAAAAGCCATTGAGGCCAATCTGCGGGCTACACAAAATGAGCTGATTCAGACGGCGAAACTGGCCGTGGTCGGGCAGACCATGACCACCCTGGCGCATGAAATCAATCAGCCGCTGAATGCATTATCCATGCACGTTTATATGGCGAAGCGGGCACTGGCGGCGGAAGGAAATACCAATGCCGTGAATGCCCTGAATAAATCCGCGCAGCTTATTACCCGGATGGACGGCATTATCCGCTCTCTGCGCCAGTTTGCCCGGCGGCGGGATGACGGCGCGACACTGCAGCCGATTGATTTGCATCAGAGCATTCAGGATGCGTGGGATATCCTCGCATTACAGAACAAAATGCGCGATGTCACCCTGCACCAGCCGGACTTTCTGCCGCAGGTGCAGGGGGATGCTATCGGCATACAGCAGGTGCTGGTCAATATGCTCTCCAATGCACTGGATGCCTCACCGGCAGCAGCTGAAATTGTGATTGATTTTACAGAGTCCGCCGATGAGATTTCTCTCTTTATCAGTGATAACGGCTGCGGCTGGCCGATGGCGCTGGCGGACTCACTGATGAAACCCTTCACCACCAGTAAAGAAATCGGCCTCGGGATCGGCCTGTCTGTCAGCAGCTCCATTATGCAGCAGCTGGGCGGCAGCCTGCGGATCGCATCCACGCTGACCCGCCACGGATGTGTGATCCTGTGTTTTAAAAAGGTAACTGAATATGCTTGATGATAACTACGATATCTTATTAATAGATGATGATACGGATGTCCTGGAAGCTTACTGTATGCTGCTGGAGCAGGCCGGATATCGTGTTTATGCCTGTCATGACCCGCTGGCGGCAAAAGAGCTGGTTCACCGCGACTGGTGCGGTATTGTGCTCAGTGATGTCTGTATGCCGGGGTGCTCAGGTATCGATCTGATGGCATTGTTCCTGGAAAAAGACAAATATCTGCCGGTGCTGCTGATCACCGGCCACGGTGATGTGCCGATGGCGGTGGAAGCCGTCAAACAGGGGGCGTGGGATTTTCTGCAGAAACCGGTGGATCCGGAGCATCTGCTGACCCTGACAGAAAAAGCTCTGGCAGCCCGCAAACAGCGGGTAACCCAGCGCCGCTGGAGCTCAGAGCAGCTGACACTGAATCTTGCTGGTGAGAGTGAATGGACAGAGCACGTCCGCCAGCAGTTGCGCGGACTGGCGGAAACCCGTGCTGCGGTCTTTCTGCATGGTGAGCCGGGGAGCGGCCGCACCTATCTGGCGCGCTACCTGCATCAGATAAGCAGCAATAAATGCGGGCCGCTGGTCATCAAAACCCTGCTCAGTGATGAGGAGATCCCGCTGGATGCCTGGCTGGATGAAGTGACGGACGGCACACTGGTGATCAAAAATATCGATCTGATGCCGCTCAGCCAGCAGCGCTGGCTGGTACAGCATATCCGTCAGGAGCAGCGGATATTCCGTCTGATCGGGATTGCCGACACGCCGCTGATTATGCTGACCAAACAGCAGAAGATTATCGCTGAGCTCTATTACTGTTTCTCCATGACACAGATTGCCTGCCTGCCGTTGTCCCAGCGCAAAGCCGATATTGCACCGATATTCCGTTACTATCTGGAACAGGCCTGTTCCCGTCTGAATCATCCGCTGCCGAACCTTGCGGAGCCGCTGGTGAAAAAACTGACCCGCCGGCACTGGCCGGGCAATGTCAGTGAACTGGCGAATGCGGCGGAGCTGTATGCGGTCGGGATTATGCCGATGGGCGATACCGCGAACCCGCTGCTGCCGTCCGTGGCACCGACTGCGCTGGACCAGCGGGTGGAGAGCTATGAGCGGCAGATTATCACCGAAGCCCTGAATATCCACCAGGGGCGAATTAACGATGTCTCAGAGTATCTGCAAATCCCGCGTAAAAAACTCTATCTGCGGATGAAAAAGTACGGGCTGGACAAGCATCACTACCGTATATGACATAAATTAATCTGATGGTTTTTACCCGTAAGCCGGTTTGTATAAAATAAACCGGCTTTTTTATTTGTTTTCATCCGGGTTTAATTTAAAATTTTTGAATGATTTATTCGTATTATTTTAACGATGACGTTAATAATCAAATATAACGACTATCACCAATGTTAATATCAAAATTAGCGATTCGTGCGCTTTACCTTATTGCTGTTTAACAATAAATGCTTTGGTTTTGAAACTATTTGTCACATTATCCATGCAATAAGTGCTTTTTTTGACATATCTTGCTATTTAGCGTCAATCGGGGCTGAGATCGTGTTGTAATATGAACTTTCAGGGGGAATAATCTACAAGGCTCTGTGTAAATAGGGTCAGAGAGTAGTGGTTAATATAATAGGAATATAAAATGAAAAAGACATTATTAGCTGTATTAGTCCCGCTCGTTGCATTAAGCGGCGCTGCAAACGCGGCAGAGATTTATAACAAAGACGGTAATAAACTGGATCTGTACGGTAAAGTCGATGTTCGTCATTTATTCAGCGACAATGACCACTATGGTGACAGCCAGAACGGTGATGACTCCCGTTTCCGTATCGGTATCAAAGGTGAAACCCAGATCACTGATCAATTAACCGGCTTTGGTCGTTTCGAAAACGAAATCAAAACCAACGGTACTGAAGGCGACAACAAAAACAAAGTTCGTTTAGCCTACGCTGGTCTGAAATTTGCTGAGTTCGGTTCACTGGACTACGGCCGTAACTACGGTGTTATCTATGACACCAACGCATGGACCGATGTGCTGCCAATCTTCGGTAACGACACCATGACTCAGACCGACGTCTACATGACCGGTCGTGCTGCAAACCTGCTGACTTACCGTAACTCTGATTTCTTCGGTTACGTTGACGGCCTGAGCTTCGCATTACAGTATCAGGGCGCGAACGACGATAACTCTATCTCAAGCCGTGGTACCAGCGATTTCCGTGACCCGACCAGCTATGATAACACTGCTAACGGCGACGGTTTCGGTTTCTCCACCGCGTATGACATCGGCTGGGGTGTGAGTGTTGGTGGTGCGTACTCAAGCTCCGCACGTCCAGACGGTCAGAAATACAACCAGGCAAGCGGCGCTCTGGGTGACCGTGCAGAAGCATGGAACTTCGGTGCTAAATACGACGCTAACAACCTGTACCTGGCAGCAGTTTACGGCGAAACCCGTAACATGACTCACTACGGTACTAACGACGACAACCGTGGCTTAACTGCTAACAAAACTCAGAACATCGAGTTAGTGGCTCAGTATCAGTTCGATTTCGGTCTGCGTCCGTCCATCGCTTACCTGCAGTCTAAAGGTAAGAGCCTGAGCGGCGGTTACGGCGACGACCAGGACCTGGTTAAATATGTTGATTTAGGTGCGTACTACTACTTCAACAAAAACATGTCTGCTCTGATCGACTACAAAATTAACCTGTTAGACGAAAACGACTTCACCCGTGGTTCCGGTATCAATACCGACAACGTACTGGGCTTAGGTTTAGTTTACCAGTTCTGATTTAATTCAGAGAACGTATAATGAAAAAGGAGGCGAAAGCCTCCTTTTTTTATATCTGAAAATCAGTGAAATAATCACTTTTGAAAACTTTTTAATCGTGTGAGTTATTATTCCACTTTTTTTCAGGCAGTAAAAAAGGAGGCGGTTGCCTCCTTTTTTGGCTTATTGCTTGTAATTTGAATCGACACAGACAAATCACCAATAAGAATTTGTTCGAACGTTGTAATAATAGTTCATTTCAGAATAAAACATTTAACTATTGATGTGATTTTAGGGTTTCATTTATTAATTTTTTGCTTATGATTAATTGATACATAATGTAAGTAAATATGAATAATATTTTTGATGATTTGCTCTGTAATGTCAGGCTGGTTACCGATCAGATTACTTTATGTATTGTGCCGGTGAACCGGCACATCAGAAGGGTTATGCAACCCGGACATCCCCGATCCGGCGCAGGGCATCCGTGACCAGATCCCAGAAGCGGGAGTGATCCAGTTTTACCGCCACCTGTGTCGGACAATCCGCCGGAGCCGGCGAACGGAAATCCGCAACGGTCATACCGAGAGTCAGTGTGCCGGTCAGCTCCACGTCCAGCGGTACTTTGCGGGTGGTCATCACGGACGGATCGATCACATACGCGACCGCGCAGGGGTCATGTACCGGCGGGTAATCAAATCCCTGGGCGCTTTTGTACATGGTGCCGAAAAATTCCAGCAGTTCGAGCACAAACTGTGCCGGTGCTGTGCCGACTGCCGCAATTTTGCTGACAACCTCCGGGGTTGCCAGCGCCTGGTGTGTCAGATCCAGCCCCACCATGGTGAGCGGCCAGCCCGCATTAAACACAATATGTGCCGCTTCGGGATCAATTTTGATATTGAATTCCGCAACCGCACTCCAGTTGCCGGTGTGATAGCCGCCGCCCATCAGCACCACCTCTTTGACCCGGTCAATAATACGCGGCTCCAGCCGGGCGGCCAGCGCGATATTGGTCAGTCCGGCTGTCGGTACCAGGGTAATGGTTTTCGGCGGATGTGCCATGATGGTATCAATGATCAGCTGCACTGCATGGCGCGAATCTAATGTCAGCACCGGCTCCGGCAATACCGGTCCGTCGAGGCCGGAATCGCCGTGAATATCCGGCGCGGTTTCAATCTCGCGGATCAGCGGGCGCGGGCAGCCCGCCGCAAAAGGAATACCGGTAATACCGGCAATACGGGCAATCGCCAGCGCATTGCGTGTCACTTTCTCCAGTGTCTGGTTACCGACCACTGTGGTGACCGCCAGCAGATCAATCTGCGGATTACCGTAAGCAAGTAATAGTGCGATGGCATCATCATGGCCGGGATCGCAGTCAAGAATGATTTTTTTCTTCACATATTCCTCTTTATCTGTCCGTTTACATTCACCGCTATGTTACATACTCTGCGCCCGGAAAAATAATAAGCCGCCCGAAAATCTGAGCGGTGCCCGGGTAATCACAGGAATAACACAATAACGGCGGAGAATAATGCCTGTTTACGGGAACAGAGAAAGTTCAGAGACAGGTGGCCGGATTATCCGCGGAGAGGATCCCAGATTTGCTGAAAACGTTTGGAATTACTGGCGGTATAAATAACGGTATGGGAAATATTCCGGTGTCCCAGATAATCCTGAATCAGACGGGTATCACGGCCGAGATCCGCAAGGGAATAGCCGCAGGCATGGCGCAGCATATGCGGATGTGGTGCCACGGATATATTGGCAGCCCTGCCGTACTGTTTTAATAAGGTATGAACCTGCTGACGGGAAATAGCCCCGCTTTTCTGCGATAAAAATACCCATTCCAAATCCCGGTTACGCCAGGTATTTCTTATATTCAGCCACGACACCAGCGCATTATATTCAATATCAATAAGCGGTTGTGTGGTGGAAAGCCCGCCTTTCAGACGCCGGACATAAATAAGGCGGCTGTCCAGATCAATATCAGAAAGTGACAGATGACATAATTCACTGACGCGGAAACCGTGCAGATAGCACATTAAAATCATGCAGTAATTCCGTTCGGCATACCGGCTTTTCCGGGCTTCTTTCAGGATGGCGTCAACTTCATAACGGGTCAGAAACTTACGTTTGTCCATGATTTATTCCTGTTTATTGTCCGATAAGTTCATAAAAACCAGAGATATCACTATAGCAAGTAATAAAAATGAATAAAGACAACGGACAGGAAAGAAAGTACTACAAAGTGTTTACGTATTGACAATATATTCATAAAAACCAATCAGCAATTGGCTTTTTTTAATCTGAGACAGATCAATTTAAGGCCATTGTACAGAGGTAAATATTCTTAATTTTAAAAAAGACAAAATACATCAAATTGTTTGTAATTATCACTAAAGGTTTTCCCTTAGTCAAATATTGATGTGTCAGCCAAATTAGCAACACATAACTCATTAATTTTTAAAAGGTTAATATTTTCTTCTGCCGGGCAGAGGCTGCCTGCTTCACCGCTGTCATTATTTTTGACAGTGCTTAAAAACAGAGAGGGGTAGAAACGCGATATTAACCTGTTTTGCGTGATAAAAAAGAACAGCTTTCTTAATTTTTATTCGATAACAGCCATTCATTCTTAACGGGACATTTTGATGTATTTTGTCCCGTTTTTTCATATATCCGGATAACGGAACAGACATATTCATCAAATAACGATAACGCCGCGCGGTTTCATATTTCCGCGTGTGACCGCGTTATTTTTAATATCAAAAAAGCAGAACGTAATATAGGAAATAACATGACTTTGAATAAATTAGCATTAGTGCTGGGCTTTGGTATGTCTGTGGTTGCAGGTGCGGCATCTGCTGCTGATCAGGGACACGGTACTGTTAAATTCACCGGTTCAATTATTGACGCGCCTTGCTCTATTACGCCTGATACCGAAAACCAGACTGTTCCGTTAGGCCAGATCTCCACTGCCGCACTGAAAGACGGCGGCCGCAGTAATTCCCGTGATTTTAAAATCGCATTAGAGAATTGCACCACAGAAACCTACAAAACGGTACAGACCACTTTCACCGGTTCTGAGGCGGCTGATATTCTGGCCGGTTCCCTGGGTATTGAGGGGATTGCCAAAAACGCGGCGGTTGTTATTACTGATGCGGGCGGCAAACAGATCAAATTAGGCACACCAAGCGCGGCGCAGGCTCTGCGTGACGGTAATAACGACCTGAACTTCGCAGCGTATTTACAGGGTTCTGCTGCTGAAGCCGCTGTTCCGGGTGACTTCACCGCTATCGCAACATTCGCACTGACTTATCAGTAATTAATGCCGGTACGGCTCAGGGATGAACCGTGCCGCTTTTCAGTTGCGTGCGTTCAGCGGAGGCAGGAAATGGTGAGCAGAATCATCCCTCAGGGAGTGCTGATAACAATAGTGTGTTTTTCCTCTTATACAGCGGCAGGTGAAACGAAACAGGATGCAAAAACCAGTCTGCGTTTCGGTGCGGTACAGATGCAGGGCACGATCCTCGAGCCGGTCTGCACTATTTCCACCGCCAGCCGTGAGCAGGCCGTGGCGCTGACCGATGTTTCTGTTCCGCAGTTGCGTGATGAAGGGCAGGGACCCGCAGACTACTTCTGGATCAGGCTGGCGGAATGCACCGTGCAGCCGGTGAAAGGCGGTGCGGCGGATAATCTCCGTTTCCGGGTCACGTTTGAGGGGGCTGAACAGGACGGACGTTTTCAGCTGACCGGCTCCGGCAAAGGGGCTTCCTTATCGATTTCAGACCGCAACGGGAATGAGGCGGTTCCCGGCAAACCCTTACCGCCCGCAGATATTGATCTCAATAATATGGCGCTGCGATATCAGGCGCGTCTCGTGAAAAACAGTGATGAACTTCAGTCCGGTTATTACCGGGCAACAGTGGGTTTCAAGCTGGAATATTATTAAACCGAGCTGACTGGATCCATTATGGTAATTCCGCTGAGTACCGTCTCCCGCCGGAGACTGACAGTGCTGATTTCATTAATTCTGACCGGTATCCCGCAGGCAGCTTATCCGGATAATCAGGATGTTGAATTTAATACTGATATTCTTGATGTAAACGATAAACAGAATATTGATCTGTCCGATTTTTCCCGTGCCGGCTATATCATGCCCGGCACCTACGACTTTTTTATCCGGGTAAATAACAGTGAGTTACCTGACAGTTATCCGGTCTCTTATATTGTGCCGCCGGATGATCCGAAAGGCAGTGCCGCCTGTTTATCCCCGGAGCTGATAGCGCAGGCCGGACTGAAACCGGAATGGGCAGAGCGCCTGCGCTGGTGGAATAACGGCAAATGTCTGGATACGGCGTCACTGCCGGGTATGTCGGTGTCACCGAAACTGGCGGACAGCGAGCTTATCCTGACACTGCCGCAGGCTTATCTGGAATACACCGCCGCTAACTGGGATCCGCCTTCCCGCTGGGATGAGGGAATTTCCGGCGTGCTGTTTGATTACAACGTGAATGCCGGTATTAATGACCCGGCACACGGCAAACAGACACAGCAGGTCACCGGGAACGGGACCGCCGGGGCAAACCTCGGGGTCTGGCGTGTCCGTGCCGACTGGCAGGCGAATCTCCGTCACACCACCGGTTCCGGGGATCGCTCCGAACATAACTGGACATGGAGTCAGACCTATCTCTACCGGGCGATTGCCTCATTACAGGCAAAACTGACGATGGGGGAAACCTTCTCGCGCTCGGATATTTTCGACAACTTCCGCTATATCGGGGTCAATCTGGCCACTGATGACAATATGCTGCCGCCGAATCTGCGCGGCTATGCACCGGAAGTGACCGGCGTGGCGAAAACCAATGCCAAAATTACCGTCAGCCAGCAGGGGCGGGTGATTTATGAAACTCTGGTCGCGCCGGGGCCGTTCCGTATTCAGGATATTAATGATGCGGTCAGCGGCAAACTGGATGTCCGGGTGGAGGAGCAGGATGGCTCTGTACAGTCATTTCAGATGGATACCGCCAGCATTCCTTACCTGACCCGTCCGGGCCGGGTGCAGTACAAACTCGCCGCCGGGCAGCCGTCCGAAATCGGCCGTCACGGGAAAGGCCCTGTCTTTGGTATGGGGGAATTCTCATGGGGGATCAGTAACGGCTGGTCATTATACGGCGGCTCCCTCGTTGCCGGGGACTATAACGCCGTTTCTCTTGGTGTTGGTCGTGATTTGATGGCCTTCGGGGCCATCTCTTTTGATGCCACCCAGTCTTTTGCCCGTCTGCCGCAGGAAGACAAACAGTATCGCGGCGGCTCATACCGCCTGAGTTATTCCAAACGGTTTGAGGAGCTGGACAGCCAGGTCACGTTCGCCGGATACCGTTTCTCCGAGCGCGACTTTATGAGCATGAATCAGTATCTGGATCGCCGCTACAGCGATAACCGCGCGGATAACAATAAAGAGCTGTACACCATCATGTTCAGCAAGCAGTTCCCGGATATCGGGCTGAGCACCTATCTGAACTACAGCCACCAGACTTACTGGAACCGGCCGGATAACGACAACTATAACCTGTCGCTGGCGAAGTATATGGATATCGGCAGTTATAAGAACATCAATATCAGCTTATCCGCTTACCGCAATAAATATCAGGATAAGAATGATGACGGGGTATATCTCAATATCAGCATGCCGCTGGGGGATCGCGCCACGGTCAGCTACAACAGCATGATCAACCGTCATGGTAATTCTCATAACGTCAGTTATTACGACCGTCCGGATGATAACAACAGTTACCGCCTCGGTACTGGTCTGAGCAGCAACGGCAAAGCCTCCGTTGACGGCTATTACATGCACTATGCTGACAGCGCGCTGGTCACCGCCAGTGCCGGACATATTGACGGGGAATATACCTCCGCATCGCTCTCGCTTCAGGGCGGGGTGACAATGACACCGCAGGGCGGGGCATTCCACCGCATCAATATGCCGGGCAGCGCCCGTCTGCTGGTGGATACCGGCGGTGTGGCGGATGTGCCGGTCAGAAGTACCGGGGCACTCAGCTATACCAACCGCTTCGGGAAAGCCGTTCTGCCGGATATGAATAATTACTTCCGCAACAGTGCCGCCATCGATATCAACAAACTGCCGGAAAATGCGGAAGCACGTCGTTCTGTTCAGCAACTGACGCTGACAGAAGGCGCCATCGGCTACCGTCAGTTTGATGTGCTGTCAGGACAAAAAGCCATGGCCGCTATCCGTCTGGCAGATGGCAGCGAGCCGCCGTTCGGCGCGGTGGTGACTTCGGCGGATAACCGCGAACTGGGGATCGTCAATGACGGCGGGCAGGTGTATCTCAGTGGCATTAACAGCGGGGATATTCTGACGCTGCGGCGCGGCAGTGAGGCTGCGTGCCGGATGACGGTGCCGGAGCTTGCGCCGGGACACGCGCTGTACACCCTGTTGCTGACCTGCGGCGCAGAGCCGCAATCCGTTCCGGAAAAACCGCAGCCGGTTGCGCTGCCGTCTTCCCCGCCGCCGGCTGACCGCCCGCAGCAGGGGAAATGGCTGAATATCACAGGCCGGGCAGACCCGGCACCTTCCACACGTAACGAAATGAGTGATTCATTATGATGTCAGTTAAACAAACCCGTCTCTCTGTTCTGGCCGTTGCCGCTGTATTGCTGGCCTCAGCACAGTCGCACGCGGCTATCGCGCTGGACAGAACCCGTGTCATTTTCAACGGGGCAGAGAAATCTGTCAGCCTGAATGTCAGCAATCTGAATAAAGAGCTGCCGTACCTGGCGCAGGGATGGATTGAGGATCAGAACGGAGAAAAAATTTCGTCACCGCTGGTGGTTTTGCCGCCGGTGCAGCGTATTGAGCCGGGTGATAAAAGTCAGGTAAAAATTCAGGCATTACCGGCGATCGCCGCACTGCCGCAGGACAGGGAAAGTGTCTTCTATTTCAATCTGCGGGAAATTCCGCCGCGCAGCAACCGGCAGAATGTCCTGCAAATCGCCCTGCAGACCCGCATCAAACTGTTTTACCGCCCGGAAGCTATCTATGCCTCACAAACGGATCTGACTAATCCGTGGCAGGAAAAAATCACCCTGACGCGCCGTGGTGATCACTATGAAGTCCATAACCCGACTGCGTATTACGTGACGATTGTGGATGCGCTCAGCGGGCTGGGCGGCAAAAGCCTGAACGGGTTCTCCCCGCTGATGGTGGCACCGAAAAGTCAGGGCACACTCGGCCTGAGTGCAGCCGCTCTCGGCAGTGCGCCGGTGCTGAGTTATATCAACGACTACGGCGGCCGCCCGCAGTTGCAGTTCAGTTGCAGCGGCGCAGAGTGCCGTGTGACAAAAACGGCTGCCGGTAACTGAACAGACAGGGGATAAACCATGGATGAGCGGATCAGAAAACAGCGTTTCCTCCGGCGGATACTGGCGGTTGTGCTCTGTATCTCAGCGGGAAGTGCTGCGGCACTGCCGGAGCGGGTGGCCGGTATCCGGGGCGTGCCCGGGATCACCTATGTCACTATCCGCGGCAATGTGATTGCGCCGCCGCCGTGTGTCATCAACAACGGCAATACCATTCTGGTGGATTTCGGGGAGGTGATGAGCACCCGCATTGACGGCCAGCGCTACAAACAGCCGGTTAATTACACGGCGGAGTGCACAAAGATGCCGACCAATGCCATGACGCTGGCTATCACCGGCAATACCGCCGGGTTTGATGCCGGGTTATTACAGACTGAAATTGCCGGGCTGGGGGTGCGCATGCTTTATCAGGGACGGCAACTCAATCCCGGTGAAAAAGTGAAATTTACTTATCCGGTCTTCCCGGCGCTGGAAGCGGTGCCTGTCCGCGATATGACGGCGGTGCTGACCGGCGGGGATTTCTCGGCGGTGGCAACACTGGAACTGGATTATCAGTAAGGAGCCAGACCATGGCAATACATTACCGGCGGTTACTGATGCTGCTGCTGTGTGCCGCAGCGGGCAGCGCAGCCGCCCCGAACATGAAGCTGTTTGGCACGCTGCTGGTGCCGCCTGCCTGCACAATCAGTGATAACGGCGTGATCGATGTGTTTTTCGGTGACAACGTCGGCGTGCATAAAGTGGATGGTGTCAATTACACCCGGGCGGTCAATTACACCCTGGTGTGTGAGGACAATATTAAAGGCTGGGATCTGGGATTGTCGGTTACCGGTCCGGTCAGCGGGTTTGATGATGCGGCCTTACAGACCAATATTCCCGACCTGGCGATTCACCTGACACAAAACGGAAAGCCCTTCACGCTCAACAAACGCATTGCGGTATCACCGGATAACCCGCCGGTGATTCAGGCGGTGCCGGTAAAACGGCCGGGCAGCACACTGCCGGAAGGTGCATTTGATGTGACCGCTACACTGCTGGCGGAATATCAGTAGGAGCAATGCAATGAATGAAACAATAAGGCGCTTTTTTATCAGTACCTGCGGTGTATTTCTGTTATCACTGCCGGGGGCGGATGCCGGGGCGGTTCCTGACAACCTGTATTTTCACGGCACGCTGGTGGATGAACCCTGCACGATACATCCGGGGGATGAAACCGTGGAACTGCCGTTCGGCAATATTCCTGATAAAAACCTGTACGCCTATCAGCGGACACCCTCAAAGGATTTCCGGATCCGGCTCTCGGAGTGTGACACCTCTATCGGCAGGCGGGTGACAGTGATGTTTGCCGGGGATGAGAATCCGTTTATCAGCGGTGCGCTGGCGATAAGTCCGGGCAGTCAGGCAGAAGGCATTGCAGTCGGGCTGGAAAATGCGGACGGCACGGCGCTGGCAGTCAATGAAGTGTCACCGCAGATCACGCTGAATGACGGACTGACGCTGCTGAACTTTCGCGCCTATGTACAGGGAGAGCCGGATGCGCTGGCAAATAAAACCATTAAACGCGGGCCGTTCAGTGCCATTGCGACATTTCATCTCAATTATGACTGACGGGTAACTGAGGCTCGCTATGAACAGATTTATGAAAATAATGGCGGCGGTCGCGCTGCTCTGGTCCGCTTCGGCGGGGGCATCGATTTTCTCATATATCACCGAATCCTCGGGGACACCATCGAATGCCATTTACACCTATATTATCGAGCGCTGGGATCCGGAAGACCCTTCGGCTCCCAATCCCTGCTACGGCTGGTCTGTCTGCTGGATCAATATCAACCACAAACACGATGTTGACGGCTCACCGGGCTCTTCCACCAAATCGATTGTCCGTGTGGAAAAGCTGAGAACACTGGCGGAAGTGCGGGATGCGGTTCTGAACAATATCTCGCTGCCGTATAACGGCACAGCGAAGCATGTCGGCCCGGCGCTGAATTCCAATCAGGAATGTGTGGGGCTGTTTTATGAATCTGAATCAGGCGGCTGGTCGAAAAACGGACGTCTGCTGCCCGGTTCACTCTGTGGTATCGCCCCGCCGCCGGTGGGCGCCTGTGAGGTCACCAGCGGCTCTGTGATCCTGGATTACGGGGATATTGATGAAGTCAGTCTGCCGGATGCGGCGCGTAATAAAAGCATCACTGTCACCTGTAATCTGGATATGAATATCCTTGTGATCGCCTCAGGCTCAGACAGCGGCCGTGTCCCGCTGCGGCCGGATAACAGCCTGTACGCGGATCTTTATCTCAACGGCAATCCGGGAGAGCAGGGGGCACCCATTCATGTCCCGGCCGGTGGTGCGACTCAGGTGGATGTGAAATCGGTGCTGAAAGTGAACGGGCGGGTTGCGCCGGGCGCTTTCGAAGGTTCCGGCTCCATCATTCTTGTTATGCCGTAATTTCTTATTTTCTCTCACAGTGCTGCGGAAACCTGCAGCACTGTGAGCCCGGAGTGAGACTGAAATATGATTACAGAAGATACTGATTTAACCGTTAATAAATCTGTCGGCTACCGGATCTTCCGCAAGCGGAAAGAGCTGGGCTGGTCCGGCAGCCGCCTGGCCGATCATCTCGGGATCAGCCAGCAGCAGTTCTCGCGCTATGAGCGCGGATGCAGTCAGATTAATGTCAGCCTGCTGGTCAGGGCGGCAGAAGTGTTACAGACACCGGTCAGCTGGTTTTTCGCTGACTGTCCGGAAGCGCGTTCATACCGGGAGTGCTTCCGGGGAAAAGCGGATATTTATACGGCGGAATCTGTTCCGGAGTATGGATTATCCGCACCCTCCCGGTACAAAAGGAAACCGGATGAAGGAAAACAGACGTAAACACCTGATGCAGTCTGAGGTGGAAAAAATGATGACAGCGGCGGAAAACGGCCGTGATCCGGAGCGGAATACCTGCCTGCTGTGGATGTGTTTTATCCACGGCTTCCGCGTCAGTGAACTGGGACAACTGAGCTTATCGGACATGGATGTTGCTGCCGATAACCTTTATATAAAGCGGCTGAAAAACGGCCTTTCCACCACCCACCCTCTGAGCGGCACAGAAAAAGCCTTACTCACCCGCTGGCTTAACTGCCGCACCCGTTATCCCCGCGCTGCTGAAAATCACTGGTTGTTTTTATCTCATAAAGGCGGACATCTTTCCCGCTCCCGTATTTACCGGATATTAAAAGAGCTGGGGGAAATGGCCGGGCTGCCGGTGGCGGTTCATCCGCATATGCTGCGTCATGCCTGCGGTTATGCACTGGCAGATAAAGGGGCAGACACCAGGCTGATTCAGGATTATCTCGGACACCGCAACATTCAGCATACTGTGCTGTACACCGCAGCAAATTCGGGGCGCTTTCGCGGGCTATGGGACTAGAATAATGTAACATAATAAACCAAAGTGTCGCTATATTATTTGTTGTCTGTTTAATGGGCAATATTTAAATTTAAAATACATCAAAATAAGTTCATAGTTCCGTCAAAACCTCTGCCAGTCTGTTTTTTAATCAAAAATAGTTTGTTTTTTAAGTAAAAAATGCCCGTTTTTTATCCTGTGCGGAATTTTCTTAACGATTCGTGCTGGCCGGTTCTGATATAAAATCGCAATATCCCGTCTTTTTTCCGGCTCGTTTCACCTTCCTTTCTTTTTGGTCTCTGCCAAATCAATTTTTGCCATCCGGTAAATTTATACATTTCAGCGTGATACGTAAAACGCAACATTTTGGTTTATTTCGTTGCGTCACGGGGATGAAAAGTAGCCGTCCGGAACGGGCGCTGATGACGAAATAAACCGGATAACCGGCCGGATCATAAATCCGCTGACGGTGAAACGGTACAGGCAGTTCCGGAACTGCATCAAAAACGCACAAAAGCAAAACATTGCTTATGTATGCCTTATGTCGGCATTTTTATCTAAAAACGAGCAGATCAGGAATTTTGATATGAGTATGAAAAAAGTGGTTCTCGCACTGGCAGTTTCTTCCGCAATGGCAATGACTGCACAGGCAGCAAATCAGGGCGGCGGCAAAATCAACTTCAACGGCGAAGTGATTGATGCGGCATGCTCTATCGATGCAAACAGCCTGAAACAGACTGTTGAGCTGGGCAGCGTGGCAAAAGTTCAGTTAGCGAAAGGTGGTAAATCAACACCTGTTGATTTCACTATTCAGTTGCATAACTGCGATATCACCGGCAAAACCACCACGACAGTCACCTTTAAAGGTGTTGCAGGCGGCGCTGCGGCAGACGGTCTGGATAAAGCCTTTGGGGTCAGCGGCCCGGCGACCGGTGCAATGGGTGTGGTCGTGACGGATGCGGGCGGTAATGTGATCGCCCCGGGGGCAGCATCATCCGCATTTACCTTAAACGAAGGTGATAACACGCTGAAATTTAAAGCGTATATGCAGGGTGCCACAACGGCTGTCACCGTTGCGCCGGGTGCTTTCACTGCAACAGCCGACTTCCTGATGGACTATCAGTAATCGGGGTCAGTGTACTTTACCCGTACCGGATATCCGGTACGGGGATCCGGCGGAGAGCAAGCGTGAAGTTAAACATACTCAGTACCGGACTGCTGGCAGTCTGCCTGACTGCTTATGCGGCAGAGGGTGAACGGCAGACCGGGCAGGTCTGGTTACAGGGATTTGTTCTGGACTCCTCCTGCACTATCAATATGCAGGATAAATATCAACGGATTGAAATACCGCAGGTTGCCGCCACCGCATTATATCAGCGCGGATACAGTCCGGCCTTTGCCTTTGCTGTCCGGCTGGAAAACTGTCTGTTGTCAGCGGATGACAAAAATCTGCGGATAACCTTTACCGGACCTTCGGACAGCAACGGATTGTTTGCAGTCAGCGGGGAGGCAGAAGGTGTCGGGATTCAGCTCAGCCGGGAAGAGGGTTCGGTGATCATACCGGGAAAAGCAGTGGCACTCCCGGATATACCACAGACAAAAAATATCACACTGAACTACCGGTTACGGCTGATTGCTGATCGCAACTCACTGAAAACAGGGGCATACCGGTCGACTGTTAATTTCAACCTGGATTATTTGTGATGAAAGCCAATGCACTTCCGTCAGGCCGCAGAACACTGTGCCCGGCGGTGCGGTTAAAACCGCTGACATTTATGATCCTGCTCTCTCTGTTTTCTGCAGCGGCACAGGCGGAGAAGATTACAGAATTCAATACTGAGGTATTGGATCTGAATGAGCGCGGACAGATTGATTTATCACAATTTTCTCAGGCTGGTTATGTGATGCCCGGAATCTATTCCCTGGCACT
The DNA here is from genome assembly GCF_000512315.2 of Morganella sp. EGD-HP17. Taxonomy (NCBI): domain Bacteria; kingdom Pseudomonadati; phylum Pseudomonadota; class Gammaproteobacteria; order Enterobacterales; family Morganellaceae; genus Morganella; species Morganella sp. EGD-HP17. The sequence continues at coordinate 170,951 of NZ_AZRH01000009.1, forward strand.
TAAGGTCAATAACAGCATGCTGGCAGAGCGGCAAATCCGTTTTCTGGCCCCGGATAATGACCCGCAGGGCAGCATGGCCTGTATTACGCCTGATATGAGCGAAGAGCTGGGACTGACCTCATCTGCAAAAGGGGATTTGACCTGGTGGCATAACGGAGAGTGCGCGGATCCGGCATCACTGCCGGGGATGACTCTGCGGGCAGATTTTGCTGCCGGGGCACTGCATGTCAGTCTGCCGCAGGCCTATCTGGAATATACCACAGATAACTGGGATCCGCCGTCACGCTGGGATGAGGGAATTGCCGGTTTTATCCTTGATTACAACCTCAATACACAACTGACAAAACAGCGCGAGGCCGGACACAGTGACCGGCAGGACATCAGCGGTAACGGCACCACCGGGCTGAATGCCGGTGCCTGGCGTCTGCGTGCGGACTGGCAGGGGCGCTATTCGCGTACTAATCATGAATCGGACCAACGCTGGGACTGGAACCGGTTTTATGCTTACCGCGCGATTGCACCGCTGCGGGCAAAATTAACACTGGGGGAAAATTATCTCACCTCCGGCATGTTCGACAGCTTTCGCTATACCGGTGTGGCACTGGATACGGATGACATGATGCTGCCGCCGAATCTGCGCGGCTATGCCCCGGAAGTGTCCGGAGTGGCGAAAACCAACGCCAGGGTCACCGTGAAACAGCAGGGACGGGTGATTTATGAAACCACGGTTGCCGCCGGACCGTTTCAGATCAGGGATTTAAGCAATGCGCTGTCCGGCAAACTGGATGTGGAAGTGGCGGAGCAGGATGGTTCAGTACAGACCTTTCAGGTGGATGCGGCAAGTGTACCGTATCTGACCCGTCCGGGACTGGTGCGTTACAAAGTGGCGCTCGGTAAACCCTCGGAATATGACCACCGTGTCAAAGGACCGGAGTTTATCAGCAGTGAGTTTTCATGGGGTATCAGTAACGGCTGGTCTGTTTACGGCGGCGGGTTATTTGCCGGTAAATATAATGCTGTCTCGGCGGGTATCGGCCGTGACCTGCTGATGCTGGGGGCATTATCCGCCGATATCACCCAATCCCGCGCGTCACTGCCGGACGGTGAAACCAAAAAAGGCGGCTCTTACCGGCTGAGTTATTCCAAACGGTTCGATGCCACCAACAGCCGGGTCACCTTTGCCGGATACCGGTTTTCAGAGCGGGATTTTATGACCATGTCGCAATATCTGAAAGCCCGTTATCACAATTCAGCGGTAACGGGTAACGGCAAAGAGATGTACACCATGACATTCAGTCAATCGTTCAGTTCGCTGAATACCAATGTGTACCTGAATTTTAACCACCAGACCTACTGGGATCGCCCGGCAAGTGATAACTGGAATATTTCCACCTCTCATTATTTTGATATCGTGCAGGTGAAAAATATCAGTCTGAATTTATCGGCTTACCGCAACCGCCACGAAAACGGACGCGATGACGGGATGTATGCCGGGCTGTCTGTGCCGTGGGGGGAGAGTGGTAGTTTTGGTTACAGCGGACAATTCAGTAAAGGGCAGAACAGTCACTCGGCGGATTATAGTGACCGGATTAATGAGCGGACAAATTACCGTCTCAGCACAGGAGTGACCGGCGATCACCGGGTCACCGGTAACGGTTATATGAATTATCGCGGCGATAAAGCGGAAGTAACCGCAATTGCCGGATTTTCCGGTGAACGCTACAGTGCGGCCGGGCTGTCTGTACGCGGCGGGTTTACCGCCACCGCAGAAGGTGCGGCACTGCACCGCAGTGGTGTGATGGGCGGAACACGGATGCTGGTGGATACCGGCGGAGTAGCTGATGTTCCTGTCCGGGGCGGAGGTGCTGAAACCACAACCAACTACTTTGGTAAAGCGGTCGTCAGTGACGTCAGTAACTATTACCGCAGCAGCGTTAATGTGGATCTGAACCGGCTGGGGGAAAACGCCGAAGCCACCCGCTCTGTAGTACAGGGCACGCTGACGGAAGGTGCTGTCGGTTTCCGCCGCTTCGGTATTGTCTCAGGACAGAAAGCGATGGCGGTACTCAGCCTGGCTGACGGAGATGTTCCGCCGTTCGGGGCCGTGGTTCAGAACCACGATCATATACAGACCGGGATGGTCAGTGAAGATGGCATGGTCTGGCTCTCCGGTATCAATCCGGAAGAGACAATGCAGGTGTCATGGGGCGGGGATGTTCAGTGTGAAATCCGTTTCCCGGCGACGATCCCGGACGGAAATCTGCTGTTGCCGTGTGTCTCTGTGGCGAATCCGGTACATGAAAAGTCAGAAAAGTCAGAAAAGTCAGAAAAGTCAGTAAAAACAGAAAAAATATCCCGTTGGCTGACAGATGCTGACGCGGAGAACACCAGAGAGAGTAAGCAATGAAGAATCAATACAACCGTTTTACTTCACGAAGCCTTCCGGTACTGATACTGGCCGGTATCCTGGCTGCGCCGGCAGGACAGGCGGCGATTGCACTGGACAGAACCCGTGTCATTTTAAACGGCAGCGAACGGGCGGAAAGTGTTGAAATTTCTAATCAAAATAAAGAGTTACCGTATCTGGCTCAGGCATGGATTGAAGATGCGCAGGGTAACAAAATCAAAGATCCGCTGGTGGCACTCCCCCCCATTCAGCGGGTGGAAGCCGGTGAAAAAAGTCAGGTAAAAATTCAGCCGACAGCCGGAATGAAGATGCTGGCGCAGGATAAAGAGAGTCTTTATTACTTTAATCTGCGGGAGATCCCGCCGAAAACGGACAAAGCCAACACATTGCAGATTGCCTTACAGACCCGCATCAAACTGTTTTACCGTCCGGCGGGCTTAGTGGTGACGCAGAATGCAAAACCATGGCAGGAGAGTATTACCCTGACCCGGCAGGGAAATACATACACGGTGAATAATCCGACTCCGTATTACGTGACGATTTCATCCGCATCTGCCGCATATAAAGGAAAGGATATCAGCGGGTTTGAGGCATTTATGATTGCGCCAAACAGCAGTGAAGTTCTCGGCGGCAGTGCCGTGTCACTGGGGAATGCGCCGGTACTGGGTTACATCAATGATTACGGCGGCCGCCCGAAAATGATTTTTACCTGTCAGGGTAATACCTGCCGGGTGGGCGAAGTGAAACCGGGCTGATGCGAAACCACAGACCAGGAGCAGAGAAAGTGAAGAGATTCATTCCGTGTATGGCTGTGCTGTGTTCCGGTCTGCTGATGTGTTCAGCGGTACACGGCGCGGATGTTGAAGTAAAAGGGCAGTTGGTGTTTGAACCATGCACCTTATCGCAGGCGAGTGAAAATATCACGCTGTCGTTCGGTACGATAGTCAAAAACTATTTTTATACCGCAGACCGGACACCGCCGGAGCCGTTCAGTATTGAGCTGGAAGGATGTGATACCACTATCGGTAAAGAAGCCTTTATCACGTTTCGCGGGGCTGAAAGCAGCGCGCTGCCGGGATTGCTGGTGCCGGATAACGGCACATTACCGGGATTGGCGATCGGAATCGAAACCCCGGCAGGGCCGCTGCCGCTGAATAAAACCAGCCCGGCATATGCCCTGAGTGACGGCACAACCACACTGAATTTTCAGGGGTATGTGCAGGCAGAGCCGGATGCTGTTAAGGATAAAACCCTGACGACAGGTGTGCTGTCAGCGACAGCCACGTTTGAAATCTCATATCCGTAGCCCGCAGGGCACAACACAGACAGGACAGTATTATGACATTCATAAAACGGTTTAACCGGCAGGCTGCGCATACCCTACTACCGGGCTGGATGTTATTAGCGGTAGTGAGCCTGACGGTATTTCCCGCGCAGGGTAAAACCGGTGATGAAAACCGGCTGAAAATAAATATATCCGGTACGGTGATTGCCACCGGGCGCTGCACATTCAGCAATCAATCATCACCGGATATTAATTTCGGGGATATTCGTTTTTCCTCCGTATCCGGTGTAAATAATATTACCGGTAGTTATATCAGACCGCTGGACAGCGGAATGACCTGTACCGGTGATACAGCAGGAAAGACCCGCTTTCGCCTGGACTCTGCGCGGGGTGATACCGTTGATGATGCCGGTCATAAATTGCTGCCTGTCAGTGTCGGCAGCACACCGGTAATAAATGCAAATCTGGGGATTCGTCTGCTGGTTAACGGAAAACAGCAGGATATTAATACTGATTTTAACGTGGATATTCTGAATCTGCCGAAGCTGCAGGCCGAATTAGTGCAGGTACATCCTGATGATAATACATGGATAAACGGGCAATCCATTACATCACAAGCTATTTTAACCATGACTTTTGATTAACCGGGAAATAATGAAAATGAAAAAACTAATAATAGTTATGTTATCCGGTTTTTTCTTACTGGCAGCATGGTCAGTGCAGGCCGGGCAGGAACAGACCGGTGATAATAAAACCTTTAATTTTACCGGTACACTGAGAGCGCTGTCTGTCTGTACGGTAAATAATAATCAGACGATTACAGCAGATTTTAAAAATGTCGGTATTAATAAGCTGGACACGAAAGTCTACAGTCTGCCGCTTAATTACACACTGGATTGTCCCGGAGTTAATCCGGCAAATACGCTGCGGATGATCTTTATGACATCCCGCCCGTCGGTATCTGATCCGTCAGCGATTGAAAGTGATGTCAGCGGTTTGCTGGTACGGATTCTGAAGGACGGACAGCCGCTTGAGTTAAATAAATTTTTCAAAATCGATGATGTTACGCAGCGGCCAAAGCTGGAAGCACTGCTGGTAAAAGTGCCGGGCATGGACTTAACACAGTCTCCGTTCCGGGCCACCGGCACGCTGGTGGCGGAATATTTGTAGGAGTAAATGATGAATAAATTAATGATACGTGTGGCGGCGCTGTTTTTTCTGCTGATGGTGTCTCAATCTGTATATGCAAGAGGCTGGGTGGGTGCAAGATCACCTTGTGCAAAAGGAGGTCACGAGGTCAGTCCGGGGTCGGGGATGGGGATGGATTGTGAATGGAGACACTCTGCCGGTGCTTATTATGGTGTTAACCAGCGTGTTGAGATAAGACCGAATATGTTTACCGAGGGTGATGATCAGGCTTATGTGCCGCTTTCCGGCCTGTTTGAATTAAAAATGTACTGGTGTCCCTTACCGGAGAATATGGATACCTGCAGCAGAGCAAACGGGACATTATTGTTATCGGGTGGTGTGGTTAAGCTGAACTCTTCTATCCCATTGAAAAAACAGGATATTGTTAAGCGGTTTGCCGGTAACAGATCGCCATCAGCAGGCGGGTATTGTATTACACTCAGTGACGTTAATACCGGTTATGAATACAGAGGTAATCTGGGTTACGGGCCTGACGGCCGGGGTATATTTTGCGGGGATGTGTATAAATTACCTATGGAACCCCCGAAATGCCTCCTGAATAATGGCGCTGATCTGGATGTCCTGCTGGGTAAACTGGAACGGAATAATATTGCGGTAAAAGCCGGTTCATCTGTTCAGTCTGTTTCCAAAGATATTTCAATAAACTGCAGCGGAAGTATGGCTTACAACGCCAATATGGAATTGAAGTATACCCCGCTCATCGTCGGTGGTGAGGAAATCATCAGCACGACAACGAAGGGGCTGGGAATAGCTGTTATCTATAGCGGTAATGTTGTCAGGCCGGGGAAAAGCTATCCGCTGAGTTATCAGCCGGGTATTCATACCCTGAAGCTGGGTTTTGAAGCAGTGCGTGACCCGGCTGTTGTGGCGACAGACCTGAAAACCGGGGATTTTACGGCGAATGCTGTTTTGGTTTTCACGGAGCAGTAATCACAATTTAATACTGCGGAACCGGGCCACATTACTGGCGGTATATAACACGGTGTGCTGAATATTACGGTGACCGAGATAATCCTGAATTAACCGGGTGTCTGTTCCTCTGTCCGCTAATGCATAACCGCAGGCATGGCGCAGCATATGAGGATGTGCCGCAATATTCAGATCGGCGGACAATCCGCTGTCGCGGATAATCCTGAATATCTGCTGGCGGGATAACCGCCCGCCTTTACGGGAAAGAAAAAGCCAGGGTTCGGCATAATGTACAGATGTATTCCGTTGTTCCAGCCACTGTATCAGTAATTGATATTCAAGGGACTGTAAGGGCTGATTGGTGCTTAATCCGTTTTTCAGCCGGGTAATATGAATGGTTTTTTCATCCATATTAACATCACTGAGCATTAATCCGGTCAGTTCACTGGCCCGTAATCCGTGACTGAAACAAACGGCAATCAGACATTGATTACGAATATGGTTAATTGAGTCAGGTAATGATGATATTAAGGAATGAACCTCCTGTTCACTCAGGTGTTTTCGTTCTTTCATGGAAATATTCGGTATAGTTATTAAGGTCAGGTTTTATTATTTATCTGACGTTATCACAAAATAAACAGATGTCCTATTTTGTATTGTTATTGAATTGATGTTGTTAATGAATGGAATTGATAAATTATTGCTGATTTATCTGACGTTAATAACATTTTTTGTTATCTGACTTTCATTTTATTGTTGTGTATTGTGTTTTTTATTGCTTTTTTTATTTATTTTAACCGGAATTATTTGGCTATTGACAGGTGTTTCTTTTAATTTTTACTGGTGAGATAAATTTAAATTTATTCAGGTGGTAAATTTAAATTTATTTTTATTTTCTTCCCGAATGTATTTCCGGGGGATGTTATTTCTGAAGGTAATAAATATGACAGATATTCTATATGATTCCGATATGGCATCGGTAAACCGAGCTGTCGGTGGCCGGCTTTTTTGCAGACGAAAAGCGCTGGGTTATTCAGGACAGCAGATTGCTGCCTGTCTGGGGATCAGTCAGCAGCAATTATCCCGTTATGAACGGGGGCAAAGCCGGATTAATGTCGGCCTGCTGGTCAGGGCAGCAGATATTTTAAAGACACCGGTCGGCTGGTTTTTTGCCGGGTGTCAGGACAACGCTTTATATGAAGAAAGTCTCAGTGTTCAGTCTGATATTTATACAGCGGCATCAGTGACATCAAAATCAGAATATCTCAACTGAGAGAAAGCGGCTCCGCCGGTATTGCGGAGCCTCAGATTGTTGGCAAAGTCCGGGAAAAAACAGGCCGGGATTTTGTCAGCAATCTTATATCAGAACATCAGCTCTTTTTCACAAACTCAGATTTCAGTTTCATCTGACCAAAGCCATCGATTTTACAATCAATATTGTGGTCACCTTCCACTAAACGGATCCCTTTGACTTTTGTGCCGATTTTCAGCATGGATGAGCTGCCTTTGACTTTCAGGTCTTTGATGACTGTCACGGCATCGCCGTCCGCCAGTAAATTGCCGTTGGCATCTTTGACGATCAGTTCGTCGCTTTCCGCTGCCGGTTCGGCATCATTCCATTCGTGGGCACATTCAGGGCACACATACATTGCACCGTCTTCATAGGTGTATTCAGAATTACATTTCGGACATGAAGGTAATGACATAATGAGACTCTCAGATTTTCACAATGGGGAGCAGCAAATTGTCACACGATGGGGTGATATTTGCCCGTGGTTATGTGCACTGTCTTCAGTGCGGCCGCCAGTATAGCGGGATCGGCACCTTTTTGCAGCTTTTACCGGATAAAGAGTGTGGTTATCGCCTTTTCCGGCTCCCGGACAATAAACAGGTAAATAACGCAATAACAGCCTCCGGTTTCCTGAAAAATCCGCCAGTGCTGATAATCACCGGAGTTTATCTTTTTTTTCGGAATAAGTACTCAGGGGGAGTACATAATTACGCAGCGGACTCTTATATATTGAAACTGCATTATTTTAATAACCGGTTTCTGACTTCTTTATTTATTTGTCTGTGGCACATCAGGAGTGAAATATGCGTAACGTTGTCCGTTCTTTATTATTGTCTGCGGCGCTCGTGGCCGGGTCGTTAAATACCGCCTTTGCCGATCCGCATTTAAATTTTGCCTGGCCGGTGAATGTGGGGCCGCTGAATCCGCATCAGTACGCGCCGAATCAGATGGCCGGACAAACCATGGTGTATGAGCCGCTGGTCCGTTATATGAATGACGGAACCGTAAAGCCCTGGCTGGCGGAATCATGGACAGTTTCGGATGACGGTAAAACCTATATTTTCACATTACGTGAAGATGTGAAGTTCTCCAACGGCGAAAAATTTGATGCCGCTGCGGCCAAAGCAAACTTTGATGCCATTCTGGCAAACCGCGAGCGTCACGCCTGGCTTGAACTGGCTAATCAGATTACGGCGGTTGAGGATATCGCGCCGAATCAGTTAAAAATCACCCTGAAAGATGCTTATTATCCTATTCTGCAGGAGCTGGCGCTGCCGCGTCCGTTCCGCTTTATTGCACCGTCACAGTTTAAAGACGGCGGCACCAAAGACGGTATTATTAAACCGATCGGCACCGGTCCGTGGATATTAACGGAATCCCGTCTGAGTGAGAAAGATGAATTTGTCCGCAACGAATCGTACTGGGGTAAAAAACCGGTTTATGAATCCGTTACGTTTAAAGTAATTCCTGACCCGAATACCCGCGCCGTGGCATTTGAAGCCGGTGAGGTGGATTTATTATATGGCACGGACGGTATTATTTATCCGGACACCTATCAGCGCTTTAAAAATATGCCGGGCTATACCACCAAACTCTCTGCACCTCTGGAATCACTGGTGCTGGCTATCAATACCAAAACCGGGCCGACCCGTGATTTAGCTGTGCGTAGAGCCATTAATCACGCGGTTGATAAAGATAAAATGATTGAAAAGGTGCTGTATGGCACACAATTAAAAGCTGACACCCTTTTCTCAGAAAATGTGCCGTATGCAGACGCCGGCTTAACACCGTATGCCTATAACGTTGAGGAAGCGAAATCGCTGCTGGAAAACGCCGGCTGGAAAGCGAAAACCGAAAACGGTATCCGTGAGAAAGATGGCGAGCCGCTGGTGGTGGAGCTGAATTTTGTCGGTACCGATGCGGTGGCGAAGTCGATTTCTGAAGTGGTTCAGGCCGATCTGCGCCGCGCCGGGATTGATGTGAAGCTGGTCGGAGAGGAGGAAAGCAGTATCTACTCACGTCAGAAAGACGGCCGCTTCGGGATGATTTTCAACGGCACCTGGGGTGCGCCGTTTGACCCGCACGCATTTGTCAGCTCCATGCGTATTCCGTCCCATGCCGATTATCAGGCACAACAGGGGCTGGCGGATAAAGCAGAGATCGATGCCAAAATCACACAGGTGCTGACCACCACGGATGAAAAACAGCGCCGCGCGCTGTATCACGATATCCTGACCCGTCTGCACGAAGAAGCCGTTTATCTGCCGCTGACCTACATCACTGCCATTGCGGTGGCAAAACCGGAAATCGGCGATGTGCCGTTCAGCGCGATGTCTAATGAGATCCCGTTTGATCAACTGACACCGGCTGCGAAGTAACAGGTCCGCGATTATGATGCGATTTATCTTCCGGCGGGTGCTGCTGCTGATCCCGATGCTGCTCGGCACCTCGCTGTTTATCTTTCTGATCCTGCGCCTGGGGCCGTCTGACCCCGCGCTGGATTATCTGCGGCTCTCCAAAATTCCGCCGACCCCGCAGGCGGTGGAAAGCGCCCGTGAGCTTCTCGGTCTCGATAAGCCGATCATGACCCAGTATTTTCACTGGCTGTCTGACGCGCTGCATCTGGATTTTGGTATCTCTTATGCCACACAGAAACCGGTGCTGCCGGATCTGCTCTATTTCCTGCCCGCCACACTGCAACTGGCGGGGCTGGCACTGGCGCTGACTATTATTCTGTCTGTGCCGATGGGGATGCTGGCGGCGCGTTACCGCGAAAAATGGCCGGATCAGCTGGTGCGGGTGATTGCGTTTATCGGGGTTTCCATGCCGAATTTCTGGCTGGGGTTCCTGCTGATCCTGCTCTTTTCGATTCACCTCGGCTGGCTGCCGCCGATGGGTAAAGGGGAAGCAAAACACCTGATCATGCCGGTCATTGCTATCTCGCTGATGTCACTGGCGATTAATGCCCGGTTGCTGCGGGCAAGCATGCTTGAGGTGGCCGGGCAGCGCCATGTCCGTTATGCGCGGCTGCGCGGGTTATCTGAAATGACAGTGGAGCGCTCACATATTCTGCGAAACGCCTGGCTGCCGGTGATCACGGCTATCGGTATGCATATCGGGGAACTGCTCGGCGGCGCGCTGATTATCGAGAGTATTTTCAGCTGGCCGGGTGTGGGGCGCTATGCGGTCTCTGCCATTATGAACCGGGATTATCCGGTGATTCAGTGCTTTACCCTGCTGATGGTGGTGATTTTTGTCCTCTGTAACCTGGTTGTGGATATTATTTATGCGATTGCGGATCCCCGCATCCGCCTCTCTGCGGAGGGTATCGAATGAGCGATATGATACTGAAAGCCCCTTCCGCCTGGCGGACACTGAGCCGCAATCTTTTGTTGTGGTTTGCGCTGTTTGTGGTGGCACTGCTGGTGCTGGCCATGATTGCCGGGCCGTGGATCTCCCCGCATGATCCGGATCTGGTGGAGTTATCAAACCGGCTTCAGGAACCGGATAGTCAGTACTGGCTTGGTACTGACCATCTCGGGCGTGATATTTTTTCCCGTCTGATTGCCGGGGCGCGGATTTCTCTCGGCACTGTCGCTATCACGCTGGTGATTATTATGACGCTCGGACTGGTGATCGGCGGCATTGCCGGGTTTACCGGCGGACGGACGGATCAAATCATCATGCGGTTTACCGATGTGTTCCTGACATTCCCGACACTGGTACTGGCTCTGTTTTTAATCGGTATCCTCGGTACCGGGCTGACAAACGTGATTATCGCGATCGCATTGTCACACTGGGCATGGTATGCGCGGATTGTCCGCGGGATCATCCTCTCGCTGCGCCACCGGGAATTTCTGCTGGCCGCACGTCTGAGCGGCGCCGGGAATGTGCGGATCTTTCTCCGGCATCTGTTTCCGGCCACCATTTCCCAGCTGATCGTGCTGGCGACTCTGGATATCGGCCACATGATGCTGCATGTCTCCGGGCTGTCATTCCTCGGGCTGGGCGTGGCGGCTCCCACCGCAGAGTGGGGCGTGATGATCAGTGATGCCCGCCAGTTTGTCCGGACATCACCGATGCTGATTTTCTGGCCTGGTTTAATTTTATTTTTCAGTGTGATGGCGTTTAACATCCTCGGGGATGCTCTGCGTGATCGTCTGGATCCGACACTGAGGGCCGGGACATGTCATTAAATCATTCTGTACTGGAGGTCAGCCATCTGTCGGCGGGGTATCTGCATAATAATCATGCCCATTTCCTGATTTCTGATCTGTCATTTTCACTGCGGCGCGGCGAAGTGCTGGCGCTGGTCGGCGCGAGCGGCTCCGGCAAATCCATGACCTGCTCTGCGCGGCAGGGAAGTGGCGTCGATCATGCAGAACCCGCGCAGTGCATTTAACCCGGTGCGGACCATGCATCAGCATATTACCGAAACACTGAAGGCCACCCGGCAGCCGCTGCATGATATTGATAAACGCATCCGCGATGTGCTGGCGGAAGTGGAACTGGGGGACAGTGAGCATATCCTGAAGCTCTATCCGTTTGAGATGAGCGGCGGCATGTTACAGCGGATGATGATCGCGATTGCGATCCTCAGCGACGCGCCGTTTCTGTTTGCTGATGAGCCGACTACCGATCTGGATCTGGTGGTGCAGATGAAAATTCTCGATTTGCTGGATCATATAGTATCTGACCGGCAGACCGGGCTTTTGCTGATCACCCATGATATGGGTGTGGTGGCGCGTCTTGCCGATCAGGTGGCGGTGCTGTCAGACGGGAACATTATTGAAACCGGCCCGGTGGAGGATATTTTTTCCCGGCCGCGCTCACCGGTGACCCGCAATCTTATTTCTGCACATCTTTCATTGTATGATCTGGAGCTTTCCGCATGACATTGATCTCTGTTGAACACCTGAGCAAAAGCTACCAAAGCCATTCACTGATGGGAGCGGGAAAGCCGCGCTGTATTCTCGATGACATTTCCCTGACCCTGAATGAAGGGGAGACCGTTGCCCTGCTCGGACGCAGCGGCTGCGGAAAAAGCACGCTGGCACGTCAGATCTGCGGGCTGGAATATCCGGAAAAAGGGGATGTTTTTTACCGCGGAATGCCGGTGCGCAAACTGGATAAAAAACAGCTGCGGCAGTTCCGTTCGGAGATCCAGATGGTCTTTCAGGATCCGCCGGGGGCGGTTGATCCACGTTTTACCCCGGAGCAGATTATTGCCGAACCACTGAAATTGCTGACCTCACTGGATGAAACACAGCGCAAAGCCCGGACTGCGGAACTGCTGGATATGGTGGAACTGCCGCTGTCAGTACTCGGCAAACTGCCGTCGCAGATCAGCGGCGGACAGTTACAGCGCATCTGCATTGCACGGGCGCTGGCCCCGGATCCGCGTCTGATCATCCTGGATGAAGCGGTATCAAACCTGGATATTCATCTGCAGGCATCTCTGCTGACACTGCTCGGGCAGTTACAGAAAACGCAGGGGATTGCGTATCTGTTTGTCACACATGATCTGCGGCTGGTCAGCCGGTTTGCCGCACGCGTGGTGGTTATGGATGAGGGCAAAATTGCAGAAACATCGCCGCAGGGGTGTATTGAGCAACTGCGCCATCCGGCATCACTGGCACTGAAAAATGCAGTATTGCCGCCATTCCCGTCTTCCCACCGGCGAAAAACGGTATCCGTCTGATAAAAATAAAAAAAGCGCCGTGATATTAACAGGGCGCTTTTACTCATTATTTACGGTTTATACTTTACCGGAGCAACTGCATTTGGCGGCAGTCTCTTTGTTATGATGAACATCTGTGCCGCAACAGGCATCAATGGCTTTATTGATAATATCCGCCAGCTTATTGACGGTGGAAATAATTGAGGAAAGCTGTTCACACACATCGCGGCAGTCTGCATGTGAATGACCGTTATCCGGAATCACCGGCGGCGTCAGGCTGTCACAGAGAATTTCCTGTAATACCAGCAGGAAGTTCGCGATACCGGTGGTGTAGATATAAGAACGCCCGCCGGTCTGCTCTGCCAGCCGCTGATACTCCTTTGTCACTTTGTCTCTTTCCGCAATCGACGGGAAGCGATCAAGGTTTTCCGGGCGGTCATCCGGGGTTCCCTGATAGGTGTAAACTTTGACGCCGTGAAGCTGCGCGACACCAATAGCCTCACTGTTTTTCGTGACAGCGGCACTGGTCAGTATTCCGCCGCCGCCTTCCATGCCTTCATCACCCAGTACAAAAATGGCGCGCCGGGCGCCGGGACGCCAGTCAAAATATTTACTGGCATCAATAACCGCGCGGCATAAATCCTCCTTATTCCCGGCATGGTCACGGCCATCAGCCTCTGTAAATGGTTTTCTGGCCTGTAAGTTTCCCTCGGATGCGCCTTTGCCAATCAGATAATCACTCACTGTCTGATCAAACTTTGTGCCGGTCCAGGTACCCTGAATGCCCAGGAAAGTCGCCCGCAGCTGAGACGGACAGCGGGCTGCCGCTTTCTCTATCGCTGCGTCTATTTCACGGCTCAGATCGGCGGACTCATCTGACATTGAGCCGCTGGTATCAATAATTACCACCAAATCCAGTGCGATATCACTGTTACCGCCCATGACCTGTACTACCGGGTCAATACCGGCTGCCGGTGCAGACAGATCCTGTGTGTTGAGATCCTGATTCATTGTTTTTCCTCTGTGTTTATTGCAGGTGTGTTTTCTGTGCAACTTGTTGCGCAGAGGGGCAGTATCTTTTTATTTCTCAGGGATGTATTTCCTAAAAAATAACAGAATCAGTTTATTTAGTGAGGGGGAGTCATGGCCCCGGTGACAGTGGCATGGCCGGGGCAGAAGGTGTGGTTATTTTTACAATAAAAAATCGGGTTTATTAATATTTTTATTTAAAAACAATAAATTATCTATGTCCAATAAAGTATGAACAGTATCTGATGAATCATATTGTTTTCTGAGTTCATTCAGAAAAACGATCAGTGAGATATCCAGTGCTGTGAGTATCCGGAACAGCAGGCTGACCGTCAGATTCCCTTTACCCAGCTCATAGCGGGAAACCTGTTGCTGACTGATTTCAAGTGTAAAGCCTAACTTCTCACCGCTTATTTTTTTCAGCTTACGAAATCTGTACAGCACCTCCCCGATATTTTTATTGAGTAAATCTGAATCTATGCATTGATATTTCTGCACCATTTATCTCCGTAGATTAAATCTGTCATAACAGGAATGGTTGTTATTCCCGGTAAATAATTACCGGTTGTGTTTTTTTGTCTTATTAACATGTCTGGTGTTTTTTTCAAAAAAATGAATTGTGTATCTAATGATTAAAATTAAATAACACATGTTATTTTTTGATGCAAATATAATCTTGGTATGTTTTATTATTTTCATAAATTTACATATTTGGTATGTAGTTTAATCACTTTTATTTGACACAGCGCAAAATATAAAGAATCTCTCATGTTTTACATAAATTTTTTGTTGAAATTTTTTATTCGATCTTTTCGTGTCATTGTCTGACAAGACATGTTAAGCAAATCGTGAGCATAAAATGCGTTATTTTGTCTGTAATAATGGGCGTTTTTCAGTATATTTCGCCATCAGTATAATATGACAATATTAAATTATTGCTTGCTTTACAGTTGTTTGTATTGTTTTTATCACAGAGGGAGTGTGATAGCAGCGGTATTATTTAATTGTTAAATCTTGTGCGGTCGCGCGTTAAGAAAATAAACATCTGTAACAAAATTCTGTTTGTTTTGATTTCAATGCATTAAATTTTGTGTAAATTGCGATTAAGTGGCATTTCATGCTATTGTTAATCCAATTATAGATAAATAAAGAATAAACATTCCGAGGATTTTGTTACTAAGTAATGTTTACTTACATCTTTCATATTAATTCATTGAAATATCAGTTAAAAATAAACATAACAATTTATTAACAACAATATTATAAAAATATCTTATCTATCATCGTGGTTGTAATAACAGATAAACACACGTAATGTGTGACGTAAATATAACCTGAATTATTTCTGATAATAATATTTATCTGCTGACTTTATATATTAATAAAGCCGGATGGATTTTATTTAATTGATTTTTACTTTTGTATCCTGCTTTTATTTTTGCGCCGGGAGGCTTTCCCTTATGAAAAAATATAAATCTGTAAAAAGATTCGCATTGCCGGTATCTATTATACTGGGGTCGGGATTATATTCACTTCCCGGTATAGCGGATCCCTGTACATCGGTGACAGACGGTGACGGAAAAAAACACCTGACCTGTACCTCAACCATTTATTATTACAATTCCGGTGAGCACGGCGGAACGGCATTATCCGATTATGCGAGTGTGACCATCAACACTACGCCGGAAGCATCAATTTCGCCACTCCAGGGCTGGGCGGTTTACGGAAACAGCAGCACCTATAATTTCAATGAGCTGAATATTGAAACCAGCGGCGCCAAATCTGACGGTATCGTGACAAAAAACGGTGCCAGTAAAATCAACATTGATAAGTTAACCATCAAAACCACCGGCTCTTCCGCTGATGGTCTCAACGTCGGTAAGGAGAGTAACGGCACGGTGATTACCGTGGGTGACGATGCCTATATTGATGCATTCGGGATGGGGGTGCGTGCTAACTCATCAACCACCGGCACCAACGAAAACCTGATTACTCTCGGGAAAAATGCGGTCATTATTTCGCACGAGGCCGGCAGTAATCTGGAATTTCTGGGACGCGAATTAGGCACCGGATATGCGGTTTACGCCGGGAATACCAACTCCGCAGCAACCGGGGATGCCCGTGTGGTGATCGGCGATAACAGCACCATTGTGGCAAACGGCGGCTCTGCGCATGCGGTTTATGCCAACAAAGGCGGTATTATCGAACTGGGTTCAACGAATATCCGCGCCGAAGGCACGACGGCACACGGTATTTATGCCGAAGCCGGATCGAAAAAGGTTGGTGGTGCAACAGTCACTGCGGGCAGTCAGGTATATCTCGGCGGTGATACCACCATTAATGTGGTCAGTGACGGCCGGAAATTTGCCCTGTATGCCAAAGGGGCGGATTCACAGATATCCTCTTCTGATCGCCTGTCCGGTGACAGCATCCGCAGTGTATTCACCGTTGACGGCGATATGAAAGCAGAGACAAAAGGGATTATTGATCTGCAGATGGCGGATAACAGCCGGTTCACCGGCAGTACCAACTCACTGGAATATAATGCGGCAGGCGCGCCGAATACGACCACAAACGGTACCATTAATCTGGATATTGCCGGTGCCAGCAGTATCTGGAATATGACCGCTGATTCAGTGCTGTCAAACCTGACACTGACCGGTGCGACACTCCGTTATAACTCTCCGGATGATCTGAGCGATCCGGACGCCTTTGTACCGAAAACACTGACCGTGGCTGGTGATTACACCGGTAACGGCGGCCACCTGATTATGAATACGGTGCTGAACGGGGATGATTCACCGACTGATAAACTGCTGATCAAAGGTAATTCTGCCGGAACCACTACCGTCAGTTTTGTGAATATCGGCGGGCAGGGCGGGCTGACCATACTCAACGGCATTGAAGTTATCACGGTTGACGGTATTTCTGACGGTACTTTCACTCAGAACGGGCGGATTGTTGCCGGGGCGTATGATTATTATCTGGGACGCGGTAAAAACGGCAATGAGAATAACTGGTATCTGACATCAGATTACAGCCCGGTGACACCGGAACCAGAACCAGAACCAGAGCCAAAACCGGAGCCAAAACCGGAACCGGTAGTCCGCCCGGAAGCCGGGGGATATATCAATAACCTGTATATGGCAAATAACCTGTTTAATGTGCGTCTGCATGATCGTCTCGGTGAAACCCAATATACCGATGTACTGACCGGTGAGCGCAAAGTTACCAGTCTGTGGCTGCGGAATGTGGCCGGACATTCAACTGTGAAAAGCGGCGACGGACAGTTAAAAACCGGGACAAACCGTTATGTGGTACAACTGGGCGGGGATATCGCACAGTGGTCTGATAATGATCTTAACCGCTATCATATCGGGTTAATGGCGGGTTACGGCCGCATCAGCGGCAAGACCACAAACCATGTGACAAAGACCAGAGCCAAATCTGACGCAGATGGTTACAGTGCCGGGATCTACGGTACTTACTACGCGAATGAAGCGGATAAAAGCGGTCTGTATGTTGACAGCTGGGTGCAGTACAACTGGTTTAAAAACCGGATTAACGGAGACGAATTACCGGAAGAAAAATATAATTCTGACGGTATCACGCTTTCCGCCGAAGCCGGATACAGTTTCCTTATAAATGAAACACAGGGCAGTGATGGCAGTACCAACCGCTGGTTTATTCAGCCGAAAGCACAGGTGACCTATATGGGTGTGAAAATGGATACCCATACAGAGCGGGGCGGTACCCGCGTATCGGCGACCGGTGAAGGGAATATTCAGACCCGTCTCGGGGTAAGAGTGTACGGACTGGGACAGGCGTTGCAGGATAAAGACAATGATCGTCACTTCCAGCCGTTTGCTGAAATTAACTGGCTGAATAACAGTAAGATGACCGGCGTGTCCATGGACGACGATCACGTTGGTCAGTCCGGCACCCGCAATATCGGTGAAATTAAAGTGGGGATTGAAGGACAACTGACCCGCAATGCGGACATCTGGTTTAACGTGGCGCAGCAGGCCGGCAGTGATCATTACTCGGATACACAGGGTATGTTAGGTCTGAAATACCGCTTTTAACTGTCAGTAACATCCGGCCGGGGTAACAGGAATACTGTTATCCCGGTTTTTTTGTGTCCGGCGCTGATAGTGACTTAATCATTACCCCAGCGGTTCAGAAATTCAGCGATATCATCGATACGCTGTTTATTAATACCGGCTTCAGCTGCCATCTTTTTCTGGGCTTCCTCACTGATCTCTTCATTGTTCGTCAGACAGGTGATCAGTAACTGAAAATAGTGCGCCAGTCCGTCATACTCCTGCTCTTCAACCGGTTCTTCCGATTCCAGCGCGTACTCATCAGCGATATCGTAGTATTTATCCGGTACTATATTTTCCATAAATTCCTCCGGGGTTCATGCCGGTACCAGTGGTTTGTATCACACCATTGTAGCCGATCCGGCTTCGTTTTAGCACCTTACCCGGCGCTCCATCGTTATATAATATGATCTTTCCGGAAACGGATGGCGACCAACACGTATTTACCGGCTCAGGTTTCTTTTCTTGAAAGTTGTGATTTAAAAAAGGAATAAATGAGAGGAAAGATAAAAAACCGGAAAATCGCGCCTTAAAAATGATATCACTAATACAAATGTAACTGTATTAACCGACCGGTATGCGGCAAAGCAGCGAAATGAAATCACCTGTTGTGCCGGAAGGGCACAGAGTTGATTGTGGTTGTATCCGGCGGGGACAGGAAACCTGTTTTTACAGAAGCCTGAAAAGCAAAAACCCGCCATAAGGCGGGTTCTTTGAATAGTGGTGCCGGACTCGGAATCGACTTTTTATCATAACATCATGTATTTAAAATAATTAATTAAATTTGGTTTAATTTGTACCCTCAATTGTACCCTCAGTCCCTAAAATAGTATTTGCCGAGCACCAAAATGATCTCTTTTTTGAGAATATGATTTCGATTTCTATTAGGAAATAATGATACACCATGATATCGAAAAGAGCAGGGAGCCACATGGAGGCCTGTTTATTTGGTCTCTTACAATGATAATGAATGAGATGATTGATATCAATGAAAAATGGCCCAATTTTGATGGGCCGATAAACAAAATAGAAGGGGATCAGTGGGCAATATCGCGATAAAATACGGCATTACATTCAAAGTCGGCAAAAATTTTTGCCCTGTTTTTAGGATTGGGGGTAAACTGACCAATCGGTTTATCATTGGCGTATACTGCAAATGAGTTTGCTTTTGTTATTGCTTGCGTAAAGAGAGTCCAGGCATTACCTTCACTACGCGTTTTGGTTTCCTCCGGAATGTAATAGACTTCATCGTCAATAACAAAGGCGATATTGTTTGTATCGATAGGATGTCCATCTTGATAAAGATAAACGCCATTATCATATTCCTCATCAGCAGCAATATTACAGGCAAGAATAACACTGAGATGTTTATCATTACTGATACCGTACTCCATATAGCCTTGTGCGAAGGTTGCCGACCAATAATTGGGGATAGCAAATGCACTTAGTGAGCCGCTCATGAGAACACAGGCTAATAGTATTTTTTTCATCATCATTTAACCTCTGCGATGTTGAGAACAATATTGAAGCGCTTTGGCGGAATAACCGAGATATTGGCGTTGTTCTTCAGTTAATGATTGTGCCGTATTGATTTTTGATGCCATAAATTGGGCGAGTTTGTCTTCAGGGAATTTTTTAGTCAGAAGAGTGAAGGCGCATTCACACTCCTGTTTATTAAAGGCATTACTGTTGTTAACACATTGATGCATAAAAACCTCTTTGGGTGACTCTGAACAACTGGTTATCAGGAATAAGCTCAAAAGGAGCAGATATAAACGAAATAGGTTGAGATTTTTCATTGGATATTCAGCCATAAAAGAAAGAGTACACAGGGATTAGCCCGACAAACCAGCCAATGACTTGAGGGCCGATAGCCCAAAAGAGCTTGGCTTGTATCAGCCCTATCGCACCTTCGCGTGTTGTGATGTAATCAGGCATAATCGCGAGTCGTATAGCATTACCGATAAACATGCCCACTCCGGTGCCTAATCCCATGACAACGAAAAACTTAATCCCTGCCCAAACACCGTAGATATGACCGGTAGGGGAAATCCAATTATAAACAACGACAATTGCGCTAATGACAAAAGCAATTAGCAGGTATTTTATAAAATAAGATGAGTTCATGTAGCTACCTTTTTTAGGATGTAAAATAGCCAACATCAAAAAGGCATGTTGGCTAGGTAAGTTGAGGGTAATCTATAAGGTTGAATGCCAGAGATTAGAATCGATAAGTCAAACCAAATAGGATATCGTTGGCCTTCACTTTGATTTTTGAGGTGTTTTCCCCATCGCCCACCACTGTCGTGATGTCGGCTTTTCCGGCATCTAAATAGCGATAACTCAGACCCATATCCCAATCGTCATTGATGGCATAGTTCACCCCCGCACCGACACTCCAGGCAAAGTTATTGGCGGTATGCGTGTGAGTATCATGCAGAGAGAGCCCTGGGGTATAAGCATCAGCGCGGGTGGTTTTAAAATCCACGGCCGCATAGCCTAGCCCTACAGAGATATACGGCGTGAAATTTGAGCTATTTTTAATGTCGTAATACCCATTGACCATTAACGTATTGAGTTTGATTTGGTTTTTAATATCACGAGTTTGATGTACGCCATTACGCACACGGTCGCGGATGTTGTAGGTTGAACTCGCTTTATCACGCGCCATAAATTCCAATTCAGCGCGAACAGGGATATCAAACTGATTGGAAAAGTCATAACCCAACGCAAGTCCACCGCCAAATACCCCCGTACGATGGCTATCCCCATTTTTGGTGCCATTATCACCG
Source organism: Morganella sp. EGD-HP17 (assembly GCF_000512315.2). NCBI lineage: Bacteria > Pseudomonadati > Pseudomonadota > Gammaproteobacteria > Enterobacterales > Morganellaceae > Morganella > Morganella sp. EGD-HP17. The sequence continues at coordinate 191,656 of NZ_AZRH01000009.1, forward strand.
GCATCAGCATAGCCGCTGTAGACAAACTGCTGGCCGGACATTTGCACAATGGATGCGCCCATTTTACCCGTAACATAAAGCCCCGTTTTACTGTCATCTGTGTTAGCGAATGCCGGTAATGAAATGCCCCCCATTAGGGCGGAAACAATAAACGCTTTTTTCATGATTGATTTCCTTTTAATCAATATCACATTAAGTATGGTTGAATCGCGTTATGTCAGTGGAAGGCATGAAAGATTTGACTCAATCACCTTAATATCACTGACATAAAGATAATTTAGCGTGAGATAGTTTAACTTAATTGATCTGTTTTACCTATCAATAATTAAAATACGATCGGTAATATCGATCATGGCTATCAATAAACGGTTATCGATCGGCGTAATCGATCAAGTGCTGTTTTGTCGCTTAAATAAGAAAAATCGTTAATGAATGATTTGATGAAATAAGAAGGGAATAAATGACACGTAAAGGATCATCTCCGTTATCGAATGGATTAATGTACTGGGTATTATTGAATGCCAAAATACGATGAAATTATATTTGTTCATTGGGGGGCGATGTAATGCTTTATAAACCATGACGTTTATTTATTTTGTTGTATACGTGAAAACCGAATTCTGTTAAAACCCAACGGTTTGATAGGTGCCAGTGGATTAAGCCTTTTTTCTCCAATGACAGCAGCGTTCTTTTATTGCAGAGTGGAGCGTAATTGAGTTTAACATTGCCTAAGGTTTTTATTTGCCGTTCTGATAATTTCATTGTGTTCACCGTAGATTAAGTATGGCTTATTATGCACAGAGGCTATAAGCGTTGACGCCCGGAGAAATGTGTGTGCATTTGTTCTGTGAGTACCCATAACGCTTTGTTCAATTTGATATCGCCATCAATCCCATTTACAGAGCGCGTGCGAGCTCGTTTTCCTTTGACGGTACGACCGGATAATCCCCCCTTGATTAGATTTTCCTGCAAACGTTGATAGACTGTCCATAAATCCTCTTTCTTATCTTCGACGCGCCGAGGTTGTAACACTTGGGCCTCGGTGATGGGGTGATGCTTTTCACCATAACGGTACGTTAATGCGGCTTGGGCAAAGATGTGTTGTGCTGAATGCGGTAACTGTAAGGATTGCATTTGCTCGCGTTTATCGGCAATCGCATCGAAGGTCTCTAACACCGCATAGGCGCCTTCAATCACTTTATTCAGCACATCCCCTTTATGGGGCACTCTGACTTCCCCAAAGCTGTCTCCACAAACCAGCCCATTCGCACATACGTATCGAAAGAAACCGGGCAGCATCTGATAACTGCTGGAGCCATCGTGGCTATTGAGTAAGATAATTTCAGGGACTTGGCTCCCCGTGATTTGGTCATGACGGCGTAATCGAAGTAGATGCTTGGTGTGTTCTCGGCGACTGGCATCACGCACACGCGTTTGGCAGGCAAAGAAAGGATAGAAGCCTTCTTTTTTAAGGCTATCCAATAACGTAATCGTGGGAATATAACGGTATCGGTCACTTCGGGAGTCGTGTTTTTCTCCGGAAAAAACACTGGGAACAGTGCGAAATAATTCGTCGGTAGTGAGTGGGCGGTCACGGCGAATGCTGTTAGCAGAACTAAAGCGAGAGGCTAATCGAGTCATGGTTTTACTCCGGGTTAATCAATTAAATGGAAAATAGCAATAGATTCAGCGTGCAGTGCGGCATAGTCACGTAGCTGATAAAAGCGCTCACACATCACGTCACTTTCGGTTTTAAATGACCAAATACTGTAAAGAATAAGACAGACAGCAATGCCAGCGGCTTCACAGCTGACGTCCGCTTCATTGCCGTTATGGGGGTTAAATAATGTCAATTTTTCGTTGTTTAGGTCGGGGTAAATAAACGCGCCACCATTGGATAAGGTGC